>JBKQMT010000026.1:0-3890 GCA_052146595.1 Acidimicrobiales bacterium
GGGCGGGGGCTCGGGCGGCGGCGCGGGCTAGGGCGGGGTCTCGGGCGGCGGCGCGGGCTAGGGCGGGGTCTCGGGCGGCGGCGCGGGCTAGCCAGACTGGCAGTGCTGAGCGGGGCGCTGCCAGTCCGGCTTGGTCACTCGCTTTGAAGGTCGCGGAACCTGAACGCGATACCTCCGAAGATGGCGGCCAGCGCACCGATGGCGAGAAGGGCCCCTCCGCTTGTCCAATCCGGGCTCACGGCCGGTGCGGCCGCCATCTGGTGGAACAGCGAAGTGTCGAGCACCCAGTGGTTGATGCCTACGATCCCGCCGAGGAGCTCGATGAGGAACGACCAGACGAGCACCCCGTAAGTGACAACTGTCGTAGCGCGGGGCCAGACACCGAAGACGAGGGTTCCCAAGCCAAGGAGGCACACGGCGGGAGGGACCACGTTGAGCCCGGCGCCGAGCAGGGTCGAAAAGCCGATACCGCTGTGCTGGCTCGCCGCGCCGATCCAGGTGAAGATCCCGCAGATCAACCCTCCCACGACCACGACGACGACCGCGATCAGGAGCCTTCCGGCGAGCCAGGACCAGCGGGAAACCGGCCGAACGAGAAAGTTGTCAAGCCGCCCAGTGGCCTCTTCGGCCCGCATCGTGCCGATCTGGCCGGCGGCCATGATCGCCACCACGGCAGCCAGTATCAAGAAGGCAACACCGAGGTACGCCTCGGCACCGACTGCTCCGAGACGCGAGAAGACCTGGCTCAGACTCGACGAGCTCGAGATCGCGCTTCCAGCAGACTTAGCGACCAGCCCGAACAGCAATCCGTAGGCGGCGATTCCCACGGCCCATCCCACGAGGCTCGGCCGGGCGATGCGGATGTCCAGACCCGTGGACCCGAACAGGAGCCGTGTGTGCGCTCGCGAGCTCGAGCGATCAGGAAGGATGCTCCCCCCAAGATAGCGCTCTCCCGCCAGTCGGACGGTGAGCAGGCTCAAGGCGGCAGTGAAGGCGGCGATCGGCAAGAGAACGAGGGGATGAGGTGCCGTCAGCGGCTGCAGCTCCTCAACCCATCCGAGCGGTGACGCCCACCGGAGCCAGCCGAGGCCGTTGCCAGAGTCGGCGACCATCCGCAGCGCGTAGCTCACGGCGAGAGCGGCGCCGGCGTAGGCGGAGGCCTGGCGGCGAGTCGCGGCGACCTGACTCGCGAGAGCGCCGACGGCGAGGAACATCGCTGCACCCGACACGACGGCAACAGCCAGGAATAGAGCTCCCCCGGCACCGATATCGACCTTCGGCGAGCGTCCGACCATGAGTGTGATGACGGCGGTGACGACCCACAGTGCCGCGAGGCCACAGGCCAAGCCGGCCAGTGCTTGAGCGGCGGCGGCCCTGCGCGTCGTTTGGCCGACCAGCAGCAGCTCCCAACGCCCGGCGTCCTCCTCGCCGCGAAGCAACCTGGTCGCGGTGAGAAGTCCCCAGATAGCGCCGACAACGGCCAGCACGGCGAGGCTCTTCCAGACCGTAAAGCCGGCGACAGTCTGGATGTCATGTGCGGGGCCGACCAAGGCGCTAATGCCGGCGTTCGTCCCGAATTCCTTGGCCAGGTGAGCTCGCTCGGCTGCGGTCTTGTAGCTCGACGCGTATGCCAGGGCCTGGCTGGCTACGTACACGCCGAATACGACGCCCCACAACGCTCCGGAGCGGACGGCCCTGCGCGCCGTCTGGCGGGCGATGACGGTTGAAGCCCCGATGTCGTGCGACGTGGCCGCCGGGCGGATCGCGAGCTCAGCTTGCATGTGCCGACGCTTCCCCGACCTCGCCTGGCGTGCTGGCGGCCTCGGGCTGGGCCGGCGCGCCGCTCTCTTTCGGCTGGGCCGGCGCGCCGGCCGCTCCGTACTGAGCAAGGAAGAGCTCCTCTAGGGATGGCTCCCGGCTCAAGAGCTCCCGGACGTCTGAGGCCGCCAAGACTTTCAGCAGTGGCTCGATCGTTCCCCGCACCTGGCACCGCGCGACATGGCCGACCACTTGAACGGAGGTCACTCCAGGGACCCCGGAGAAATCGGGCACTTCACCTTCGAACGTGATCTCGACAGTGAGAGCGGAAAGGTGGCGCATCTCAGCCAGGGTTCCCATCTCGACCAGCCGGCCCTGACGCAGGATCCCGATGCGGTCGCACAGCGCTTCAACCTCGCTCAAGATGTGCGAGGACAAAAAGACTGTCTGGCCCCGCTCGCGTGCCTCCGCGACGCAGTGGCGAAACGCCTGCTCCATTAGAGGGTCGAGGCCGCTCGTCGGCTCATCGAGAACCAGGAGCGCCGGTCTTGTCATGAGGGCGGCGATCAGGATCAGCTTCTGCCTGTTGCCCTTGGAGTAGGCCCTGACCTTCTTGGAAGGATCCAGATCGAATCGTGCGATGAGCTCGTCCCGATAGGCGGCGTCCACTGTGCCCTGCACCTGGCCAAGCAGATGGAGCGTCTCGGCACCGGTAAGCGAGGGCCACAGGCTCGCCTCCCCTGCCACGTAAGCCAGCTGTCGGTGGGCCTCTACGACCTGGCGCTGGCAGTCGAGTCCGAAGATCTCGGCACGTCCGGCCGTCGGGCGGATCAACCCGAGCAGGAGGCGGATGGTCGTCGTCTTGCCCGACCCGTTCGGGCCGAGGTAGCCCACGACCTCACCTTCGAGCACCTCGAGGTCGAGATCTTCGAGCGCCTGGACGCTGCCGTAGTGCTTGGACAGGCCCTCGGTACGTACGGCCACAGTTCCCATCGGCGCGACCTCCTCGTCCTCTCAACTTACAGAAACGCTGGGACAGTCTCTTACCTCGTGGTCGGCACGGGACGTGGCGGTACGCTCGGCACGGTGATCGACCTTCACGTGCACTCCACTTGCTCGGACGGTTCGGAGACGCCCGAGAAGGTCGTGGAGCTGGCCGCGGCCGCAGGTTGCGCGGCGATCGCTCTGACAGATCACGACGGTCTCGCCGGTGTGACCCGAGCCAAAGCTCGGGCGGAGAGCCTAGGAGTCGGGTTCGTACCGGGCTGCGAGGTCTCGTGTGCTTTCTCGCCCGGGGCGATGCACATCCTCAGTTACTTCGCCGAGCCCGGCGAGAACCCGTTGCAAGCCGAGCTCGAAAGGCTCCGTCAAGACCGGGCGGAACGCAACGCGCGCCTCGTGCAACGGCTGAGGGAGCTCGGCTTGCCCATCACCTTAGAAGAGGTGCAAGCAGTTGCTGGGGACTCGGTCATCGGCAGACCCCACTTCGCCGCCGTCCTCGTAGCCAACGGCGCGGCGACAAGCATTGAGGACGCTTTCGACAGGTTGCTCGCCAAAGGAGCGCCGGGATACGTCCCCAAGGCACGTATCGACGCCGCCAGCTTCATAGCTGTGGCCAAAGCATCGGGGGCGGTGGTAGTGCTCGCTCATCCGCTCTCGCTGGGCGTACAGACGCCCGAACTAGAAGGAGTTCTAGGGGAGCTCGCCGCCGCCGGCCTAAGCGGGATGGAGTGCTACTACGGCCGCTACTCCTCTGAGGACCGCGCCGGGCTCGTCGAGATGGCGAGGCGACATGACCTCGTCGCGACCGGGGGCTCGGACTTCCACGGCTCCTTCAAGCCGGACCTCTTCATCGGTACCGGAACAGGCGACCTCTGCGTGCCGGACGAAGCGCTCACCCAGCTTCAATTCCGCAAGCCCGAAACGGCGGCTTGACCGGGTCTTGCCGGCAGTCGCACTCCCCGGCGCCTGCGCCCCCTCCCGGCGCCTGCGCCTCGTCACGGATCCTGCGCCCCCTCCCGGATCCTGCGCCCCCTCACGGATCCTGCGCCCCCTCCCGGGGTGAAACACCCCCTTGCTAGGTTACGAACATACGTTCTCTACCAGCGAGGGAGGCGGGCCATGTGCGAGGC
>JBKQMT010000027.1:0-3216 GCA_052146595.1 Acidimicrobiales bacterium
TGGAGTTTCCCGACTTCTGGTCGGTGAACGCCGCCAACATCGTGACCACCAAGTACTTCCGCGGCGCGGTCGGCTCACCGCAGCGCGAGTGGAGCCTCAAGCAGCTCGTCGACCGGGTCGTCGACACCTACGAGCGGGCGGGCCGGAAGCACGGCTACTTCGCCACCGACGAGGACGCCGAGATCTTCGGGCATGAGCTCAGGTACGCCCTGGTCCACCAGATCTTCAGCTTCAACTCCCCGGTCTGGTTCAACGTCGGCACCGCCTCCCCGCAACAGGTCAGCGCATGCCAGCCGTTCGACGCCTTGGTCAGCACGCCAGCGGGGCTCGTTCCTATCGGCAAGCTGGTTGAAGAGGACGCCGTTGGCACTAAGGTCTACGACGCACGCGGCGTGACCCAGATCGTCGCGACGAAAGCAAACGGCGCAAAGCAGGTGCTCCGGCTTCACACAAAGGCCGGCTACACCCTCGACGTAACGTCGGATCACCTCGTCTGGCGGTCATCTGATCGTGATACCGGCCGCTTCGTGCCAGCTGGAAGCCTGCGGCCCGGGGACATGCTGCAATGGCACCAGCACGACCGTTATGGCGACGCCGAAATCGACCGGATCGAGGAGCTGGGTGTCATGGAGGTCTACGACATCCAGACCGAGAGCGGCGAGTACCTGTCCGGCAACTTGCGGGTCCACAACTGCTTCATCCTGGCGGTGGACGACACCATGGACGCCATCCTCGACTGGTACCGGGAAGAGGGCCTGATCTTCAAGGGCGGGTCCGGCGCGGGCGTCAACCTGTCCAAGATCCGGTCAAGCAAGGAGCTGCTGTCCTCCGGCGGCACGGCGAGCGGCCCGGTTTCCTTCATGCGCGGCGCCGACGCCTCGGCCGGCACGATCAAGTCCGGCGGTGCCACCCGGCGCGCGGCCAAGATGGTCGTGCTTGACGTCGACCATCCGGATGTGGCCGACTTCATCACGACCAAGGCGCGCGAGGAAGAGAAGGTGCGGGTGCTCCGCGACGCCGGGTTCGACATGGATCTGGGCGGCAAGGACATCGTCAGCGTCCAGTACCAGAACGCCAACAACTCCGTCCGCGTGTCCGACGAGTTCATGCGCGCGGTGGAGGAAGGCAAGGAGTTCGACCTGCTGGCCCGCCGCACCGGCGAGGTCGTCGAGCGGGTCGATGCGCGGAAGCTGATGCGCATGATGGCCCAGGCGGCCTGGGAGTGCGCCGACCCCGGCATCCAGTACGACGGCACGATCAACGACTGGCACACCAACCCCGAATCCGGACGAATCACCGCAAGTAACCCGTGCTTCCCTGCCGACCAGCGAGTTCTCACCGATAAGGGACTCATCCGGATCGGTGACCTGGTGTGCCGAGCCGCGAACGAGGAGGAGTTCGCGATCTACACCAACGACGTTACGGCCAAGATCGATCCCGAGGATCGGATAACGGCAACATCCCCGACGCGGTACATGGTCACCGGGAGGAACGAGATCCTCGAGCTCCGCTTCTCAGACGGCTCCAGGCTGCGCTGCACTCCCGGCCACCGGATCTGGACCGCCAACAGAGGTTGGGTCCACGCTGAAGCGCTGACCCCCGACCACAGGGTGGTCCGCTCCTTCCAGCACGCGCCACGCCCCATGGCCGACAACCGGCTCCCCATGCAAGCCATCCTCACGGTCGAGTACGAGAAGACCCGCAAGCCGCTGCAAGTCCCAAGCAAGTGGGACGAAGAGTTCGCCCACTACTTGGGCTGGCTGATCGGTGACGGCTGCATCGACACCGCCAAGGGCAGAACGGTGACCGTCTACGGTTCCGACGAAGACAAAGCCATCATCCTGCCCAGGCACCATGCCTTGCTTACTCGCATCACGGGCTTCGAGAGTAAGCCGAGCGTGCAGGCGAACAGCACGTTGCAGTTGCGCGTGACCCGGCCGGCGTTCGGCCAGTTCCTATACCAGCTGGGTGTCGCCGAGGGACGGGCCGCGGACAAGGTGGTCCCTTCCTCGGTCTACGAGGCTCCCGAGGAGGCGGTCACCGCCTTCCTGAGCGGCCTATTCGACGCAGACGGTTGTGTGGTAAACCAGGCCAGCAACGAAACCCGATATGTCGGCCTGGGCAGCCGCTCGGAGGAACTGCTCATGGGGGTCCAAGAGCTTCTCGCCTCGCTCGGCATCGCCTCGCGCATCTATACGACCAGCCAGAGCAAGGAGTCGTCCTTCCATTACACCAGGAAGGACGGCACCGAAGTCAGCTACGGCTCCGACGGCCCCTCCTACGACCTGCGCATCACCGCCACGGCCATCCGGCAGTTCCACCGCCTCGTCGGCTTCGGCCTCCCCAGCAAGCAGGCCAAGCTGACTGAGATTGTCGAGCACACCGGCTTCTACAAGGTTGACCGCACGGTCCGCATGATCAGCCGCGAGTCCAAGGGTTTCGAGACCACCTACAACCTCACCGAGCCGAGGAACCACTCCTACATCGTCGGCGGCACAGTGGTCGCCAACTGTTCGGAATATGTCCACCTCGACAACTCCTCCTGCAACCTGGCCAGCATCAACTTGCTGAAGTTCCTCCGCGACGATGACACCTTCGACGCCGAACGGTTCGCGAAGATCACCGATCTGATCATTACCGCGATGGACATCTCGATCTGCTTCGCAGATTTCCCCACGGAGAAGATCACCGCCACAACCAGGGCCTTCCGCCAGCTAGGCATCGGCTATGCCAACCTGGGCGCACTGCTGATGGCCACCGGCCACGCCTACGACTCAGCAAGCGGCCGGACCATCGCCGCCGCGATCACCTCGCTGATGACCGGCGCTGCCTACAAGACCTCGGCCGAACTAGCCGCGGTCGTCGGCCCCTACGACGGCTACGAGCGCAACGCCAAGCCGCACAAGCGGGTCATCCGCAAGCACGCGGACGCCAGCGAGAATATCCGCCCAGTCGGAACCATGGACCGGGAGGTCCTCGAACTGGCCAGCCAAACCTGGCAGGAATGCATCAAACTAGGCGAGACAAATGGGTACAGAAACGCCCAAGCCAGTCTACTCGCACCTACTGGCACCATAGGCCTCATGCTTGACTGTGACACCACTGGCATCGAGCCCGACCTGGCCCTGGTCAAGTTCAAGAAGCTGGTCGGCGGCGGCTCCATGCAGATCGTCAACCAGACCGTGCCGCGCGCGCTGAAGAACCTCGGCTACCCGC
>JBKQMT010000028.1:0-4639 GCA_052146595.1 Acidimicrobiales bacterium
TAGCTCTGAGTTGGGGCTTTGTATCTCGCACCGTCCAGGAAGTGCCGCCCTGTCCAGGCGGTCTGAACCCGTGGATTAGCAAGGGATTAGCAGTGCAGGGGCGAGAGAGACCGACGCAGATCGCCGACTCTGTGCGCGGTCTCCGCTACCTGGAACCGCGAGGCGGACGTCGTTCTGGCGCGCCGTCGATTTTATGGGCGGAGCGATCTGGGTTGAGTTTGCGTCAACGGCCCTCGGGGAACGTGCTGGTCGCAAGTGTTGTCCAGTGGTTTACGATCCGCTAGCAATTGACAGACCATAAGACTAAACTCCCGCCAGCCGAGGCCCCGACCAGCGACCGAGCCAGCGACCGAGCGCCCGACCAGCGACCGAGCGCCTTGGTCTGCGAGTTGAGATGTATGCGCCTCGGAAGAGTCGCCACGTTCCTCCGAAGTTTGGTCGCTCCCGACGCCTCTCTGATTGGCTACTAGAAGGGAGGCATCATGCGTGCGAAACTGTTGCGGCGTATCCTTCCGATCGCCGGTGCGGGAGTGATGCTGGCGGCGATGGTGGCGGTCATGCCGGCTGGCGCGACCGGGGCCTCGACGCGAGGCACGTTCACCGCCACGCCCTTTTCCCACGCCCCAGCCGGGCGGCTGTCAATCGTCGCCGGGGACGGCTCTCAAGGGCCGCCCACGCCGGGCCCGGCCACCAAGTCGGCACTTGACGGGCCTGCCGGGGTGGCGCTGAGCGCCCAGGGGAACATGTTCATCGCCGACCTGAACAACAACGTAGTGGAGGAGGTCACCCGTGCCGGGCGGTTGTCAATCGTCGCCGGGGATGGCTCGCAAGGGCCGCCCACGCCGGGCCCGGCCACCAAGTCGGCTCTTGACGCGCCGCAGGGCGTTGTTCTCGGCCGCGACGGGGACCTGTTCATCGGCGACGCGAACAACAACCTCGTCGAGGAGGTGACCCGCGTCGGGCGGCTATCGGTGTTCGCCGGTGTGGTTGGCAAATCCGGGCCACCGACGCCGGGCCCGGCCACCAAGTCGACTCTTAACGATCTGTCCGAGGTGGCCTTGAACGCACGCGGGGACTTGTTCATCGGCGACCAGAACAACAACGTCGTGGAGGAGGTCACCCCGGCCGGGATGCTGTCGGTATTCGCCGGGGACGGTGCCGAAGGGCCGCCCACGCCGGGCCCGGCCACCAAGTCGGCTCTTAACGACCCCTGCTGCCTGGCTGTGGACGTCCATGGGGACCTGTTCATCGCCGACTTCGGCAACAACCTAGTGGAGGAGGTCACCCCCGCCGGGATGCTGTCGGTGGTTGCTGGTGTGGTTGGCAAATCCGGGCCGCCGACGCCGGGCCCGGCCACCAAGTCGGCTCTTAATAGCCCGGGCGGGGTGGCTGTGGACGCCCATGGGGACCTGTTCATCGCCGACTACGGCAACAACATTGTCGAGAAAGTGACTTTCTGACCCACTAGCCAAGTACCAGTTGGACGCCGGGGTGCCGGGGCTGACTATCGCGTGCGCTTTCTCCGACGTTGCCCCAAGGATTGTTGAAGTGAGGCGGTGGTCCCCCGCCTGAGACCTGCCATCTGGTAGGTGTCGGGTGTTCCGCCAAGAACAACCCAGGAAGGGGACCACCGATGAGTAAGAAAGTACCCGTCGTCACCGTCGCGCGAGCGGAGGAGGCCGCTGAGCTGGAGGGCCTGCCCGAGGAAGTGACCCTCGCCCTGGCCGAGGTCGCGGGCGCGATGCGTGAGGGGCTGCTCGCCTTCGCCTCGGCAACGGGGCTGGCTGTGCTGTATCAGATGATGGATGCCGAGCTCAGCTCGCGTATCGGTCCCAAGCACGCCAAGCTCCGCAGTGCCCGCACCGGCAGCTGGCACGGCACTACAAAGGGACCGCTCGTCTTCGGTGGGCGGCTCGTGACCGTCGAGCGGCCACGGGGACGGACCCTCGCCGGCGAGGAGATCGCTCTCGGCACCTGGAAGGCCTTCAGCGCCCAGGACCTGCTCAACTCCCTCGTCGTCGAGCGAATGCTGGCCGGCGTCGCCACCCGGCGGCATCAAGATGTCGCCGAGCCGCTCGGCGCCGAGATCGACAAACGCTCGCGCTCTGTCTCGAAGTCGGCTGTCTCGAGGCGCTTTGTCGCCGCCACCGAGAAGGCCCTCGCCGAGCTGATGGCGCGTAGCCTCTCTGGGCTCGACCTCGCCGTGTTGATGATCGACGGGCTCGAGGTGGCCGGTCAGTGCTGCGTCGTCGCCCTCGTCGTCACCACCGACGGCACCAAGGTGCCGGTCGGGCTGTGGCTCGGCGACACCGAGAACAAGACCGTCGTCACCTCGCTTCTCGCCGACCTGGTCGAGCGGGGACTGGACTTCTCGAAGGGCATCTTGTGCGTGATCGACGGCGCCAAGGCGCTCGCCGCCGGCGTCCACAAGGTCTTCGGCGAAAAGGCCCGGGTGCAGCGTTGCACTCTTCACAAGCGGCGGAACCTAAGGGACCACCTGCCAAAGGAGCTGGGCGAGACGATCGACAAGCGCCTGGCGGTCATCTTCGCCCAGCCCGAGGCCAACAGGGGCCTCGAGGCGGCGAGACGCCTCGCCGCCGAGCTGCAGGGCGACCATCCCGACGCCGCGGCGTCGCTTCGCGAGGGGCTCGAGGAGATGTTCACCGCCCGCCGGCTCAAGGTGACCCAGCAGCTCGCAAAGAACCTCACCAATACCAACTGCATCGAGTCGATGATCTCCGTCGCCCGGCGCACGACCGGCCGCGTGACGCGCTGGAAGGACGGCTCGATGAAAAGGCGCTGGGTCGCCGTCGGGATGCTCGAAGCCGAGCGGTCCTTCAGGCGGATCAAGGGCTACAGGGACATGCCTGCCTTCGTCGAAGCCCTCCGCCGCGAGGTCAACCCGACGCTTGAAACATCCTCTGAGTACGATCATCAAGCCGCTTGAACAAGCTGTGGCCACCGCCGAACTTCAACAAGGGGCGGGACATCGTCGCGTTCAGGGTGACGTTCTGTTACCCACCGCCACCGACCGATACTTCAGCGGTGCTCGGAGACCGTGGCGATCATCCTCTGTCCTGGCAGCGAGATCGACAGAACTATCCTGTCGCTGCCGTCAGCCAGGTAAGAGACTCGACGCGGTCGGCATCAGGATCACCCCAGTGCCCGAGCGCGTTCAATCTGACGACTGCACCAGGGACGGTTCGAGCGATCCACTCCCCATGAGCCGGAGGAACGATGACATCCGAGGTCCCATACCAAACCTGAGACGGCACGGTGATGGTCGCCGGGTCGAAACCCCAGGGCTGGACAAAGGCAATGTCGTCATCGACCCAGCCCCAGACTCCGTTGCGGGTCTGCTCGACTATCGACTCCCGGTGGACTTGGGCGAAGTCTTCCCGGGCGAGAACCTCCTTGTCCGACGGCGGTAAGTTGAACTGTCCAAGGATCGCCGATGGGTCGACGGACGCTATCTCACGAAGCGTCTCGCTCTCATGCTCGAGCTCTCTGGCAAGCCGGGCTTCGCCCTCCAGCGCCCAACCAAACTCCTTTACGTTCTCGGGGTCCATGCCAGCAAACCAGTCGTCCCCCAAAGCTTCATAAGGAGCCAGCCCGACGATGCATATCACCCTGGTCACCCGATCGCCAAGGAGGGCAGCGACAGCCAACGCATGGGGCCCTCCCCCTGAACCGCCCATGACAGCGAAGCGGTCGAGGCCGAGGGCGTCGGCGACAGCGACCACGTCTCCCACGCAGTCCGCCACTGCCCGCCCACCATGGCGATCCGAGCCCCCGTAGCCAGCGCGGTCATAAGTGATGACGCGAGCTCCAGTCGAGCGCACGAGATCTTCGTTGGGATGACGGTCGAGCCGGCATCCAGGTGTGCCGTGGAGTGTGAAGACCGGCTTGCCATCGAGGTCGCCCCACTCGGCGAACATGACGGTTCGGCCGTCGCCTGCCCTTGTGACCTGCGCAGTTCGGTCCATACGGGAAACCTAACGCATCCCCAGAGCCGGTAGCTCAGCCTCGGTCGCCGGTCGGAGATCCGCGATGTCGGCCCGCCGACGCGAACTTCCACCTCATTGTCACGACGGTGAGCGACCCTTCGCCAACCACGGCAGAACCGACCGAACGTCTCATCTGTGTGGTCGCCCAACGGTCTTGGCGGAGGTAGCGGCCCTCCAGATCGACGGTTCCGGTGATCCGCCCGACAGGCGCTCCCTGCCGATTACGCCCCCGTCGGCCACAGCCAATTGACCTTATTCCTTAGTTGTTATTTGCGCGTCTCCAGCCCGGCAGTGACGGAGGATCGTAGACTTCTGCAGTTTGCACGTGCAGTGACGGGGCACGCGCCCGCCCACATCCAGCCGCCACGATGCACGAGAACCGTCTGATCGGTCGTGGCCGGACGAGTGCACCCGTTTTGGACTTGCCTGCTCAGATCGGACGATCGGGCGTCCACGTGGTGAACCGGCTCCGTAGAGAAGACCGGAACGAGATCCGAGGGGTTCAGCCGAAAGCGGACACTTGCGATCCTCGGTGAACCGTGCGGGCGCTCAGGGAGCTATGGCGCCAAGGCGGAGGCTTCTTTGTCGTACTTAGCCTTGAACCACCGATGAACCCGGGCTGACGAAGCTAG
>JBKQMT010000029.1:0-7037 GCA_052146595.1 Acidimicrobiales bacterium
TCGTGCGGTCCAGGCACACCAGGACACGACATCCCGTCTGAGAGAACCGCAACACCTTGTCGGTAGAGAATCGGGATCGGAGAACGGTGCTGCTGGTGGTTGAACGCTCACATGGCGCGACCTTCTCCACGGATGCTGAAGGCTGAGAGGTTGTCCTCGCTGCAACCAGACCCTCGATTACCTCGCTCATGCGCTTCCCTGCGTTCTTCTTGACTCTGCACCGGAAGCCACTGTGACGCCAGAGGCGAAGGTCCCTACTGCTAAAAGGTAAGGTGTAACTACACGGATGTGATACGAGCCCCCAGAATCCATGAAGAGCCGCTTCATGGAAGCATGGAGGCCTTATAACATAAGGGGTTTCTTCTGATTCAGTGGCAGCGAGAGTGACATAATAAAAGTCTGCAGTAGACAGACATAAAATCGCATATTGCTCTCGGCGGTATAGTAGTGACCAGTCATTGATGGCAAATGGGAGAACACCGGCGCGTCGCGAGCAGAGCTGATAGGAGAGTCTGCCGAGCAAGCGGGCAACGAGTTTGTCCCCTACGCCTAGATCTCGCCAGCACCGAGACGAGGGCGAGGCGCGGTGGGGCGGGGTCCTCGGGATCGGCATCTGGTGTCGAGCCGTGAAGCTACTCGGGTCGAATCGCTTGCGCGGCGCACGCCGAGCCCCGAGGAGGTCGCTCGGCTGGTCGCTGCCATGCGGGAGGAGTCCCAGCCGATGATCTATCTTGGCGCGATACCCGGCCTTCGGTTCTCTGAGGTAGCTGTGGTACGTGTCGGGCGCCTCGACCTGATCGGCAAGTCGCTCTCGGTGGAAGGACCGTGACCAGGGATGCGCAGGGACGTCGCATCTTCGGACCGCCAAGTCGGCGGCATCGCGCCGCACCGGTAGCCCTGCTGACCGCCCTGGCGGAGATGCTGGCGGAACAACTGCGGCGCCGAGGAATCACGGGCGCCGACGCCGACGAAGTCGTTCTCGTATCTCCAGATGGCGGGCCGCTCCGGTACGCCAACTGGCTGACCCGGGTCTGGGTGCCAGCTTGTCGACAGGCCGGACTGGACGGCCTCAGCTTCCATGATCTGCGGCGAGCCTCCGCGACCGCGCTCGTCCTTGAAAGTGGGGCGATCTGCAGACCGCGCAGAGCTGACTCGGGTACTCCGATCCCCGGTTGACCATTGGCCTCTGGGTCCAAGTGGTTGACCAGGCCGACAGTTGCGTCGGACCTTCTTGGTCAGGACTTCCTGCCGCCTTCGCGAACGGATCGCGCACGACATCCAAAGCCGCGTTCGCAGTGTGGGACGTCCGGCACGACGATCAGGTAAAGGCCGGAAATCCCCTGAGCGAAGAATCGGCTGCGTTGCCCCGATGCTCCGAGACAGGAGGGGCTGACCTCTGACGTCTGAGGTCTTCCGTCACCGCTCTCATGTCGCCGCCCACATGGCGTTCGGCATCAACCTCAAGCATCTACAAAGACCTCGAAGACACGGAGATCCGCCGCACATCGAGAAGGGCGTTGGCCCTTCCGCTTGCAGGATTCCGCACGATTGCGCAGGTAGTCCGCAAGATCTGCCTGTACCGAAACGCGGACGCTTCGGGCCGTCCGTGACGACACCAGGCCGTAGCACCAAATGCAACTCAAGGGGCTGAAGCGGCTTTTGGCGGAAAACGGCGGGAGGGCTGGGCGCGGCACGGTAAAGCAGTTTCCTGGAATCTAAACCGGAGGAGGTGCGAGTTGTCGTCAGAGCAGATGAAGACCCACGAGGACACGCGTGCACCTTCCCGCTCGCGTCCTAATGGTCCTTACCTGAACGCCCGCGAGGCCGGTGACTACTTGGGAACCGGCGAACGCTTCATCCGTCGGCTGGTGAACGAGCGGCGCATCCGTTTCCACAAGTTTGGCAAGCTCGTCCGCCTCGATGTCGCCGACCTCGACGCCTTCATCGCGGCGAGTGCCGTGGAGGCCAAGCGGTGAGCGGCGTAAGGGTCTTGAGCGTAGGCCCACCAATCCATGGGGACCTCTCCAAGCTGCAGTCGCGCCCATTTCGCGCTTATCTCCTAGCAGATTCGATTGGGGTCATGGATGCACGTTCGACCTGCGGGCGGCAGTCCGCACCGAGGGAGGTGACCACATGAGCAGTGAGTTGGCTGTAGACGTACTGGAGGCCGCCCGACGACTGTCGCTTGGCAGGACGAGATTCCTGGAACTGCTGAAAGAAGGGTCGGTTCCATCCTGTTTGATCGGTGGCCGCCGGGTGGTGCGGATTGCCGACCTTGAGACGTACGTTGCCTCGTTGCCTGTGTCACCTGTCGGCGCGGCCAACGGAACAAGCGCCGAACCAGATGAAGGCCGGTCATGACCGCCTTAGTCGATCTGGGCCTGATGCCCCTGTTGGACCTGCGGGAGTACGTGAGTGCACTGGCCATGCTGGAAGACCTTGATGTCCCTCGCGCTCCTGAGACGGCTGCGGCATGGGAACACCAAAGCCAGATGACCTCGGACCGAGGCGCGGGGAATCGTGAGGAGTGGCTCAACCAGAATGAACCTGAGGACTGTGCAGGAGGCCGACAAGCTCACCGGCGTCACGTACTGTCCGCCCGCAGAGGAGGCTGCCGACGCGCCGGTAGCCAGTCCGTTCTAGGAGGCCAGCGCCTGATGGCCCGTAGAACAACAGCGGGCTACCAGCGCCTGGCATCGTGGCAGGTCCTATGAGCATCGAGATCACGACAGAAGTCTGGAAGTACAGCGCGGCCACGGGAGGTGCTCTGCTCGTGCTCCTGTGTCTAGCGGACTACGCCAACGTGGAAGGGCGGTCGTGCTTCCCGAGCCTGGAGACTATCGCTCAAAGGACAAGGCTGACCGTGCGTCAGGTTCGACGAATCCTTCGCTGGCTGGAGGAGATAGGCGAGATCAAGACCGTGCCGGGCGGTGGCCGTCGGAGGACCAACCTGTATGTGATCGCCGACCTAAACCCGGACATTTCGTCCGCGGCAGAAACCCGGACATTTGCGACAGGAAACCCGGACATTTGCGACAGGAAACCCGGACACCGGTGTCCTCCGAACCATAAAGGAACCATCAGAAGAACCGTTAGGTGAACCGTCACCGCGATCGCGTGCTCCTGGGGGCTTCACTGACTTCTACGAAACCTACCCCCGGAAAGCAAACCGCGCCGGAGCAGAACGCGCCTGGCAATCCGCGACCCGGAAAACCTCTGCGGAGAAAATCATCGCGGGAGCCCAGCGGTACCGCGACGACCCGAACCGCGTGGACGAGTACACCAAGCTCCCGACCAACTGGCTGATTCAAGGATGCTGGGATGACGATCCACTCCCGGCGCGTGGACGGGGACGGTCCGAATCGAGAGCTACCCAGGTCATGAACACGGCTGCGGCCTGGGCGCAACGCGAGGAGGCCAAGCTGCGGGAGACGGCGGCCAGACAGTGCGAACCACCGAACGACGACGACGTAGTCGACGGCGAGATTGTAGGAGGAGAGAATGAACCCCAGTGAACTAGCCCAGGTCGTGGCCTACATGGCGCGGCTCTGGCCGAACTTCAGTGCCGACGACGAGACGCTCAACGTCTGGCGGGAGTGGGTTGGCGACGACGAGTTCTCGCACGTGCTGGCTGTGGTCAGAACACATGGGGCCGACACGTTCCCACCCGGACCGGGTCAGGTGGCCAAAGAGCTGGTGCATCTTCGCAGCGGTGCCCCGTCTCCCGACGAGGCGTTCGACGAGGTTCTGCGTGCTCGGGACTACGACGCATACCGGACTTCGAGACGCATGATCTATGAGCCCGAGCCGACCGAAGGTGGCGGGCCGCCAGAGTGGCACTGGGAGACCGTCGAGCGTCCAGAGTGGCAATGGTCTCACCCGGCCGTCCAAGCGGCATCGAGTGTCGTCGACCGCCTCCCCGTCTACGCGGACTTCACTTCTGACGGCCTCAACTGGAATCGGCGACGGTTCATGAAGGCATACACCGCGATCCTCGACCGCCAGGAAATCTATGCGGCGCTACCCGCCGGATCTCGTGACACCTTGGCTGAGCTGGAACGAGGTAGAGAACCCGTCTTGGAAACGGCACTGGATGTTGCCGATGGTTGGGAGATGCCTGCTCTTGAGGAGGTATATGAGTGAGTGGACTCGACACACTCGCTGGAGGTCACAAGCCGGAACGAGATTTGCCGTCGTGTCTGTCTGTGACCTACGACGACTGCCGTCGTAACCCGTCTCCGCCCGGTTCCGGCGACAGCATGAAGAGCCAGTACGAGGGTCAGGGCTCAGACCTCGCTGCCCAGGCGCACGTGCCTGCTCGTGGGTTTCGATCGGGAGGCCCTTCACACCTACACGAGGGGCCACCTGAAGCCTCTGCGGGGAGCTGCTGACCTGCTGCTGTGCCGCGCTCAGACAGGCCCTCACGGCACGCGACAATCAGGCTGTGCGTAGGTTCCGCCCTTGGGCCGGGATGGGTGTTCTCGTGCTCACACTGGTCATGCCCCACGCCGGTGCGTCGTCGTCGAACATGCGTAGCCTGAGCCTCATAGATCCAGGCGCGATGGTGGCGGCACCCGATGGTGGGCTCTACATCTACGACACCTCCCGGCATCAGGTCCTGTTACGCGATCCCAGCGGCAACATGCGTGTCGTCGCTGGCAACGGGGTCGTCGGCGAATCGGGCGACGGAGGCCCGGCGACGCGTGCGGCATTAGGTCAAGTGGTGGCGCTTGCACTGGCGCCTGACGGCACGCTCTATCTGTCTGGTGGCAACAGAGTGCGGGCCGTGTCGCCTTCCGGCGTGATCACCACGGTCGCGGGCAATGGCCGATCCGCCACGCCGCTGGCAAATGGCTCCGAGCAGTGCCCCCAAGAACTCACGAACGGCACGATCGCGACCCACGCGGCCATCGGATCGCCGGGCATCGCCGTCTCGCCGTCCGGCCACCTGTACCTGACAGGACTCCCGTGCTCGAACGACGTGGTGGTCCTGCGCGGTCGCCGCCTCTTCCTGGTGCTTGTCCCTGCGAGCTTCCTCGGTGCCGACCCGCTATTCCCAGAGGATAAGGAACCGGGTCCAAGCGCGATCGCGTTCGATAGCGCAGGCGATCTCTACATCGGTGGTGACGACCCCTTTGCCGTCTACGCGCTTCGGCCCGGCAGTCGGCTGCATACCATCGGCTTTCTTCGGCTGGAGCCACCCGACGCCCTCGCGGCCGGTCCACCTGGCGCAGTGATTGATGCTGGCAACTCCTCGCTCGTCCGCTTCTCAGCCAGCGCGCAATGGTCTGGCAGTAGTCGACCGGAGGGTCATATGCTGTTCGACTACTCGCTGCGCGGGCTGCTCCCGGGGGACCAGTATTTCGCGGACGGCGGCGTCGCTGTCTTCGCGAATGGCACGGCGGTCGTCGACGGGAATGCCTGGCATGGGCCGGGCGACTGTCACCACGCTGTGCTGGTCGAAGCGACCCCGAAGGGGCAACTCAAGCTCACCGGCAACTGGCAGCCCCACAAATCTGGTCCGGGTTGCTAAGAACTGGCCGAAATGGTTCGGAGGACGCGAACGATAGGCGTCGAGGGCCCCCAGCGCTTTTGAGGGCTCTTCGCGTTGAGGTGCCGATTAGCCCCTCCTGACCATCCGCCAACGCGGCCAGCGGAGTCACATTGCCGAGCAGGCGGCAGCGACCGAGGATCAGGGGCGGGTTGAGCGCCTCCACGATGTTCTGACGGGGCCACCCTCGACGGCGAAGCCTGCAGCAACCATCGCTCGTCGCAGCTGATCGAGGCTTTGTTTATTCCTACCGCCGTCAATCAGCGACAGCATCTCGCTGCACACCGCGACGTCCCAGTAGTTCGTCGATCGCTCTTCAACCTTGATGGTGATCTTCTGGGGACAGTAAAAAAGGCTCCAGGAGGTCTTCGCGACGAGCTTCTCGCCGGAGACGTCCCATTGGATGCGCCGCACTCGTTGGTGCGAGCGCATGGTCGCCTCAAGCGCCTCGGCGACACGATCGAGGTTTCCGCGGATACGCCACTGCTGCACCCGGTCCATCGAGATCGGAATATAAGGCGGACCCGACCCCCCGGTTGGACGCGCAGCCCCCTGTGAGCGACGGACCGCTAGTGCACAGGAGGCGCTGTGGCCGAGCGAAGCAGGCTACCTGTTTTTGTGTCTGTGACCTGGGAAAACCCGTCTGGTCGCCTGTTTCTGCTCGTTCCCAGCGAACTGACGCGACGGTTGACCGCCGAAATACTCATTTCGGGGTGAGGCGCAGCGCTTTCCGGGCTGACGCAGGCCAGCCGATCGGGCTTGGGCCGCAACGGCGGATGGCCCCAGCGCTCTGATCGCCAGTAACGATCTAGCATAGGACTAGCATCTCTAATCGAGATAAGATGAGATCGAGCTTCGCTCGTCGTGTCTGTGACCTGGGGCGATGCCAAAAACCGTCCGGATACGGGTACGAAGCTGACTTCTCAGCACGACTTTCGTCGGACCGAGCAAACACCCACCCCAAAGTGTTCCGCGGCGAACCGCATGACGGGGCTTAAGGCCGTCACGCGGCGGTGGTCCACGACGACCGTTCGCGCTCAGGCCCAGCTCGCAGACTGAAAACGGCCCTTTTCACCACTCGGTGACCGAGTCCCGACAGTGACTGTGGGCCTCGTGGCACTGATCCCACTCTCAGCCGCAAGAGCCGACCGCGGCACCGCTTGCCTGTGAAGCGATCGCGCTTGACACGAGCTTGACATACCCTCTGAGCAGGACTAACGTAAATCATGTGAGATAAACTCACACCACCAGAGAAGGACAGCGATGGCCGCGGAAACCGAGCATCTGAGCTGCGCGGACACGGCGAGGCTCTTGCGCCAGGCGCTCAAGCTGACGTTTCCGGGAGTCAAGTTCAGCGTCCGCAGCGAGACCTACGCCGGTGGAGCGTCGATCGACATTTCCTGGACCGACGGACCGACGGCGCAGTCCGTCAAGGCTCTCGCCGACGAGTTCGCCGGTGCCGACTTCGACGCTTCCCAGGATCTCA
>JBKQMT010000030.1:0-92829 GCA_052146595.1 Acidimicrobiales bacterium
ATCGACGCCGGCGAGCCGATCGTCATCTACGGTGACGGCTCGGCCTCGCGCGACTACACCCATGTCGACGACATCTGCCGCGCCCTGCAGCTGGCGCTCGAGAGTGACGTCGCCGGTGGCACCGTGCTCCACATCGCCTCCGGTGTCGAGACCACCGTGCAGGAGCTGGCCGACTTGTGCCGGACGGCGGCAGGCGTGCCCGATCACCCGATCGAGCACAGGCCCAAGCGGCCAGGTGAGGTCGAGCGCAACTTCGCCTCCTACGACCTGGCGCAAGAGGTCCTCGGCTACGCGCCGAGCATCAGCCGGGAAGATGGGATCCGGCGGACCTGGGAGTGGTTCGAGAGGTCAGTCTTCGCCGACAACCAGGCTTAGCGCCCGGTCCGGCGAGCTCGGCTAGCGGGTACGGGCGCGCTCTCGGAGCCAGGTGCGAAGGACCACCCGACCGTAGCGCAGGCCGTAGAGGAAGTTCCCGCTCTTCTTTGTCTCGCCCTGACGGCGGGCACGGAAGGTCACGGGCCGCTCCTCGAAGCGGCAGCCGTGCATGATGGCCCCGATCAGCAGCTCCGATGCCTGGTACTGCGGCTCCTCGAGGGTGAGCCGAGCGGGCAGCTCTGCCCGGAAAGCCCGGACCGGGTTGGCCGGGTCGGTCACGGCCGCCTTGGTGAGCAGCGAGATCAGGGTGGCGAAGACGACGACCCCGCTATTGCGCACGACGTCGCTGACATGAGTCTCGCCCAGGCGCCGGGACCCGTTGACGAAGTCGGCCCGGCCGGACATGACCGGCTCGAGGGCGACCTCGAGGTCATCGGGGTCCGTCTGGCCGTCTCCGTCCGCCGTCACGATGAAGGCGGCGCCGTGCTCTCTCGCGATCCGATAGCCGAGGCGCAGTGCCGCCCCCTGGCCGCGGTTGACCGGCGCGATGCAGGCGTAATGACCGGCGGCCCGCACCTCGGCACCGGTGCCGTCGTCCTCGCCGTCGACGACCACCAGCACCGAGACCGGCTGCCCGCAGATCTCCTTCGGCATGCCGCCCACCACCCCGGCGATGTTCGCGCCTTCCTTGTACGCCGCGATGACGATCGCCACGGGGGCCATCTCGAGGGGACCCTGGGAGGCGAGGAGCTCTTCGAGGGCGACGCGATCGACCAACTCGTCGACCTGGCGCCGGCGTCTCTCGGCGCGGGCGTTCACAGGGAGGGCCGTTTCGAGGCGCCGATGAGCATGTCGGTCGCGGTCACCTGTCGGTCCGTCGCCGTGCCAGGCGGGAGAGACGTGGCGGCACCGAGGGTGAGGCTCGCCGCCATGGCGAGGCAACGGAGCAGGTCCCGCAGCTCAGGCGGGGGAGGGAAGTACTCGTCCTCGTCGGTGGTCTGGACGATCTCGATGCCTTGCCTCGGCGCCAAGCGATCGAGGAGGTCGTCGATGAGCCAGTCCGGGGCAGAGGCGCCGGCGGTGACGCCGACCACACCCGAGAGGTCTCCTGGTACCTCGCCAGGGGAGTTGACCCTGAGCACCCTCGGGCATCCGGCGGCGGCGGCGACTTTCACGAGGGCGACGGTATTGGAGGAGTTGGCCGAACCCAGCACGACCATGGCGTCGCAACGGGGCGCCACTGCCTTGACCGCGCCTTGACGGTTGGTCGTGGCGTAGCAGAGATCCGAGCGTCCCGGCATCCACAGCTCCGGATAGCGTTCTCGCGCGCGTGTGACTATCCCCTCCCACTCCTCGTGGGCGAGGGTGGTCTGGGCGAGCAGCGCGACCGGGGCCGCCGGATCGAGCTCGAGCCGGTCGACGTCGCTCTCGTGCTCGACGAGATGCACCGCCTCCGGCGCCACCGCCATCGTGCCGATGGCCTCCTCGTGGCCCGAATGGCCGACATAGACGATTGTGTAACCCTTGCGGGCCCGCACGCTGAGCTCGTGGTGGACCTTTGTCACGAGAGGACAGCAGGCATCGATGACGACGCGCCCGTTGCGACCCGCGGCCTGCTCGACCTCGGGTGCTGACCCGTGCGCAGACAGCATGAGGGGCGCCCCGGGCGGAACCTCGGCGACGTCGTCGACGAAGACAACGCCCTGGCGCCTGAACTCGTCGACGACCAGGCGGTTGTGCACGATCTCGTGGTAGCAGTAGACGGGAGGCTCGAAGACGCGCACCATCCAGGCCAGGGCCTTGATGGCCATCTCGACGCCGGCGCAAAAACCGCGGGGCTGCGCGAGCAGCACGAGCTCGACACGGCCTGCTGCTCTGCCGACTGGCTCGTCCTGGACCGAAGTCACAGCAGACCAGGGTAGCCTTTGCACATGCCGCTACCGCAGGTGGTGGCCGTGGCCGAGCATTCGCCGGCTGAGCGCTCCGGGGTCTGGCCGGGAGACGAGCTTCGCTCGATCAACGGACAGGTGCCCCGAGACGTCATCGAGTACCAGCTGCTTGCGGACGAGCCGATCGTCGACCTCGAGGTCGTCCGCGGTGGGGTAGAGCTCGAGGTCACGGTCCTCAAGCAAGCAGGTGAGCCCCTCGGGCTCGAGATCTCGGCCGCGATATTCGATCGCGTTCGCACTTGCGACAACCACTGCGAGTTCTGTTTCATCTACCAGCTTCCAAAGGGGATGCGCCGGAGCCTGTACGTGAAGGACGACGACTACCGGCTGTCGTTCCTCTATGGCAATTTCACGACGTTGACCCGATTCACAGAGGCGGACCTCGAGCGAGTCGTCGACCAGCGGTTGTCTCCGCTGTACGTCTCCATCCACGCTACCGATCCCGAGGTCCGCTCCCGCATGCTGCGCAACCGCCGCGGCGCCATGAGCCTCAGGTGGCTGCGGTGCCTCCTCGACCACGACATCGAGGTGCACGGCCAGGTCGTCGTCTGCCCAGGTCTTAACGATGCCGCGGTGCTGCACGGGACTCTCGCCGGCATCCTCGAGCGCTTTCCCGAACTTGCGACCGTGGCCGTCGTCCCGCTCGGCGTGAGCCGCCATTCCAAGGAACCGGCGATGCGGGCGCACACGGCCGAGGAGGCACGGGCGACCGTCGAGACCGTGCACGAGTGGCAGGAGCGCTTCAGTCGTGCCCTCGACCGCCGGCTCGTGTGGGCGTCGGACGAGTACTACCTGCTCGCGGGTCTAGAACTGCCAGAGGCGGCGGCGTACGAGGGGTTCCCCCAGCACGAGAACGGCGTCGGGATGGTGCGTTCCTTCGAGCAGGACTTCGAGCGGCCCCCCGGTGAGAAGCCGCCCTCCCTGGCCGGCGGAAAGAGCGTGCCCGGCCGGTCCGGTTTCTTCGCCTGGGTCGAGGGCGCGCCCGCCGAGGGCTATCGCGCCCCGCGGACCGCCGCCGTCCGCCTCGGCCCTCGTCCCCGGGTGGGGAGGGACCAGCCGATCACCATCCTCACCGGAGGCTACGGCGAGATCGTGCTGAGACCGCTGCTCGATCAAGGCGGCTTCGGCGAGGTGCGCGTGCTTCCGGTCCGCAACGAGTTCTTCGGGGGCAACATCGCCGTTGCCGGGCTCATGGCAGGCCCAGACGTCTCCCGGACTCTGGGCGAAGACGCAGCACGAGGCCGTTACCTGCTCCCCGATGTGTGCTTGTCGAAGGGCAGGTTCATCGACGGCTCCTCGCCCGAGGACCTCCCTGTGGTCGTCGAGGTGGTCCCGAGCGACGGGGCATCGTTGCGCAGGCTGTTGGAGGCGGGCCGATGAGCGCGCAAGGGTCCCGATCGTTGCCGGTAGTCGCCGTCGTCGGGCGCCCGAACGTCGGCAAGTCGACGCTCGTGAACCGGATCGCGGGCCGCCAGCTCGCCATCGTGGAAGCCCAGCCTGGTGTGACACGCGACCGCCTCGAGGTCGAGTGCGAGTGGAACGGGCGATCGTTTCTCGTCGTCGACACCGGCGGTGTCGTGGAACGTGGTGACTCACTAGATCTCAAGGTGACCGAACAGGCTGTGCGGGCGCTGAGCGTCTCGGACCTGGTGTTGCTCGTGCTCGACGCGACCACCGGGGTGACAGGCGAAGACGCCGTGGTGGCTCAGCTGGTCCGGCGCAACGGCGGGGCCGTGATCGTGGTCGCCAACAAGGTCGACTCCGAAAAGCGCGAGATCGACGCCTGGGAGCTGGCGGGCCTCGGCCTGGGCGAGCCTGCCATGGTGAGCGCCCTGCACGGGCGAGGTGTCGGCGATCTCCTCGACGAGGTGGTCAAGCAGCTGCCCGAGGGGTCTGTGCCGGCCGGAGCAGCGGCCGCCGGGCAGGTCGGGGCCATGGAGGTCGGGACGCTCCGAGAAGTCGAAGGGGGCGTGCCGGCCGTGGCGATCGTGGGACGTCCGAATGTCGGCAAGTCCACCTTGTTCAACCGGCTCTCGGGCGAGGAGCGCTCCGTCGTGCACGATCTTCCCGGCACGACACGTGACGCCATCGACACCTTGATCGAGACCGACCACGGGACGGTGAAGCTGATCGACACCGCTGGGATGCGGCGCAGGGCGCGAAGCGGCGAGGGGCCCGAGTACTACTCGCTCGTGCGGGCACTGCGAGCGCTCGATCGCGCGGATGTGGCCCTGCTCGTGCTGGACGCGACCGAAGGCGTGACCCACCAGGACCAGCGCCTCGCCGAGCGGATCGACGCCTCGGGGAGCCCGGTCGTGATCCTTCTCAACAAATGGGACCTGCTTGACACCGAGGGCCGTCTCCAGGTCTCAGAAGCGGTGGGGGACCGCCTCGCGTTCCTCGGCTACGCGCCGGTGTTGCGGGTCTCGGCCAAGACGGGCCTCGGCGTGCACCGTCTCCTGCCCGCGGTGCAAGAGGCCATGAGCGCCTATCACCGCCGCATCCCGACCAGCCGGCTCAACGACGGGTTGCGGAGCGCTCAGGCAGCTCAGCCGGCACCCGGGGGCGCTCGTATCCTTTACGGCGTGCAGGGCGCCGTCGACCCCCCGACGATCACGCTGTTCGCCACGAGGCGGCTTCCGGCAACCTACCTGCGCTACCTGGAGCGCTCCTTGCGGGAGCGGTTCGGACTGGGGCCGACGCCCATCGAACTTCGAGTCCGCCTCCGCCAGCAAAGATGAGCAGGTCGCAGGTGCCCTGGCCCCCGGCCTGGGGGCACCGGCCGCACATGACGCCGGCCGGTACCAGGGGGTCTTACCCGCGGGCCTGGTCCTAGAGGGCGGTCAGCGCCATGCCGTGGTGCGAAAGGTGCGGCCGCGAGGTCGAAGAGAACGAGCTCGTCCCGCCCGCGCCAGGCCTGCCGGCCGAGGCGCCCGGCGCCGCAGCAGCGGACGGGAGCGAGGCCGCCAAGGGCCGGGACCGCTGCCCGAGCTGCGGCTCGGTGCTCGGAGACGAGGCGGGCAGCGATGACGAGGACGCCCACCCCAAGGCTCCCTGGCACTTCAAGCTGCTCGTGCTGGGCTCGGTCGGCTACCTCGGTTACCGCCTTTACCAAGGGATCGGCTGGCTGATCCATCACGCCTGAGGTGGCTCTGGAGGCTCCCGGCCGTGTTCACAGCGGTCCTCATTGAGCTGCGGACCTGTACTTTGCGCAGTGGGGCTCGCGCCAAAGGCGCTCAAATGCCGGTACTCTTGCCTATAGCGCAGCCGCGGAAGGAGGCGCCATGTGGGTGATAGCAGGGGTTCTTCTGGGTCTGGTCGTCCTCGCCTCGCTGCTCGGGTTTCACGTCGGCCCGCACGGGCACATGGCAGCGGGCGTCTTCGGTGTGCTTGCGGCCGCCTGGCTCGTGGCGATGGCGGTCGACGGACAGAATGCGCCGGTTCTCTGGGCGCTGCTCAGCGCTGACGTCGTGGTCTCTGCCGGTATCGGCTTCCTGGCCTGGAAGGGAATGACGACTCGGGGGATCTACGTGGCCGATCGCCACCTGGTCTCGCCCAACGGGGCTCAAGGCCTCGCAGTCGGTGACCTCAACCCGGAGGGGATCGTGCGTGTGAACGGCGAGAACTGGTCAGCGGTGGCCTTGAACGGGGCAGTCCGGGCGGGGACGCCCATCCAGGTACTGCGTGTCGCAGGAGTCCGCCTCGAGGTCTGGGCCGACGAAGTGGTGGGGCCTGGTGATACTGACGAGCTCAGCGCCTCCCTGCCCGACGACGGCACTGTCGGCGGGAGCGGGCCGTCCTCGCCCAGTGAAACGACGAGCGAAGGAGGCCGGTAATGGTCGTCGGGATCGTAGTCGGGGTGGTTGTGCTCTTCCTTCTCATCCTCGCTGGGCTTTCCGTGAGGATCGTGCGGGAGTACCAGCGAATCGTGCTCTTCCGCCTCGGCCGAGCGGTTGGAACCCGCGGTCCTGGGCTCGTATTCATCAATCCCGTCACCGACCGGACGACGTGGGTGGACCTGCGCGAGCAGTTTCTCGAGATCCCTCACCAGACGGCGATAACGAAGGACAACGCCTCGATCTCGATCGACTTCATCATCTTCTACAAGGTCGTCGATCCCTCGATGTCGGTGCTGCGGGTCGGCAGGTTCGCGGCGGCTGCACAGAACGTCGCCGCGACGACGCTGCGCAGTGTCGTGGGAGACATGCCGCTCGACGACGTGCTCTCCAAGCGGGAGGACATGAACGCGTCGCTTCGCGTGCGCTTGGACGACGTCACCGAGCGATGGGGCGTCAAGGTAACAACGGTCGAGGTGCGCGAGGTGAACCCGCCTCCGGGCGTGCTCGAGGCCATGACCCGTCAGATGTCCGCCGAGCGCACCCGGCGTGCGGCGGTAACAGAGGCCGAAGGGCAAAAGCAAGCCGCCGTGACTCTTGCCGAGGGGACCAAGCAGGCGGCAATCCTCGCCGCCGAAGGCGATCGGCAGAGCGCGATCCTGCGCGCCGAGGGTCTCGCGACGGGTCTGGACAGGATCTACAAGGTCGCGAGCGGTCTCGACGGCAACACGATGCAGCTGCAGTACCTGGAGACCCTGAAGCAGGTCGGCTCGTCGTCATCGACGAAGATCGTGGTGCCCATGGAGCTGGGCGGGTTCTTGAACGGGCTGCGCAACGTGCTGCCGGCGGACGCGGGACGCCAGTCGAACGGGCCTGCCCGAGCTGAGAAGGCCTCGAGAGACCAGGAGGGGGTCCTCGGGACCATCACGGCGCTCGGTGAGCCGTCGTCCTGATCAGCACTCACTCAGAACGCCGCTGGGGGCGGGCTCACCAGCGGTAGTGGACCTCGGGGGCGACACGTTCCTGGTAGATCTGCCTTAGCCGCTCGAGGGTCGGCCCGTCGAGGGGCCCGAGTTCGCCGGCTGCAGCATTCTGCCTTGCTTGCTCTGGGTTCTTAGCACCTGGGATGACGGTCGAGACTCCGGGGTCCGACAGGCAAAAGCGCAAGGCGAAGCAGGCCATCGTCTCACCGGGAGGCACGAGGGCACGCACCTCCTCGACCGTCTCGAGACCAGTCTCCAGGTTCACGCCGGCGAATGTCTCGCCAACGTCGAAGGACTCGCCGTGGCGGTTGAAGTTCCGATGGTCGTTGGCGGGGAATTGCGTGTCTCGCGTCATCTTGCCCGTCAGCAGTCCCGAGGCGAGCGGCACGCGTACGATCACGCCGACATCGGCGGCCTTAGCGGCGGGAAGGAACCGCTCTGCCGGACGCTGGCGGAAGATGTTGTAGATGATCTGGACCGTCGCCACCCCCGGGTAGTCGAGCGCCTTGAGTCCCTCCTCCACGCGCTCGACGCTGACGCCGTAGTGGGCGATCGCGCCGGAGGAGACGAGGTCGTCGAGTGTGGCGAAGACCTCGGGGTGGTAGAAGAGATCCGTCGGCGGGCAGTGCAGTTGGACGAGGTCCAGGGTCTCCATCTGCAGGTTCTCGCGGCTCCGGTTGACCCAGGCGATGAGGTTCTCCGGGCTGTAGTACTCGACGCGCTGCTCAGGTGCGCGGCGCCCGGCCTTGGTGGCGATGAAGATCGGCTCGGAGACTTCCTTGCGCAGCTCGGCCACGAGGCGCTCGCTGCGCCCGTCTCCGTAGACGTCGGCGGTGTCGAAGAAGTTCACGCCAGATTCGGCTGCCGCTCGCAACGCCGCTCTCGAGGTGTCGTCGCCGACCTCACCCCAGTCGGCGCCGATCGCCCAGGCACCGAAACCGATGACGCTCGCGTTCCAACCGGTCTTTCCCAGCCGTCGTTTCTCCATAGAGGTCACGCTATGCGAGTCGGCGCTCTGCCTGCACGGCCGGCCGAGCGCCTCGCCCTGCCTCGCCTGGCCCGGGGCAACTACAGTGCAGACGTCGACGGGCTGTGGCGCAGCTTGGTTAGCGCGCTTGACTGGGGGTCAAGAGGTCGCCGGTTCAAATCCGGCCAGCCCGACCAGAAAAGCCTTGGTAGACGGGCTGGCAGCTTCGGCCACAAGGCAGCGATACACCCCCGTGAGAACCTCGTGAGAACCGAAGGTTTCTCACGGAGGTGCGATGCCAGCAAGACCAAAAGGTGTGTACGCCGATAGCCGGGGTCAGTGGTACTTCAAAGTCTCCTTCCAGTCGACCGACTCCCAGACAAGGGACGCATAGGTCACCGGCCCGGAGAACACGCCCCGGACCTTTTCGGTCGCTCGGGTCAGGTAGTCGGACAGGGCTGGTGCGCCTGCGGCACGGCTCGGGTTCTTCCGCATTTCTCGGACTCTCGTCAGGACCGAACGTCCGGGGAGAATCCCGCGCATGAAGAGCGTCAGCTCCGACCCGATGCACAACACGACCTTCCCCGGCCAGCGACGGCAGAGGTCCTCGGCCATACGCGCCGCGTCCACGGTGTATCTGAGGGTCGGTTCGGGGCCCTTGTTCCAGAGCTCGGGAGAGAGCTACGCATCGAGGCCAAGCTCGAGGGCAAACTCCGCTGCCTTCTCAAGCCGCGAGACGTCCTGGCCACAGATCCGAACCGCGTTGCAGTGAAGATCGTCCTTGATGATCGTGAGTTCACGCCGAACGACCTCCGGCTCGAACACGGGGCGCCAGTTTTCCCCAGCACGCGCCCGACGTCGTAGCTGACTCCCTTAATTCTCACCAGCCCGAGTCTCGCATAGGAGATTGAAGGTCCGAGGAACGCGACAGGGGTGTTGACGCCCGAATGGATGATCTGCGATGCACGCCAGCGAGAGGAGGCGTGAACAGAGCCAACGCCGAATCGGCGCTGGGCGCTGTTCTGCCGACAGCGCCCGTAGCCGTCGATACGCGTTGCGCGCCACCCCTCGGAAGGGCCAAGACATCCGCTCAATAACGGGTATTCGGCATTGTCCAGGCCGACCCTCCTGTGCATAGCGCTCGCATTCACTTACGCTAAGAAGAAACTGGAGGGAGCTAGGACGGGAGGCTTGGTTGGGTGCCAGCTCGCGTGGCTTGAGGTGCTTCATGGCGGTGCGCCGCAGCAGCCAACTGTGCCCGGTTCGCGACGCCGAGCTTGACGAACACGCGGCTCAGGTGACTCTTCACCGTGACAGTGGAGACGAAAAGCCGCTCTGCGATCTCGGCGTTGGTCAGGTGCTCTGCGACAAGGGACACGACCCGCCGCTCTGAGGCAGTGAGGCTGTCCCAACCGGAGGGAGCCCTGCGTTGGTTTCCTCTCCCACGCCGGGCGTATGCGACAGCTTCTTCGAGGCTGAGCGACCGGCCTTCGGACAGGGCGCGCTCGAAGGCGTCCTTTCCCAGAGCGGTTTGAAGGCCCACCAGCACAGGCACCAGCTCCTCGCGAGCGGGGACCGGGCATGTGTAGCCTATGAGCTCGCGTTGGCTCTCGGCGGCCCCCAGGAGCCGGGCCGCCTCGGCGAGGCTCCCGAGGTCGGCGCAAGTGACAGCCACCAGCTCCAGCAGGTCGACTACCCGCAAGACGTGCCCGCCCTCGGACGCCGCCGCCAGACCGTCACAGGCCAGCCCATGGGCACGGGACAGCTCGCCTTCGGCCCGCGCCAGGCGGGCCTCAGCGCAGAAGATCGGTGCCCCTGCCGGTTCAATTGCCCTCGGCAGCCTCCAGCTCGATGCGTCGAGGTGGCGCCGTGCGCCGACGAGGTCGCCTCGCCTGGTCGCAACCTCGGCGAGCAGGGCTCGTTCCTCCACGCAGATGGCAAACAGCCCAAAAGACTCCAACTTGGCGGTGGCCGCCTCGAGGACTTGGTAGCCCTCGCCCTCCTGGCCGAGCAGTATGAGGATGTGACCGAGGTCCCGGTTGTGGATCGCGACGAAAAAGGTGTGACCCGATGCCGAGACCATCGAGACCGCTCGGCGTATCGCCTCGACCTCCTCCGCCTTGCCCTGGCGTGCCAGTACTTGAGCACGTAAGGCCTCGCCGCCCGAACGGCTCGGCGGGCCTTGGTCAGCGCGGCGAAGGTGGCCAGCCTCTTCGAGCGCCCGCTCAAAGCGCCCAGTGAATATTGCTGCGTACGAGATACCGGCTCTTGCATCGTTCTCACCGATGGGCCAGTCGCAGGCGGTGGAGACCCTCAATGAGTCTTGGCCGACCGCAAAAGCCTCCTCTGGGCGGCCAAGCCAAACCAAGGCCATGCTCTTGGCATGGAGGCCCAGTGCCTCGACGAGCGGGTGCACGGCCTGGCGGGCAAGGCGGATGCCCTCGGTAGCGGTGTCGGCCGCCTCGGCCGCCTCGGCGTCCATTTTCACGGTCGCCACTCTGACCAGGCCGGCGGCCTGCATGCGCTCGTCGCCTAGGGAGCTCCCCAGGGAGACCAGCTCCGAGGCCAGGCACAGGGACATGGGAGGGTCTTTTAGGCGCGAACAAGCGCTTGCCAAGTACAAGAGGTCTGCCCGCAGAGACGGCTCGATCTCCGCAGCGAGGAACGGCTGGCAAAGGGCCACGCCCTCCGAATCGAGGCCGAGGTACCGAAGGAGGTGGGCCATGGCGGAAAGAAGGGCGGCGCCCGCGGCCAACTGGCCTGACTCGACGCTCCAGGCAAGGGCGGCACGCAGGTTGTCCAGCTCGGGCTCCAGCTCCCGGCGAGCCGAGGCGACCTCGCTCGTCCGTGTCTTTGGCTCGTTGCGCTTGGCCAGCTCTGCGAAGTAGTCGAGGTGGCGGTCGCGGACAGCGGCCGTGGCACCCTCGGCTGCGAGGGCGCCGGCGGCGTAGACGTGCATGGTCTCGTGCAGCCAGAGTCGGTCGGCGCCCGGTGAGGCTTGCACGAGCGACTTTTCGACCAGGGAGGCCAGTAGATCGAAGACCTCGTCACGCTCGACCGCGCCTCCCGCGCAGACGGCCTCGACGGCGCGGAAGGTGAAGCCGGAGGCGAACACCGACAGGCGGTACAAGAGCTGCTGTTCCGCCTTGCTCAGCAAAGAGCAGCTCCACTCGATCGAGGCGAGCAGGCTGCGCTGACGCGCCGGCCCGGCTCTCCCGCTGCCGGTGAGGAGCCTGAAGCGGTCCGAGAGGCCTTCCGCAATGGCCCGCACGCTCATCAAGCGCGTTCGGGCTGCCGCCATTTCCAGGGCCAGGGGGATTCCGTCGAGGCGCTCGCAGATGCTCGCCACAACGATGGCGTCGTCGCCATGGGCGGCGAAGCCCACCCTGGCCGTGCGCGCCCGCTCGACGAAAAGCTTCCCTGCCTCCGAGCGCTCCAGCCAGCCTTCGTTGCCTCCCCCCGGTCGCGGGAGCTCGAGGCCCCCGAGGTCCACGACTGCCTCTCCAGGCACCCCAAGGCGCTCTCTTGAGGTGGCCAGCAGCCGCACCCCAGCACATTGGCGGCCGAGGGCACCAGCTAGGGCCGCACAGGCCCCGACCAGGTGCTCGCAGTTGTCGAGGATGACGAGCAGCTCTCGCTCGGTCAAGCACGCTGTCAGCGTCTCGAGCGGGCCGGCCCTCGGCGCCTCCACCAGCCCCAAGGCCCTGAGCACGGCACCTGGGACTAGTTCAGGCTCGGACAGACCCGAGAGGTCGACAAAACACACGCTCTCGGGCGGGACTGCCGTTGTCCGCTGCCCGACCTCGATCGCCAGACGGGTCTTGCCACAACCGCCCGGGCCGACCACGCTCACCAGCCGGTGCTCGGTCAGGCGCAGGCTGACCAGCTCGACAATCGAGGCGCGCCCGATGAAGCTCGTCAGCTGCTCGGGCAAGCCTCCCAATTGCCTCACCAGCACCAATTCTGGACTAAGCACGCCGCGAATGGGGACCGGGTCCGACTCTCGACCGAGCAAGTTGCGACTTTGGTCGGATGTTTTCTTTGGTGGCCGGCTTCATCATCAAGGCAACTCAGAGGAACCACCGAGATGGTACGGACGATCTGAGGCAACTCCATCAAAGGGACCTGGATCATCGAGAGGACACAAATGAGACTACCCGGCACCCATGCGGCAGCTGCCCCTAACACGCACAATCGGGAGCATTTCGGTTTGACGCGTCCCGCTCTCCTCCTTGTCGCCGCCGCCATCAGCGCGTTACTACTGACGCTCTCTAACGCGGCCTACGCGTCGGACGCTTCCAGTCGTCCCGTTCAGATCACTGCAGGCACAGCAACTATGAAGGCCACCCCGAGTGCCTTTCCAGCTCTTGGCATCTTGCCGGGCGCCACAACGCCGCCGCTGGCAACGCTTGCCATCATTGCTTCCAAGTCCTCGTTCGATTGGCCGCTTTTCGTGACGTACAGGTCGCCGCTCTACCCTGGCCTGGTCCACAGTACCCCGCAAGACTTGCCGACCTTTCAACCGCTCGCTGGCTGACTCAACTTGCAGCGACTCCCCGTACACCGGTGACCTCCGAGACTGACTCGGCACAAAAACCGGGAGCCGGACTTACCTGAGACTGCTGAACGAAAAGGATTTGCCAACATAAGCGGTTGTTCGGTAGCTGATAGCCCGTCAGGTGGATCGGCGCGTATTGGGCGTTATGGCGGCGCGATGGGTGCCCTCTTTTTCGCCGATGGTTCCCTGACGTGGCTGAGCCGTAAGGTGCTCCTGGCACCTCAAGAACGAAGGTCAAAAACGAGCCGGGCTTCCACTCTGCCCTGTTCTAACTCAGCCATCGCTTCGTTCACCTGGTCGAGGGGCCGGGTCTCTCTCATCACGGTGGTGCGGCCCGAGGCGTGGAGCTCAAAGGTCTCAGCCAAGTCGGCCCGGGTCCCGACGAACGAGCCGATCACCCTGATCTCCTGGACGATGGTCTGGAAGATCGGCAGGTGCATGGTGTTGTCTCTCGGCGCGCCGAGCGCCACGATCGTCCCGCCGCGCCGCAGGCTCCCATAAGCCTGCTGGTAAGGCTCGGCTGCGGACGCGGTGACGATCGCCACGTCCGCTCCCCCGAGTGCTTGGACCGCCTCGGCCGGGTCTTGCTTGGTGCTGTTGACTGTGTGCGCAGCGCCGAGCTTGTCGGCCAGTGCGAGCCTGGCGTCCTGCCTGTCGACAGCGACGACCTTCGCGCCCGCCACCTGGGCGTACTGGATGGCGAGGTGACCGAGCCCGCCGATGCCGAAAACAGCTACCAGGTTCGAGGAACGCGCACCAGAGGCCTTCACGGCCTTGTAGGTGGTGACCCCGGCACACGCCAGCGGCGCGGCGTCGAAGGGGTCGACCGTGGCCGGCACGCGCCCGACGAAGGCGGCCTCGGCAAGCGCGTACTCGGCAAAGCAGCCATTGACGACGAAGCCGGTGTACCTGGCCTGAGGGCAGAGAGTCTCACGACCCGCCACGCACAGCTCGCATGCCCCGCATGCCCAACCGAGCCAGGGGACCGCGACCCGGTCGCCTTCTTGGAGGTCCCTCACGTCCGCGCCCAACCGCTCGACAACGCCCACCCCCTCGTGTCCCGGGACGAGCGGCAGCGGGGGCTTGACAGGCCAGTCCCCGTGCGCGGCGTGGATGTCGGTGTGGCAGAGCCCACAGGCTTCGAGCCTCACCAGCACCTGGCTGGACCCCGGGTCGGGGACGGGTACGTCCTCGACCTCCAGCGGTTGGTTGAACTCCTTGACGACAGCTGCCTTCATGCTGGCTCCTTAGGTTGTTGACCGCTCTTGTTAGGGGTGCCGGCGACGTGCCAGTAGGGGTGATTGTCTCCACCTGCGCGATGACCGGTGCCTTTTGGGGGCACGCGCCCGCGACACCTGGAGGAACAGGTGTCGCGCAGAGCATGAGCGCTATTTTCAACGTCTTGCTCCTTTCGTGGTGTCACTGCTTAGGCCCCATTTACCACCGCGGCGCGTTCACGGTCCGTAGAATTTCTTCTGCCCGTTCGTGACCGTTATTGACCGGTGCGGCCCGAACGGAAAGCTGGCCCTGTGCAACGCTTTCTGGTACCACCGCCGCTGCCATGCGGTCGAGTTCCCCGGTGTCGAAGGTGGGGGTTACGGTTCGATAGCGACCCCCCATGGCCCGTTCAGCCCGGTGTGCGGGCCGGCGATGGTGACGGTGGGCTTTGGGGAGCCCGATCTCGTCAGCTGTGCCTTGGTGAACTCGACGACCGCCCACGGCCCGCCCGGCACTAAAGGTTGCGCGTACGGGACCCACAGGTCACCTGAGGAACTGACAGCGACGTCGCCGGGGCTCGAGTATGAAGAGGAGATGACCACCTTCGCGGCCGGGAAGCCCGACTTGGCCAGTTGTTCCTTGGTGAACTCGACCACCGTGTCGGAGGAGTAGTTGCCGGCCCACAAGTCACCCTCGGGGTCAAAGGCTGGCTGGCAAGGCGTGTCCAGGTCCGAGGAGTTGATCTGCACCTTCGGAACCGGGTTGAGGCTTGATCTGACCGCCGCTTCGCTGTACTCGTACAGATTGGAGGCTTGGCCGCCTTCCCACAGGTCACCCGAGGGGTCGAAGGCTACGCTGCACTCGTCCCCGAGGCCGAGCACGAAGAGGGGCCGCGGTTGGACGGCTTTGGCCAGGCTCGCTTTCGAGAACTCGACACCAGTCCCCATCCCCCAGTCGACGGCCCACAAGTTGCCCGAGGGGTCAAAAGCAACGCCGCCCGCGCGATAGTTGATAGTCCTGGTGGGGGCGGGGGAAGGCTTGGCAAGTTCGGCCTTGCTGTACTCAACCACTGAGCTCGCGAAGTTGGCCACCCACAAGTTGCCCGAGGAGTCGAAGGCAAGGCCGAGGGGGCCGTCTATGCCTTTGGTGATCACCGCTTCCGGGCGGGCGTCACCACTCGCCCCGGGGCGGTAAATGGTGATGGAGCCCGGGCCTATGCCCGTGGAACCCAAACCATCCGCACCACCGTTGGCGACGAGGATCGTCCCGGGCGCTAGGTCGGCCCGGGAGACGACGACGCTCCCAGGCGCGAAAGGGCCTGCGCCAAAGGGAGCAGCCGAGGCTTCGGTTGGCGCTACCAGCATGGAGCTGGCCAAGCCGACCAGGGCGCACAGCGCCCCGGCCCTGGTGCTCCTCCCGAGCACAGGCCGTTTGACCGCACGAAGCCGAGCTCTTGGCGCCCTGCTCGAGCTCCGGGAGGGGCTGTCGTAGACTGAGTACTCGGGAGTCATTTTCTCTCCTTTTTTCGTCCCGTTGTCCTTTGGGTTGCACAAGGTTTGCGATCAGCCAGGCGGCTGTCCCGACTATGGTGAGCACGGCCGCCAGAATGCCCGGGGCTGACGCAATAAGCGGCTTACTTCGTGGGGACCTTGTAATCACGGTGCCCCCGTTGGTCTGTGTGTGGTTGTAACGCTCATCCAATAATCCGCTCTTGATCGTCCCACGCAGGTGTTCCCAAAAAGTTCCCGCCTGCCCAGATGGGGCGCCGGGCGGTACCGGCGTTGTGCTTCCGAGGAGGCTCTGGCCCGGCCCGGCCTATTCCCGGCCCCGGAGCACGAACAGGTCGCGCTCGATGATCTCTTGGGCCCTCGCCACCGTTTCGGCCAGGCCCTCCCGCGTCGGCGCCAACGGGTTGGGGACGTTTATGTAACGTCCGGAAAGCGCGTCGGCCTCTCCCGAGGCGATGCGGAAGACCAGTCCGGCCGCTCTTTGAGGTAGGACGTCGTCCCCGCGCTCGAACGGCGCATGCAGATCCCCGGCGGTACCGGGGGCCCTGCTGGACGCGCCGTCTTCGGCCACTGCCGTGCGGACGAGGTCGGGCACCACGGCAAATGCGTGCACCCCGTAGGCCCTCGCCTCGACGGCCAGACTTTCGGTCAGCCGCAGGAGGGCGGCCTCGCTTACGCAGTACGAAGACAGCCTGGGGCTCGCCACGAACCCGAGCCCGCTCGCCAGGTTGACGATGCGCCCATGGCCGCGCTCGACCATTCCCCGGAGCACGGCCAGGGAGCAGTAGAGAAGGCCGCGCACGTTCACCTCCATCGTCTGCCACCACTCGCCGGGCCCCGATTCGACGAGCGGGGCGACCGGGCCGTGGACGCCTGCGCTATTGACCAGAAGGTCGACCGGCCCCATCTCGGCCTCGACCTCGGCCACCATGCGCTCCACGTCGCCGAGGTCGGACACGTCCGCCCGGACCGCCAGCACGATCCCGCCCCGCGCTCTCACCGCCTTAGCCGTCGTAGCCATCTCCTCCTCGGACTTGTCACAGATGGCTACCGATGCGCCCGCGTCCCCGAGCGCCACAGCGATCGCCCTCCCGATGCCACGACCCGCCCCGGTGATGAGCGCCGCTTGCCCGCTCAGGTTGACTGCCTCCGGGACCGAGCGACCGGAGCCGCGTCCACCACTACCTGTCACCTCTTCTGCTCTCCTCTCCCGGCGCCACGCCACCGACAAGGAGCGGAAGGGGGGCGCACTGTACTCCCCCCTGGGTGGTCATGCCATTAGGGGTGCCCTTTTGCTTGCAGGCCCAGTTGTACCTGTCCCTGGTTCCCGAAAGGTTCCCGACGCCGGCCCACCGTGCGCCCACCGCCCGTTCACGGGAACTTTGCGGGAATACCCTTCCCCCGACGATGATGATGCGCGGTTTGCGCCAACCTCTGGAGGTCAATCGCCTGAGAAGCAAGGCTCGTAGGAAGCCGCTGGTGAGATAATGCGCCATGGCTGACCTGGCCAGCCCCTGCAGTTCGGTTTTGCGGGCCCGGCTGCTCGGCCCGTTCTCGCTCAACCGCGGTGAGGTAACCGCCGGCCCCTGGGAGAGGCCGAGCGCCCGGCGCCTGGTCGAGCTGGCGCTCGTGAGCCCCGGCCGGCGCATGACCCGGGACGCAGCCTGCGAGGCCCTTTTCCCCCATATGGAGCCGGAGGCGTCCCGGCATGCGCTGAACAAGGCTATTTCCATGGCCAGGGCCGCCCTTTCGGTCCTTGGCGAAGACGGGCGCCGGCTTTTGGTAGGCGAGGCCGGACTGGTCAGGGCCGACGGCACGGCCTTGGAGGTCGACTTCGAGTCGCAGCTCCAAGCCCTCGAAACTGGCTTGGCTATGGCCCCGGGCACGGCGCGCGACGAACAATTGACCGCTGCCCTGGCCAACGAAGGCGTCCTGCTCGAAGACGAGCCCTACACCGAGTGGGCGCTGCGGCCGAGGGAGGCACTGGACAAGTTGCGCCAGGAGGCAAGGCTGGCCCTGGCGCGGGACCGGGCGAGGGGCTACGGCCGCCCAGCCCCGACCGAGGTCGTGCGGGTCTGGGAGGCTTGCTTCGCCCACGACCCGAGCTGCGAAGAGGCGGCTGTCGCGTTGATGCGTTCCTATGGGGCGCAAAAACGGCACGCCCTGGCGGAGGCGACCTACAAAACCTGCCGGGCGGCCCTCGAGGAACTTGGCCTGCGGCCGTCGCGCCAGGTCGAGGAGGCGCGCCGGGCAGACGACCACGAGAGAGTGCACACCGGCCCGCTCACCTCGCACCAGGGACAGGAGCGCCGGCTGGTCAGCGTGTTGTCAGCCGAGGTGTCGGGCCTCGGCGGGGCGCCGCCGCCGGCCTTGCACGAAGAACGGGCGGAACTGGTCGGGGAGCTCCTCGCCGAGGTGGTGGCCCAAGTCGAAGCCATGGGAGGGACGGTCTCGTCTGTATCGGGCCACGGCTTGGTGGCGCTCTTCGGGGCTCCCGAGGGCCATGAAGACGACCCTGAGCGGGCGCTGCGAGCCGCCCTGCGCTCGATGAAGGCGAGTGGCGGACAGAGAGGGGACCTCTGCCTGCGGCTTGGCGTCGAGACGGGGTCTGCACTGACCGGTCGGGTCGGGGGCGGGGCTAGCGCCTACTACGGCGCCGTCGGGGACGTCGTCAGCGTGGCGGGAGCGCTGAGCTCGGCGGCCCAGCCGAGCGGGGTCCTGGTAGGCCCGGCCACTCGGGCCGCCACCGAGCGCATTTTCGACTGGGGAGCTCCGCAGCCATTGGTGATCTCGCCGGAGGCTGGGCCGCTATCGGCGTCCTACGTCGAGCGCCCGAAAGCACACCCGGCGGGGGAGGCGGGAAGACGGCGCCTAGCTGGGCGGAGCGCGCTGGTCGGTCGCGAGCCGGAACTGGCAGTTCTCCGCGACGCCCTGAGGGACGCCACTGCTGGCCGGGGCAGCGTGGTCGTCCTGGCCGGCGAGCCGGGCCTGGGCAAGACAAGGCTGGTGGACGAGTGCCGCAAGCTGTTCATGGCCTGGGTGGGGGCGGCGACTGGGCGGCTCCCGCTCTGGGTGGAAGGGCGGGCCGCTTCGTACAGCTCGGGCACCCCCTACGGCTTGTTCCAGCGGCTGCTCACTGCCTGGGCCGGGGCCGTCCCCGAAGAAGGCGAGGAGGTCGTGCGGGCTGCTCTGGAGGGGGCGGTGAGGGCAGCCTTCGGGGGCAAGGTGGACGACGAACAGGTCGGTCTCCTCTGCGTCCTGCTCGGTTTGCCACCGGGCAAGGGCGCGCTCGACCTGTCCCGCCTCGGCCCCGAGGCGCTGCAGGACGCCATCTTCCCGGCCGTCACGGCCTTGGTTTCGAAGCTGGCGTCGCACGGCCCGACCGTGCTCGTGCTCGAGGACCTCCACTGGTCCGACGCCACGTCCCTGCGCCTGGCCGAACGCGTGGCGGCGCTCACCACTGCTGTCCCGCTCCTCATGGTCCTCACGCGCCGTCCCGAACCGGACCCCGGCGTGACAGCGTTGGAGAGCGCACTGGCGTCCAAGCCCGGACTGGTGGTGCGCACGGTCGAGCTGGGTCCTCTCTCCCAGGCTCACGAGCGCGAACTGGCCCGTTCCCTGTTGGGCTCGACGGCGGAGAGCCCGCTCGTCGACGCCGTGCGACAAGGTGCCGAGGGCAACCCCTTTTTCCTGGAGGAAAGGCTTGCTTCTTTGCTCGAGACCCGCTCTTTGCTGAGGGATGACCAAGGCGGCTGGACGCTCGATCCATCGGCCCCGGCCGAGCTTCCAGGGGCCATAGAGAGACTCGTGCGCTCTCGTGTCGACCGCTTGGGTAGTGACGCCCACGAGGCCATAGTCGCCGCCTCGGTGCTCGGGACCGAGTTCAACCTGAACGCCCTGGCGGCGATGACCCAGCTCTACGGCGCCCTGGGGGAGGCAATTTCGCAACTTTGCTCGAGCGGCCTCCTGGTCGACCTCGGCAGCTACCCCGAGCAGGCTTACCGTTTCCGCCATGCCCTCATCCAGGAGGCGACCTACAAGGGCCTGTTGCGCCGGGAGCGCCGGCGCTTGCATTCCCGGGCGGCGTCGGCGCTAGAGGAAATGGTGGCGGGGCGCCAGCCCGAGCTGGCGGGCGTGCTCGGCCACCACTTCGCCATGGCCGGTGAGGTCGAAAAAGCCGGCTATTACCTGGAAATGGCAGCCGACGAGGCAGCCAAGGTCTTCGCCAACGACGAAGCCCTCGCCTCCTACCGCCGAGCGCTGGAGGTGTTGAAGGCGGGGGGGGACGAGCCGGCCCGGCGCCTCGCAGGGATCTCGGCCAAGTTCGGTGAGCTGTGCTGGCTCATCGGTCGCTACGCGGAGGGCCGAGCGGTCCTCCAGGAGGCTACCGAGCTCGGCGAAGCGGCCGGGACGGTGCCGTTGGCGCAGTGCTTCCGCTGGCTCGCGGCAATGGCGAACGACGAGCATCGTCACGACGAGGCGCTTGCTGCCTGCGCCCGCCTCGAAGCCGTGCTGGAAAGCGGCCCTGCCCCCAAGGACGACGACTGGGTGGCGGTCTGGTTGGAGAGCCAGTTCGTCCGTTGCTGGGTGCATAATGACCGTGGCGAGGTGGAGCCTTTCGGTCACGTTCTCGCCCGGGCGCAGCCGTTGGCCGAAACCCGTGCGGGACCGGAGCAAAAGTCGAAGTTCCTCAATTTACTGAACATCCACGACTTGCTCGCTCATCCGCGGTTGCCCGACGAGACCACATTGGGGCGCGCGCGCGCCGCCTGGTCCATTGCTCTCGACGCCGGGCTCGGGTACAAGATGAAGCACCTGCGCAGTTTCCTTGCGACCGAGCTGGCACGTAGCCCCCACTTGGCAGAAGCTCGGGCAGAGTTGGAGGCGACGATAGCTATGAGCCAGAAGGCGGGGGACAGGTCCACGGTCCTCCGAGGCTGGTCTCACCTCGCCTGGGTGGCGCTGCGCCAGCACGATGTCGCCCTGGCCGCGGAAATGGCACGGCGCGCCGGGGAACTTGCTGGCGACTTCCCCACTGTGGAATGTGCCGAACTGGTACCTACTGTCCTTGTATGGGTGGCATGGAAACAGGGGCGTCTCGACGAAGCGGAACGTCAGGCGGAACGGGCGCGGTGCAATCCGCGGAAAGACCCCTTTCACTCGACGGGCCAGGTCTTTGCGGGCCGGGTGTTCCCTATCGTCGCCATCCGCCTAGCCGCGGGTCGGGTCGGGGAAGCCGTTGACGCGGCAAGAGAACTGCTTTCCGCGCTCCCGCCGACACCCGATGAAGTCGTTGGTGCCATTAGTGATGCCGTGAACGCCTGGGATGCCGGGGACCAGAAGGCGACGGCGGAGAAGCTGGCCGCAGCGTTCCGGTTGGCCGAAGACCTCCAGCTCGTTTAGCCGGCGAGCCTATGTGCACACACTCGCCACCTGAACCTTGTACCCGGACTCGATGACGTGCGCGAGGGGCCAAAGAGCAGCCCCCCGCCGGGACCACGCGCCGGAGCTGGCAGCCCAGCTCCGGCGCCTGACAACCAGAGGGGCATTACTAGTTAGTTAGCTAGCGCCAGATTGGTTTTTATGCGCACTTTTCTCCACCGGGCAAGGGCTCTTCTTGACAAATGCAGATTCGGCAACTTGTTTTAATCCACCTCGGGAGTCTGAGGGTCTGAGATCCTCGGGCGTTGGGCTCAGTGGGATCGCTGCGTACCTCGACAAGCTGGATGCCTGATCATGCAGACGTCAAACCTGGCAGGAAGGTGAACACTAGGCCGTAGAGGGCCGGCCGCCCGACGGGGCTGAAGGGGGAAGGTGGACGGATGGACAGCGACGTGCTGTGTCTCCAGGAGATCGACCAGACTCAGGTCGCGGTCGTTGGTGGCAAGGGAGCGCACCTTGGGGAGCTTTCGCGCATCGAAGGCATCTACGTGCCGGCTGGCTTCTGCGTGGCGACGGACGCCTTCCGGCGGATCATGGAGGACGCGCCGTCGATCGACGATCGGCTCGATCGGTTGTCGCGCCTTAACCCAGACGACCGGGAGGCGATCCGCACGCTCAGCGCGGAGATCCGACGGACCCTCGAAGGGATCGTCATCCCTGACGATCTGGCGGCGGCGATCACCCGCGCACTCGCCCGGCTCGGCGCGCGAGCAGCCTGCGCCGTCCGATCGAGCACGACGGCGGAGGACTTGCCGGAGGCCTCCTTCGCAGGCCAGCAGGACACGTACCTAAACGTCGTGGGACCGGCGGCGATCCTCCAGCACGTCAGCCGGTGCTGGGCATCGCTGTTCACGGAGCGGGCCGTTACCTACCGCCTGCGGAACGGGTTCGACCACAGGAAGGTCCACATGGCCGTGGTCGTGCAGCAGATGGTGTTCCCACAGGCGGCCGGCGTACTCTTCACGGCCGACCCCGTCACGTCTAACCGGAAGGTCGCCTGCGTGGAGGCCACCTTCGGCCTCGGCGAGGCGCTGGTCTCCGGCCTGGTGAACGCGGACGTCTACAAGGTGCGGGACGGCCAAGTCGTATCCAAGGTAGTCGGGAGCAAGCGGCTGTCCATCCACGCCTTGCCGGCTGGCGGAACAGAGAGGGAGCCGATCGAGCCGGAGCGGCAGGAGCAGCCGGCGTTGTCAGACGCGCAGGTCGTGCGGCTCACGCAGCTCGGCCGGCAGATCGAGGAGCACTTCGGCCACCCCCAGGACATCGAATGGTGCCTGGTCGACGACGGCTTTCAGATCGTCCAGAGCCGGCCGATCACCACGCTGTTCCCCATCCCCGCGGTCAGCGACCGAGAGAACCACGTCTACGTCTCCGTCGGTCATCAGCAGATGATGACCGACCCCATGAAGCCCCTGGGGCTCTCCCTGTGGCAGCTGACGGCCCTCCGGCCGATGTACGAGGCCGGCGGGAGGCTGTTCGTCGACGTCGCCCAGGATCTGGCTTCGCCAGCGAGCCGCGCCGGCCTCCTGGAGGTCCTGGGAAAGTCCGATCCGCTGATCAGGGACGCCCTGCAGACCGTTCTCGATCGCGGCGACTTCATCCCGTCGCTCCCGGGCGAGGATCCAGACGAGCCGCCGGCTGGTGGCGCCGCAACCCCGATCGAACTCGATCCGACCGTCGTCACCGAACTGATCGGGCGCAGCGAGGGGTCCATTGCCGCCTTGAAACGCGACATCAGGACCAAGTCCGGAGCGGCGCTGTTCGACTTCATCCTGGCCGACATCCAGGAGCTGAAGCGGATCCTGTTCGATCCGCAGAGCCATCGGGTGTTCATTTCGGCGATGGAGGCGACGTGGTGGCTCAACGAGCAGCTGCAGGCGTGGCTGGGCGAGAACAACGCCGCCGACACGCTCACGCAGTCCATCCCGCAGAACGTCACGTCGGAGATGGGTCTGGCGCTCCTGGACGTCGCGGACGTGATCCGCCCGCATCCGGAGGTGGTGGCTTTTCTGCAACACGTCGAGGACGAGGGCTTCCTCGACGAGATGGCGAAGCTTGCGGGCGGACGGGAAGCGCGGGACGCCATCTGGGCCTTCCTCGACAGGTACGGCATGCGTTGCGTCGGAGAGATCGACATCACGAGGCCGCGTTGGAGCGAACGCCCCATCACGCTCGTGCCCGTGATCCTCGGCAACGTCAGGAACTTCGCGCCGGGAGCCGCCGAGAGGCGCTTCGAGCAAGGGAGGCAGGAGGCGTGGAAGAAGGAACAGGAACTGCTGGAGCGCTTGCGAGCCCTTCCGGACGGGGAGCGGAAGGCCGATGAAACCAAACGGATGATCGACCTTGTCAGGACCTTCATCGGGTACCGGGAGTATCCGAAGTACGGCATGGTCAGCCGTTACTTCGTTTACAAGCAGGCCTTGCTGGAAGAGGCCGAGCGGCTCGTGGAGGCCGACGTGCTTTGTGAGAAGGAAGACATCTTCTTCCTGAGGTTCCAGGAACTTCAGGACGTCGTGCGCACGAACCAGGTGGATGACGAGCTCATCCACCAGCGAAAGGACGCGTTCAGGTCGTACCAAGGGCTCACGCCACCGCGGGTGCTCACGTCGGATGGCGAGGTCGTCGCCGGTGCGTACCGACGCGACGACTTGCCGACCGGTGCGCTGGTCGGCCTACCGGTTTCTGCCGGGATCGTCGAGGGGCGGGCGCGAGTCATCCTGGACATGGCGGAGGCCGACGTCGAACCGGGCGACATCCTGGTCACGGCTCACACGGACCCGAGCTGGTCGCCCCTGTTCGTCGCGATCACGGGCCTGGTGACGGAGGTCGGGGGCCTGATGACCCATGGCGCAGTGATCGCACGGGAGTACGGCTTGCCGGCCGTAGTGGGGGTGGAACATGCCACCCGGCTGATCCCGGATCGGCAGCGGATCCGCGTCAATGGAACGGCCGGGTACCTGGAGATCCTGCCCTAGCGGCGCACTTGAACTTCAGCTCGGCATGGTCGGCCGCAATCGCCGCAGTGCGATGCAGGTGTGTGGACGTGAAGATCGATGGATCTCTGCCCAGTCGTCCACGTCGATCATGTCCTTCCTTCCTGACCGCGGATGCGGCCAGGGTTCGTGATCCAGCACGGAAAGTGGTGGATCACCGGGAAGGGGGGTCAGTTGTCGCCCGCGGGCGACAAGGGGTCCGGATTCACCCGGCGCTGATACTTGCCAGCTAGGGAGCTTCGAACGATTCGGGAGCAACGGCATGGACACGCACGAACCCGCAACTACCGCACTGCCACGCCACGGCACCTTCGCGAACGATCCTGATTCCTTGCATCTCTGTCGGGAACCTCAACATGACATCCTCATCATCCCGGGGCCGGGCGTCGGCACCGAATTCAGCCACCATCAGCCCGATCAACCCGGTCATGGGAGTCCAGTCGTCGGTCCCGCAGAAGGGGCAGACGCTGTTGGTGACATGGTTTGCCACTGTTGAGTGCACCCGTTCAATCGCTTCGTCGTCCATCGCGCCAGTCTCGCCCGTCGGCTGTTGGCGCGCCAAAGCGGCTGGAGCTTCAGCACCTGACCCGTGCCTGGGCTTGCTTTCCCTCGCCACGAACCCAGGCACCGGTCGCGCTAAGTCTACGACCCGCTTCGCGCGAGTTGCGAGGGCTCAAGCTGAATGCGCCACAGTCCGATGAATATAGGTACACGACCCCCTGATGCCTTGCGAGGGAAGCTGGGAGCCGTGCACCTGCTTCAGTATCCCGCGGTCCTGACCGGGACGTAGGGCGGTCCTGCTCCCGGGCGCGCGCTGACGCCGCGGCCATCGGTGCCCGGTCGGCCGGTTCCCCTCCTTCCACCGGCCGACCGGGCACGAGGCGCGAAGCGGCCCGCCAACCCGAAAGCTGGCGGGCCACCCCCCTTAGCCGCAAAGATTACGTACACGTATCCATCAGGGCAAAAAAGGGGCGTCCTGAGCCGGGCATCGGCGAGACCCGACGGGCTGCACGAAGATGCCCCCCACCCGGTTCCGGGTGGGGGGCAAGCTTGCCGGCTGAACTCGTCGTGGGATGGGGGAGGTCCCACCCGACGAGTGCACGTTTAGCTAGTAGTGGTCGTCGTGGTCGTCGAAACGGGCTTCCCGAAGTGGATCCCGTGCATGCCCAGGGCGATGGCCTCTATGTCCTTGACATCCCGCTTGGCGATCCCGAGATCCCGTGAGACCTGGCCGAGCTGGTAGGTCCAGGTCTTGATCTGGCTCTCGTTGCCGGGATAGCCCGCCGGGGTGAGGGCGAGGGCGTCAGCCGAGACGCCGTTGGTCAACGACGTGGCCGCTGTCACCTGGGATGTGATGTCGGCGAGCAAGGTCGAGGCGTGGGTCGAGCCGAGCTCGGTGACCAATGGCGCGAGCTCAGTCGCAAGGGCCGTGTAGCCGCCCTCGGTAACGGTGTCGTTGTCGGCGCCGATCACGAGGTTCACCTGGGCGGTGACCACCACGTAGACCCTTTCGTCCCCGATGACGGCCTTTCGCACTGTGTTGAGCTCAGCGAAGGTTGTCGCCGCGGCCGCGTTGGTGGCGTCGGTGGCGAGCGCCGTCTGCTCGTTCGTAATGATCGTGGACAGATCTGAACGGTCCGAGCTCGTGACGTTGGCGGCGTTGGCCACCTCGGTCCCGCGCAGGGCCAGCTGGACCTGCCGGGCGATGATCTGGTGCTCCAGCGCCAGCTGCTCTTGCTGGAACTTTGTGGTCGTCGTGGTCGACGAGGAAACGGGCTTCGGCACGGGGAGCCTGTGGATGCCCAGGGCGATGGCCTCTATGTCCTTGACATCGCTCTTGGCGATGCCGAGATCGCGTGAGACCTGGCCGAGCTGGTAGGTCCATGTCTTGATCTGGCTCTTGTTACCAGGATAGCCCGCCGGGGTGAGGGCGAGGGCGTCAGCCGAGACGCCGTTGGTCAACGACGTGGCCGCTGTCACCTGAGATGTGATGTCGGCGAGCAAGGTCGAGGCGTGGGTCGAGCCCAGCTCGGTGACCAATGGCCCAAGCTCAGTCACGAGGGCCGTGTAGCCGCCCTCGGTAACGGTGTCGTTGTCGGCGGCGAGCACGAGGTTCACCTGGGCGGTGACCACCGCGTACACCCTTTCGTCCCCGATGACGGCCTGGCGCACTGTGTTGAGCTCAGCGAACGTTGTCGCCGCGGCCGCGTTGGTGGCGTCGGTGCCGAGGGCGGTCTGCTCGTTCGTAATGATCGTGGACAGAGCTGAACGGTCCGAGGTGGTGACGTTGGCGGCGTTGGCAACCTCGGTCCCGAGCAGGACCAGTTGGACCTGCCGGGCGATGATCTGGTGCTCCAGCGTCAGCTGCGCTTGCTGGAACTTCGTGGTGCTTCTCGCTGGTTGGGACTGGGCCTGGGCCGAGGAAGCAAAGAGGAACATGCTCACCGCGGCGATCAGGGCAATGGCTGTTGCTTTGGTTGAGTGTCTGGTCATGTCAGCAGCGTAACAGTTTCGCAATATAAATGTCAAGTTTGAAATATTCTCGTCACTCGATGGCAGTCACGTTGCGGCCGCGAAGTCGAGTGGGTGCGGCGTCGGTCGCCGCCGCTGAGCGGTGTGAGTCCCAGCCGGACGGCGACGCGCGGGAGGTCGACGGCTTCATCCGGCCAGGACGCAGACGCCCGCCGCCGCGGCGCTCAAGCGGAGGTGATGGGCACGTGCGTCTTGTGTCTCTGGCGGGACAGAACCGAGTGCTTGCCGGCGGCTTTTTCCGTCGAAGGCAGTGGCCCAGAAGCGCGTGCTTCCGGTCGCGACCGGTTGTGGACAGAATCCCCGGATCCCATGTGTAACAGGCTCGCCCTTTTCGAGGGCGGGTCCTGTGGCGAGAACGTAGGGGCTTTCGCCCCTATCGGGGGGCAGGTCCGATCCGTACCCTGCAGCCAAGGAGTACGGGGGTTGAGCAATGCGGTTTTTTCTTGAGGATTTTGCTGACGTCTCGCGTCCCTTCGAGGAGGTGCGGGGGCGTTTCATGGGTGACGGCAGCTGGTTCGCGCCCCTCGCCAGCGCGGCTGAGGAGGAGGGCGAGGCGCTGTATTTCCGCATCGGACCGTCGTGGGCGAGCGGACGAGCGGCCCGCAAAGTGCGGGTGACACTTGGTCCGCCTCATGATCGTGGAGACGCGCTCGTCATACCCCTCTCCTGGAGATCGAGCGAGCTGCCAGGGCTTTTTCCCGTGCTCGATGGTGACATGGAGCTCGCCCCACTCGACTCGGACCGATGCCGAGTCACCCTGTCTGCTTCTTACGTACCTCCCTTTGGCGAGCTCGGACGTCAGCTCGACCGGGCTCTGTTGCATCGCGTCGCCCGGTCGACTGCGCGTTCGTTTCTCGCCCGGGTAGTGGAGAGCCTTGAAAGAAACGGCTCGGTTCACGACTTGACAGCATCGGGCGAAAGTGGCGATTGAGCGTCGGCGCCCGACCCGCCGTCGATCTGGCAACGCAACCGCCACCACGTATGAAGGGACTTTCGCCTCTATCCCATGCAGGCCTATGACCCCATGGCGACGGGACTTTCGCCTCTAGCGCGCGCGTGCGCCAGGAGAGGGCTGCCGCCGCGGCCGGATCCCCGAGGTGCGCACGTCGTGGCGGCGCGAGTGGGCCGACTGGGATGACAACCAGGGCGAGGTCAGGTGAGCTCTCCGATCCGCCAGGGGGCAGACCCGCCTGGCAGCGACGTGGGAAACCGAAGGTAACAGGCGGCAGAACGTCCACGGATGGCATGCGTCCGGACGGTGGCGCGACCCGATCGTGAAAAATCTCCCGAGCGCAAAGTCAGGGGCAGGTTTGGAAGAGACACCGCAGTGACAGAAAAGCGAGAACCTCGAGGCCGCTTGCAAGCCCAACAGCAGCCAGAGTCGGGTCTTTCGGCCCTATCGGTCTTTCATCTCCAACCGGAATGCTTACTTGCATGGTCAACAAGCCCTTCCTGACAAGTAAGTTGCGAGCGCTCGCGGTTCTCACCGCCTTGGCGACCGTCGGCCTTTTCGCCAGTCCCGCCTTCCCGGCGGCAGCTGCGAGCGCCAAGACGCCAGCGAGAGCCGCTCTTACTGGCGCGGCGCTGACGAGCGCAGTCTCTTTTTCCGGCCAGTACTCCGGCAAGGCCTCACTGCTGATCGACAACAGCACGGTGACGATCTCATCGATCTCAGGCTCGGGGAAGAATTCTCTCTTCGGCGCCAGCAAGGCCAGCGGCAAGGGCTCGGCTCCGAAGAGCACCTCGTCGCTGTGTGACCCCTTCGGTGGGAAAGGCAGCATTACCGGCGGTGCGAACAAGATCACCTTCGTCGTCATCCAGTCCGGATCGCAACAAGGCTGTTCCAGCGGCGAGAGCGGCGCAGTGACGATCACCTTCCACGGCGTGGCCAAGGCCACCGGGGGGAGCGGCAAAGGCAACGGGGCCACCGGCAGCCTCAAGTTCAAGGGCACGCTCCATCTCGGCGGGACGAGCGGCACGCAGAGCGGCGCCTTCACGGTCAGCCTCAGCGGAAAGCTGACGGTAAAGAGCTAGTGAACTCAGAAGCCAGACAAGAGAAGAGGAGTATCGGCATGACAAAGTTCAGGACCAGGATCGCCGTGGGGTTGGTGGGGGCCATAGGCGTGGCCGCGATGGCAACCGCCATCGCGAGCGCGGGAGCGTCCACGGGTCACGCAGCGGCAAGTACTACCACGACATCGACGACTCTGGCCCCGCCGGTCCAGGGGGATGGTGGGCAGCACGTGTTCTTCTCCGTGGACACGGTCCAAGGTGCGGGCGGGAAAGTGAAGCTGCCGGCCGACGCTGGCTGCTCGATGACGAACCTGTTCCAACGGGGGGAAGTTGTCGTCTTCCGCATGTGGGGCGTCCACGTGACCACCGGTGGGAACGACCTCACCAACGTCACGGTGAAGCAGGCCTGGGTGAAAGTCCCGGGTTTGGCGGCCATACCGTTGGTGTACGGCACGCACCCGACAAAGCCGGCCGTGTCGTACTGGACGGCCGCTTGGCCGGTGGGGGCGAGCTATCCCCTCGGGGTCGTGAACTACTCCGTCACGGTCGTCACCAACCCGGTTCCAGCAGGGCTGACGGCGGCGGTCCCGTCTGAGAAGGGCGTCTTTACCCAGCAGGACTCGCCACAAGTGGCGTCGATGCTCACGATCGAGCCCAGCTCGTAGATCGAGCAGTCGAACGAGCCTCCAGAGAAAGGTCGCCCGTCGCACGGCCCGGCCGGCGGGGGGCGACCTTTCTCGCAAGACAAGACCACCCCGCTAGACAACGACCAAGACACAGGCGGCTGACACAAGCCGTCCCCAGCGAAGAACCATCACAAAATGACTACCAGGAGGGGGAAACCCATGACGAGGCGCTTGAGATTAAACAGATTCGCAGTTATGCCCTTCGGGGTGTTGGCAGCAGCCTTGGTGCTGTGCACCGCTGTTGCCACGGCTAGCAACGGCTCTCAAGCGCGGACATCTGCGCGCGCGGCGACGACTGCGGTCGACTACACGACACTCCGTGCACCCGCCATTCCGGGAGTGAGCCCGCTTCCCGGCCCGATCGCCAAGCTCGCGAGGCCGAGCGCGAACATGGGGATCCTGCAGGTGACCCCGGACGAGGCAGTGGCCGGGACTCCGATAACGATCTCAGGCTCGCGCCTGCCTGCGAACAAGCAGGTCGAGCTCACGTGGTCGACCGCAAACGCCACATGGCTGGTTCAGACCGAGCCGGACACGGTGAACTACCTGGGCAGATCCGACACGGAGTTCGCGGTGGTGCTCGCCACGACCACCACCAGTGCCAGTGGGGCCTTCAAGGTGTCGCTCGACGCCCCCCAGGACTGGGGCGGCCTGCACGACATCTACGCCGTCGTCAATGGCGTCGAGGAGGCTCACGGCGGGTTCATAACTCTGCGAACGGTCACCGTCACGCCGACGAGCGGCCCTGTCGGCACGCCGATCACCATCACCTACAGCGGCCTCGGTGACAGCCTCTACACGGGCGGAGCATCGCTGCTTTGGGACAACCACTACGTGGGCGAGATGATGGCCAACTGGACGCGCGGTGTGGCCCGAGCGGTCATCCGGGCCGCAGGTGCCGTCGGCCCGCACACGATCCAGATCGGCAACGCCATCAGCTACCTGTACCTGAACGTTCCTCAGTCGCCGATCCCTTACACGAACGGCGCCACGGTCACTTTCACCGTGACGAAGGACGACGGGCCGCCGCCGGCCTCCATTGACTGGCCGGTCGATGTCGCCCCGACCGTCAGCGCCCGGACAACCCTGCAGACGAGCGGCCTCGCCGCCAACAGCGGCGTGACGGCGCAGCTCGCAACCAGCGCCGGACCGGTGAACACACCTGTCGATCTCACGGCGTCGGGACTTTCCTCGGGCTCGGTACAGCTGATCTGGTCCACGGTCGTCGGCAACCGAGTCAACTGCAAGAGCACGTGCTGGGTCTTCGTGTCGCAGCCCTTGGGCAGTGCCAATCCCTCAGGGGGTTCCCTCACCTCAAGGATCACGGTTCCCGACGGTCTCGGCGGCTGGCACGTCGTGCAGCTGGTGCAAAATGGCAAGACCGTAGCGCAGGTGCCTTTCTACGTGAAAGAGAGCATCGTCGGACAAGGGGTGTCCTCGGTCGTCGTCAAGGCGGGCCAGCCCTTCACGATCCACTTGAAGGGCGTCGGCTGGACGCAGCTCGACAACACCGTCGGCGTCGACTACGACAACAGCTACATCGGCTACGGGTGCGGCTTCAATTCGAACGGGGACGTTCTTCTGCATCTGAACGCGACCGGCGGCCTCGGAACGCACTTGATCGACCTCTATCCGATGCTCTACTCGCTGTCGCCGTCGTTCGCGAACACCCCTTACGGCATGGTGCCGGTACTCACCTACGCCCAGGACGAGCCCGCCCTGGCACTCGGCTATCACCTGCCGGCGTTCAGGTTCGCGATCACAGTCGTCAAGTAGCTCACAGCAACTCGGCTATCGAGGGGCCTCGCCGCGCACGACGAGCGGCGAGGCCTCGACGCCGGCGAGGCGGGCGATCGGGGCAGGAAGCCACCAGTTCCAGCGTCCGAGCAGGGCCATCAGGCTCGGCATCAGCAGGCCGCGCACGATCGTCGCGTCAAGAAGGACACCGAGCGCGAGCCCGACGCCGAGCTCCTGCAATCCGGCCACGCGCCCGGCCACGAGCCCGGAAAGCGCTCCGACCATTATCAAAGCTGCAGCACTCACCACGCGACCTGTATGGGTGAGACCGTCTCTCACGGCGCGAGCGTTGTCGCCGCAGTCGTCCCATGACTCGCGCATGCGCGTGACGAAGAAGACCTCGTAGTCCATGGACAGCCCGAAGAGCATCGCGAAGAGGAAGATGGGGACCCACCCCTCGATCTGAGAGACGCGATAAAGGCCGAGGACGTCCGCGCCGACGCCGAAGCGGAACACGAGGACGAGCAGGCCATAGCTCGCGGCGACCGAGACGGCATCGAGCAGCACGGCCATGAGCGGCAACAAGAGCGAGCGGAAGGCGCGCAACAGCACGAGGTAGGAGAGCGCCAGAACGAGGAGGATGACCCAGGGGAAGGTTCCGTAGACGCGAGCCAGGAAGTCAGCACCCTGGGCAGGCGCGCCACCGACGTAGACGCGCGCTTCAGAGGAGAGGTGGGCGGCGGGAAGAAACTGAACACGGATCCGCTCTACGAGCTGTTGGGTCGCTTCGTCACCGAAGGCATGCCGCCCGACGACGATCACGCGGGCGTAGCGGCCCGACGAGTCGACATAAGGGGCTCGAGAGCCGATCGCCACTACGAAGACCTCAGGATCGTTGAGGACCTCATCGGCAAGCCGGAGCGTCGCGGCGGAGACGACGGGTGCTCGCGCCCTACCCGGAGCGCCGGCGTCGAGGACGATCTCGATCGGCGTCATCACCCCGGGCCCGACGCGATCACCAAGGAGAGCTATCGCACGGGCCGATTGGATGTTCTGTGGAATGGCCACTACAGAGGCGGGCGTGAGCTGGAGCCAGGCGACCGGGAAGGCCGCCGCCGCCAGCACCGCAGCCGAGCCGGCCAAGACGACGAGAGGGCGGCGGATCACCATGGCCGCGAGACGCGACCAGAGACCGGTCCTGCAGGCGCGCCCTGGGCCGAGCCGGGTGAGGGAGTAGCTCCGCACGCCGCGGCGCCCCAACAGCGACAACAAGGACGGTTGCAGCGTGAGTGCCGCGACGATCGAGACGAGCGGCACCACGAGCCCTGCAAAGCCAAGGGAACGGACAAAGGGAACCGGGACGATGAGCAGGACAGAAAGGCCTATCGCGACAGCGATGCCAGAAAGCAGCACTGTCCGGCCAGCGGTCCCCATCGTGGCCACGATGGCGTCGCCCACCGGTCGTCCCGTGTCTGCCAGTTCCTCTCTGAACCGGTGCACGACGAGGAGCGAGTAGTCGACCGCGAGCCCGAGACCGATGAGCTGGACGAGGTTGGGGACGTAGAGAACCATGAGGAACTCATGGGCGAGGGCAAAGACGACCGCGAGCGCGCTGAACGTCGTGCAGGCGGCGACGGCCAGCGGGATCAGGAGGGCCACCGAGAGACCGAGCACGATCGCAAGGAGGACCAACGCGGCCAGTACGGCTATCACCTCGCCCCTGTGCAGATCGCTCGCAAGGATCGGGGTGATGTCGTGCTGGAGCGCAGGCGCTCCGGTCACGTAGGCAGGAGGCAGTCCCGACCGGCTCAAGGCGAGGCGTAGGGCGCTTGTCTGGGAAGCGGCTCGTTGCAGGTCAAGTGACGTGCTTATGTCTCCGTAGAGGATCCCGCCCACGGGGCGCAAGGCCATGGCTCGCGCCGTGGGAACCACTCTGGCAGCGGCAGCGAAGCGACGGTCCAGAGCTCGAAGTGTGCGGGCCGATGGCTGACCGACACGGAAGACCACCGTGAAGGTGCCCTCGATGTTCTCGCCGAAGTGCTGGGTCAAGATGGCGTCGGCTTGCTCGGAGCCGGTCCCCGGCACTGCAAGCGACGTCGAGAGGAGACCCGGCAGGGCTCCGGCGGAAAGGGCGCCGACGACCAGCATCGCGATCCAGCACGCGATTACGACGACGCGCCAGCGGATGACGGCGCGGGTCCAGCGCTCGAGCACGGTTGCGCCCGAGCCACTGGGGGCTGGGTGGACTCTCACGATTGACAGGAAACGCTACCCCGGCCGGCGCAGGAGTCCTCGGGTCGCCTCAGCGGCTCCGAGACCGCCGGCACCTCAGGCGTGGCCCGAGACCCGGCGAGGCTCAGACGCCGACGACGTCGCCGGCCAGGTATGCCTTCAGGCGTGAGAGGCCCTCGACGATCTGCGGCTCGTCGAGCCCCGAATAGGCGAGGCGTACGAACTGCTCGCTCTCGGCAGGGCGGGGGCGGCCGAAATGCACGCGCGAGCAGACCGATACCCCGGTGGCGTGCAGCACCTCGCGCCGGAAGCTCTCGATGTCGGTGAGGCCCTTCAGTTGCATGGCGCCTGTGACGTTGGGAAACAGATAGAAGGTGGCGTTCGGCGTGCAGCAGCGGATGCCGGGCGTCTCGTTCAAGATCGCGATCGCTGCGTCGCGCCGCTCCCGCAGGATCGAGAGCATCTGGCGAGGCTCGGATTGGTCGCCTGTGAGCGCTTCGAGAGCACCGTGCTGGATGAAGTGGTTGGGACAGGACTCATCGTTGACATTCAGCCTGGTGATGACCTCGATGACCTCACGCGGGCCGATCGCGGCGCCTAGCCGCCAGCCCGTCATGGCGAACTTCTTGGAGAAGGTGTAGAGGATGACGCTGCGCTCAGCCATGCCGTCGAGCCCGGCCAACGAGGTGCTGTGTCCTGAGTAGCGGATGTCGAAGTAGGCCTCGTCGCAAAGGACCATGAGGTCGTGTCGGGAGACGAGCTCGGCGAGGCGCGCGAGCTCCTCCGGCGAGCACTCGGCGCCTAGGGGGTTCTGCAGGTCGTTCAACACGAGTAGGCGAGTGCGCGGCGTCACGGCGGCCTCGAGGGCGTCCAGGTCGATGACAAAGCCGTCCGCACCCTCGAGGTACCCGTAGGGGACCGCGACACCACCGTGGAACTCGATTTGCGACTCGTAGATGGGATAGCCGGGGTTCGGGTAGAGCACTTCGTCGCCGGGGTTCATGAGGGCCAGGAGAAACTTGCCGATGACCGGCTTGCCACCAGGTTGGATGGCGACGTCTTCCGCGTTGTAGGCAGTTCCGTGGGAGGCGTTCACATCGGCGGCAAGCGCCCCCCTCAGCTCCGGGATGCCTGCGTTCGGGCAGTAGCCGGTCTTGCCGTTCTTGATCGCCTTGAACGACGCCTCGACGATGTTGGCCGGCGTCGGGATGTTGAGGTCCCCAAGGTGGAATGGGTAGACGATGTTGCCCTGAGCGGCGAAAGCAGCCGCTTCCGCCGACACTGCGAACGCCGTCTCGGAGCCCAAGCGGACAATGCGCGAGGCGATCCTGGATCTGGGCCCGTTCGGAGTCTCGCGGCCGTGACCGACGACCCGCTCGGCCGTCCCTGTCCCCCCGGCCATCCCTGTCCCCTCGGCCGTCCCTGTCCACTGGGACAGTGGTTCACCAGTACCCATATTCTCCTCCGTCAGTCGGCATAGGCTGCCGCTCCTTTGCGCGGGACCTGTGTCGCACAGCCCGGCCGGCCCGCGATCGGTTGTACCGACCGGGAACCGGAGCTCGCAGCGGGCGAGTACAGGAGCGCTTTGGGGCTTGAAGTTACCCGGGCGCCCGTGAGGTCGTGCAAAGGCTCACCGCCGTAACCGATTGCTGGCGGCTTGGCCCGGAGAGGAGAACAATAGCCGCTGAGCTCACCGGACCGTCGGGAAGAGGACTTGCGTCGGGAGGGTGCCACAAATAAACCGCGCGACACGGTCTGTTCGCGAGATACTCGTAGCGGTGCACGGCCCCATGCTTCCCTCGCAAGGCAACGGGGGTCGTGCACCATCTATCGGCATGTTCCCTACCGCCCTTGAACATCGGTCGTTTGCGAGGCATCTCACCTAGGCAAAAGCGGCCGCCCTGTCCTCTTTTGCCCGGGGGCTCGCCTTGGCGCTGAGAAGCCTCACCGACCAGGCGGCGTCCCAGGGGAAGGGTCGATGTGATGTTGCGCCCCCAGCGGCGTGGACGGCCATCGAGAGCACGCCCCAGGCCTTGGACATCGCCCTTTGCCGATCTCCGGCCTCGACGACCACGAGGAAGCTCGCTTCGGACCGAGCCAAGTCCACATCGACCTTCGACTCGGAGATCCAGCGATGCTCCAGCTCCCGCATGGCGTCCTCGACGTGAGGCTCGATGCCATGACGGCCGTCGGCGGCCTTGGCCTGGCGCGGTTGTTTGAGCTCGATCCCGACGACACATGTCACCGCGTATTCCATCGCCACCCCTCTGCCTCGACATCTTGTATCGGCAGGTCGCAGGGACCGCTGAAGTGCGGGCGAGGGCGAGGCTTCGCTTTCCCGGATCCCGTTAGTTCGGCGTCACGTGGTCGCGTAGTCGCTCCAGTGCAGCGTCTGCCCGGTGCCGGACGGTCTGCTCGACGAAAGGTGCGATGAGAGAGCCTGCGATTCCGCCCGGCTCTGTGTAGGTGACGGTGAGGGTCACGGTCGTATCTTCGTGGTCCTGATCCAATCCGAACGTGAGAGTTTGCCCCTCGTCCCCGGCCGAGGACCAGGTGATGCTCCGCCCAGGATCGAGCGAGGCGATCGTTATCGTGGTTCGAAGCGTGCGGAAGCCGACGTTGAGCACCGCCTCGAACTGCGCACCTTCGCCTGTCGTCTGCGTCCCGACCGGCGTGAGCTGCTCGAGACCCTCGATGAAGACCCCGGCGCACTTGTAGTCGGCCAGGCAGGCAAACAGCGCGCTTGCCGGGGCGGTGATCGTGGCCCGCGCTTGAACGGTCTTTTCCAAGCTCATGTCCTCCGGAGTGCTCTAGGCGAGACCGACGGCGGGCGCTGGTCTGCAACGCACTTGTCCGGGACGGGCCCGCCCGCGCTCAAGTATTGCGGAAACGTGAGTCGACCGCTCGGGGTCCCGGCAGCCACGTGACAGCTGGCCAAAGGGCGCTATTTACCTCGCGGCGCCCGAACTGACGCCCTGACTAGGCTCTCGCCTCGGTGAGAGAAACAAGCCGTGACGAGTCCTTGCAATTCAGGGTTTCGGAGATTGCGGACAATCTGGCCACTCTCTTGCAAGCGTCGCCGAATGCCGTGATCGTGGTCGACGAGGACGGGATCGTCTTGCTGGCGAGCGCCGCCGTCAAGACGCTGTTCGGCTTCGATCCGGAGGAAGTCGTCGGCCACAGCGTCGAGATGCTCGTGCCAGAGCGGGTCCGGGCCGTTCACGAGCGCGACCGGCGGGCTTTCACAAAGGCTCGCAGGGCCCGTCCAATGGGGCTCGGGCTCGAGCTCGCGGGCCGGCGCCGCGACGGGAGCGAGTTCCCGATCGACGTCGGCCTTGCCCCGTTCTCGGCGGGCGAGCACCAGGTGGTCGCGGCGTTCGTGCGTGACGCCAGCGATCGCCAGCGTCAAGAGGCAAGTCTCCGTGCGGTCAACGAGATCACCCAGCGTCTGCTTGCCGGAGAAAGGACCGAGACCACCCTGAAGCTCGTCGCGCAAAGGGCGCGCGGTCTGGTCGATGCCGCGCTGGGTTGGGTGGTCACACCATCTGGCAAGGATGACCTCGTGATCAGCGCCGCCGAAGGGGAGGGGGCCAGCTCGGTGATCGGTGTCAAGATCCCGTCCGACGGCAGCATCTCGAAGCGCGCCATGGCTCAGAGGGCGTCGATCCTCGTCGATGACCTGTCCACTGAGGCGGCCGCTCCGGCCGAGATAAGGGCGCTCGGCTTCGGGGCCGGCCTGTTCTGCCCGCTGAGCGCTGACGAGCGGGTCTTGGGCGTCCTCGTGGTCGCCCGGCCCCGCGGGACGCGGGGCTTCAGCCAGCACGACACGGCGCTCGTCGAGGTGTTCGCCAACGCCGCCGTCGTCGCGCTCACCTTGGGGGAGGAGCGCCTCGAGCTCGAGCAACTCCAGACCACCGCCGAGCACGAGCGGATCGGGCGCGATCTTCACGACACCGTCATCCAACGTCTGTTCGCGCTCGGGATGAGCCTTCAGAGCATCGAGCGGCTGGCCACCGGTCCAGTCGCCGAGCGCATCGAGAATGCCGTCGACGGCCTGGACGAGGTGATCCGCGACATCCGCGAGACGATCTTCCGCCTCGAAAGGCCCACGGCGGCTGCATCGGGCCTCCGTTCGGCGGTGGACAATGTCGTCGCAGCTGCCGCTGAGCAGCTTGGCTTCCAACCGCGTGTCGGGTTTCAAGGACCGGTGGACTCGGCCACAGGCCCGTACCTGGAGTCCCACGTCCGGGCCGTGCTGACCGAGGCGCTCTCCAACGTCGTCCGGCATGCCGGGGCATCAGCGGTGGAGGTCGTCATCGTGGCCGAGGAGGGGATGCTCCTCGTCTCGGTGGCCGACAACGGTGTCGGCCTTCCGGCGGGACGTACCGCCGGAAACGGTTTGCGCAACATTGCCGATCGGGCGCGGGCCCTCTCCGGCTCCGTGTCGATCACTGCGCGGCGTCCCTCGGGGACGCTGGTCGAGTGGCAGGTGCCGATCACCTGAGAGCTCTGATCCGCGCTGGCGACGCACGCCTTGAGGAAACGTGACTTTCGCCTCTAACCAGAAAGGCCTGCTCAGGTCGACTCTTGAATCGTGGACCGCGATCAGCGAATGGTTTTCGAGGAGCTCGGCTGGGACGACTGTCTCGAGCTGTTGCGAAGCGAGCCCGTTGGTCGCGTTGCCCTCACCGCGCGCGCCCTGCCGGTGGTCCTGCCGGTGAACTTCGCCTTGCTCGACGGCGAGATCGTCTGGCGCTCGGCACAGGGCACAAGGCTGAACGACGCCTCGGCGGGGTTCGTCGTGGCATTCGAGGTCGACCATTACGACGCCGACCACAAGCGGGGCTGGAGCGTCATGATCCAAGGGTTGGCGCACGTCATCACTGATGCTGAGGAGCTCGCCAGGGCCAGGGAGCTGCCCCTCGAGTCCTGGGCGCTCGAGGGTTCGGCGGACCGCTACGTCTGTCTCGTGCCCAACATCGTGACGGGCAAGCTCGTTCGCCGGCTCTAGACGCGCTGAGGCCGGCCAGCTTTGGCACCGAGCCCCCAGTCCTGCTCGCGAAGTGATCGGTCGGCACGCGGCCCCGGGAGTGGCACCGCCCGTAGACTTGCAGACGTGGATTCGGTGCCGGCCGAGGCCGTAACAGGCGAGGACGGCAGCCTCGATCGCGTCTGGACGGTGCCCAACATGATCTCCTTTGCCCGGATCGTGTTGCTCGGCTTGTTCTGCTGGCTGCTGTTCGGTCCTGACCTGAGGATCGCGGCAACGGTGGTGCTGATGGTGGTCGGCGCGACCGACTTCCTGGACGGTTTCCTGGCCCGCAGGTTGCATCAGGTCAGCACCCTGGGCAAGGTCCTTGACCCGCTCGCCGACCGCCTGGTCCTCGTGACGGGGGTCATTGCCATCACGGTCTACGGTGCCGTCCCGGTCTGGCTCGCAGTGGTCGTGCTCGGGCGGGAGGTCCTCGTCTCGGCGGCAGTCATGGTACTGGCCGCTCTCAAGGTGAGACGCATCGACGTGCTCTGGGTCGGCAAGGCCGGCACCTTCGGGCTCTTGTGCTGCTTCCCGCTGTTCCTGCTCACTGACGAACGCGCGACGTGGGCCACGGTGTTGCGCGACGTCACCTGGGTGGCACTCGTGCCGGCGCTGATCTTCAGTTTCGTCGCTGCCGCGGCTTATGTCCCCCTCGCTCGCCGCGCCCTCGAAGAGCGCCGCCGCGAGCACGCCCAGCATGAGCCGGTGGCCTCGTGAAGGCCGTCATCATGGCGGGTGGGGAAGGCACGAGGCTGCGGCCGCTGACGGCCAACCAGCCGAAGCCGATGCTGCCCATGGCCAATGCGCCGATGGCGGAGCACGTGGTGAGCCTGCTCCGCCAGCACGGATTCGAGGAGATAGTCGTCACGGTCGGGTTCCTCGCGAGCACGATTCGCACTTATTTCGGGGACGGGTCTGAGCTCGGGGTGCATCTCGTCTATGCAACCGAGGAGACACCGCTCGGAACGGCGGGTTCGGTGCTCAATGCCAGAGACGAGCTGGACGACCGCTTCCTCGTCATCTCCGGCGACGTCCTCACGGATGTGGATCTGACGGCTCTGGTCGAGTTCCACGCTAAGCAGCAAGCGGTCGTCACGCTGGCCCTTCAGGCGGTTCCCAACCCGCTCGAGTTCGGCATCGTCATCATCGACGGGGAGGGACGCGTCGAACGCTTCCTCGAGAAGCCGGGCTGGGGCGACGTCTTCAGCGACACGATCAACACCGGGATCTACGTTCTCGAGCCAGAGGTCTTCGACTGGATACCCGCCGGTCGGGCGGTCGACTTCTCTTCTGAGGTCTTTCCTTCCATGCTCGAAGCTGGTCGGCTGCTCTACGGCTACGTGGGGCGCGGCTATTGGGAGGACGTCGGCACGCTGGAGGCCTACCTGCGAGCGCACGCGGACATCCTCGACGGCAAGGTCCAGATCGACATGCCGGGCTTCCCGCTGCGCCCCGACGTGTGGCTGGGCGCAGGTGCGGAGATCCATCCCTCGGCAAAGATCGTCGGGCCCGCGCTCGTCGGTGACAACTGCCGCATCGGGCCAGGCGTCGAATTGAACGGCCACTGCGTGATCGGCGCCAATGTGCGTATCGGCGACAACACGGTGATCGAGCGGTGCGTGATCCATGACAACGTCTACATCGCCTCAGCCGTGAACGCCCGCGGCTGTGTCATCGCACGGTCCTGCGACATCCGCCAGGGCGTGCACCTGGAGGAAGGAGTGGTGCTCGGCGAGGGATCGAGGGTGGGGCGCCAGGCCGTTGTCGGGGCGGGCGTGAAGGTGTACCCGCACAAGGTCATCGAGACAGGCGCTGTCGTGAACTCCTCGATCATCTGGGAGTCCAGGGGGTCGCGGAGCCTTTTCGGGCGTCTCGGTGTGGCAGGGATCGCCAACGTCGACCTTTCGCCGGAGGTGGCGTTGCGGGTTGCCTTGGCGTACGCGACCACGCTGCCCAAGGGCGCCACGGTGGTCACCTCGCGTGACTCGAGCCGGGCGGCACGGATGCTCAAGCGCGCGGCCATGGTCGGGATCACCGCCGCCGGCTGCAACGTCGAGGACCTCGAGGCCGCGACAGTGCCCGTGACGAGGTTCCTCACTCGTACAGGGACCGCAGTGGGAGGAATCAGCGTACGGCTCGTGCCCGGGGACCCCCAGTTCGTGGCCTTGCGTTTCTTGAACGAGGACGGGATGGACCTCGACGAAGCCGCGCAGCGGAGAATCGAGCGTCTCTACGACCGCGAGGAGTCACGACGGGTGCTCGCGGCCGAGATCGGCGACATCGGATTTGCATCGAGAACTCTCGAGTTCTACACGAACGAGCTCACCAACCACGTCGACCTCGACGCCATACGGGGTGCGAAGTTCAAGCTCGTCCTCGACTACGCCTTCGGTGCCACGAGCTTCGTCATGCCGAACGTTTTGGCCAAGCTCGGAGCCGACATTCTCGGGATCAACCCGAACGTCTCGACCGCCGGTGTCATCAGCTTCGACAGGGCGGTGCACGCGACCCGGCTCGTCGAGCTCGTCAACTCTTCGGGCGCCAACCTCGGGGCGATGCTGGATCCAGACGGGGAGCAGCTGACCCTTGTCGACGACACCGGGCATGTGCTCGGCGACGACGAGGCACTGCTCGCCCTCACGCTGCTTGTGTCGAGCGCGGAGCCCGAGAGCGTGATCGCGGTGCCTGTGGACGCGAGCCGTCAGGTGGAAGCGATCTGCGCTGCGACGGGCACGGAGGTGCTGCGGACCAAGCTCGGCGGCGTGCAGTTGCTGGAGGAGGCAGGCTCTCCCCGCATCGGTCTGGCGGCGAACACGTCCGGGGGCTTCGTCTTCCCGCCGTTCCTGCCTGCTTTCGATGCCGTGGCAACCTTGGTGCGAGTTCTCTCCCTCCTCGCCTCGAGGAAAGAGTCGCTGTCGAAGGTTGTGGCCCGCCTCCCTGAGACCTTCATCGTCCGGGAGGAGGTGCCGACGCCGTTCGAGCAAAAGGGCCTCGTCATGCGGACTCTCGTCGAGCAGGCAGACCCTGCCGAGATCGTCCTGCTCGACGGATTGAAGACGATCGACGCCAACGGCTGGACGCTCGTAATACCGGATCCGGACGCTCCGGCCACTCATGTCCATGCCGAGGGAAGAAGCCGAGCGGAGGCCGAGCAACGCGCTGAGCGGGCGGCCAACGCCATCAGACGGATCCTCACCGAAGGCACGCCCTGAGCGTCGTTGGCCCGAGCCGGCCGCGGGACTCGGCCCGTGCCCTGGGCCATCTGGCGGGGAAGCGTGCATGCCGGCGAGTGAGTACGATCGCCGCAGCGTGAAATTCACTGCCGCCCCTAAGGAGCCGTGAGAAATGGAAGTCCCGCAAGACCTGAGATACACCTCCGACCACGAGTGGGCGCGCCTCGAGGATGCCAAGGTCAGGGTCGGCCTCACCGACTTCGCACAGGAGGCACTGGGAGACATCGTCTTTGTCCAGCTGCCGGCCGTCGGTGACAAGGTCGCCAAAGGTGGAGAGCTTGGCGAGGTCGAATCGACCAAGTCCGTGTCCCAGGTCTACGCACCCGTGGGCGGGACCATTGTCGAGGTGAACACATCACTGAGCGATCAGCCTGAGCGCATCAACGCCGACGCGTACGGCGAAGGCTGGCTGTGCGTCATCGAAGCTTCAGTTCCCAGCGAGTTCGAGGAGCTCTTGGACGCCGCAGGCTACCGCTCGCTGACCGAATCCTGAGAGATCGCCGGTCGGATCCGACCGCGCCACACGCCAGTCCGAGCGGAAGCATCGGGAAGCGCAACAATGACCGTTTGGAACATGACTGAGGCACTAACAGCTGAGCGCGCCTGGGTAAGTCTCAGGTACCGTACAGGAGTGTTCTGTAACAACTGCGGCCACCGGAACCCGGCTGAAGCGAATTTCTGTTCATCGTGCGGCGCACCTCTAGCCGCGAGCACGGATACGACGATCTCGTTCCTGCCAGAGGATCCTTCGGGCGACTCTGCCGATGAGGAGGTCAATGTCCCCGCAGGCGACCTCGCGGAGGGCACGGGTGTGCTCGTGGTCAAGCGCGGGCCGGATGCCGGGGCGCGCTTTGTGCTGACGGGTGAGATCACGCGAGTGGGCAGGCACCCCGACAGCGAGATATTCCTCGACGACGTGACCGTGTCGCGTCGCCACGCCGAGTTCCGGCGCGAGGGCGCCCACTACGTACTGGCCGATGTCGGCTCTTTGAACGGTACCTATGTCAACCGGGAGCGGATCGAGACCGCCACCTTGAAAGGTGGCGACGAGGTCCAGATAGGCAAATTCAAGCTCGTCTTCCTCTCCACGAGCGCCGGCTGAGGTCAACGTGGGGGAACGCTCCTATCTTGCAATTGGTGATGTGCTCGCGCTGTTGCGCGAGGAGTTCCCCGATGTCACGATCTCGAAGATCCGCTTCCTCGAGAGCAGGGGACTTCTCGACCCCGAGCGCACGCCGTCGGGTTACCGCAAGTTCTACGAACCGGACGTCGACCGCCTTCGTTGGATCTTGCGCCAGCAACGAGAGCATTTCCTTCCCCTGAAGGTGATCAAGGGTCGTCTCGAGAACGGGATGACCGACCCGGAGGCGCCTGCGCCGCACCTTTTCGAGATGGGTGACCCGCCTCCGGACCGAGAGGCAGAACCGGCACTGGTCGGTGCGCTCGGGGCAGCAGAGGTCGCTGAGGAGCTGGCGCAGGCGGCGCTCGCGACCGTTGCGCCCATGGTTGCCGTGGCTGCCTCCGCCGAACGCGGGCCGAACCGTGCCGGATCGCCGGTCGTGGCCACGAGCCAGCCACCTCCGCCCACCGCCCGCGTGCCGCAAGCAGGCCCGACGGGCCCGGGTAGCGATGCGCCGGGGGAGCCCCGCCAGGACGCCGCGCGCCGCTCGCCGGAGGCCGACGAAGCTGCGGGAGGGAGCACCGGTGCCTCACGACGCCGGCGCTCCACGAGCGCACCTGGTGCAGCGATCGGAGCGCACGCCGTTCAGACAAGAGCGCCCGCGGGTGGCCCCGAGGCGGCCACTCGGACCGAGCCGGACGCGGTGGGAGCCGGCGCCCGGGCCGAAGCCGGAGACGAGGAGAGAAAGGACGACGCCGGCCACGGGCGGCGTGCCGCCTCGCGCTCGACCGCGGGGCTGCCGGGCGCAGGACTGTCCGGGGCGAGCCTGACCCTTGCCGAACTCGCCAATGCCAGTGGCCTCGAGGTATCAGGCGTCGAAGAACTGGAGAGTTTCGGCCTCATAGCCGGTCGCACGGTGGCCGGAGTCCATTGCTACGACGAAGAGGCGGTCCTCGTCGCCAAGCTGGCCGCCCGGTTCGCTCCCTACGGCATCGAGGCCCGCCACTTGAAGGTCTTCAAGCACGCGGCAGACCGCCAGACAGGGCTTTTCGCCCAAGTCGTCACACCGCTCCTGCGTCAACGCAATCCCGAGGCACGCGCCCGTGCCATCGAACAGCTCGCCGAGCTGGCCGAACTCGGCGAGGCACTGATGCGGTGTTTCTCGCAGGCGACCCTACGCGAACTGACCGGGGGGTGAGCCAACCCGAAAGCTCGCCCAGGTCGCTGCTCGACGCTGGCGACCTGGCCGCGATCGCCCACCGGCTCGGGGGCGATATCAGGCGCGACTATCCAGATGGCGTGGTCCTTGTCGCACTCTTGAAGGGGAGCATCTGCTTTCTCGCCGATCTCGTTCGGGAGCTGCCCGGGCCCTGTGAGCTCGACTTCCTCGCTCTTTCGGCCTATGGCGACGGTCGGACGCGGGTGCGGGTCGTCAAGGATCTCGATCTCGAGGTCGCCGGTCGGGACGTGGTCGTGGTCCTGGACATCGTCGACACCGGTCTCACGCTTGCCTACGTGCTCCGCCTGCTCGCCTTGCGCGGTGCACGCTCGACGGCCGCCTGCGCCCTCTTGGACCGGCAGAGCCGCAGGCTGCTGCCGGTCGAGATCCGATACGTCGGCCAGGTCATAAGCGATGAGCACGTCGTCGGCTACGGCTTGGACTTTGGCGAGCGCTACCGGAACCTGCCGGGGCTGCAGGTTGCCGACGAGGCAATTCTGCGTGCCGACCCGGCTGCGATGTTTGCGCGGCTCGCACAGCGGTAAGTTGCTGTCATGGTCGAGGTGCATCTGAGGGCCGTCCGTGTCGACCTGGGGACGAGTACCCCGGTCGTTCTGTTGGAGGAGACTGAGGGGGCGCGCCGCTCGCTGCCGATCTTCGTCGGCGGACCAGAGGCGACCGCCATCGCCTTTGCGTTGCAAGGCGTCGAGCCTCCGCGGCCCATGAGCCACGATCTCATGCGCGAGCTCGTGGAGACCCTTGGCGCCAAGGTCGTGCGTGTGCTCGTGACCGAGCTTCGCGACGGCACGTTTTTCGCCGAGCTCCACCTTCGGGCCGGGGAGCGTGACGTTGTCGTATCGTGCCGCCCGTCGGACGCAATAGCCCTCGCCACGCGCACACGCTCGCCCTTGTACGTCGCCGATGACCTCATGGAGACCGAGGGGCTCGTGATCGAGCCCGACGACGATGACGTCACCGTCGAGGGCAACCCCGACGAGCTCGTCGGCGAGTTCCGGGAGTTCCTCGACAGGATCCGGCCGGAGGACTTCACCTCCTGAGCGGCTCGCCGAGCTGCGGGCCACCGGGCGTCGCAACCCTGAAGGTCAAGCTGCAGTAGACGTCGGCCCTTGGTCCCCAGTTCAAGGGGTTGACCGGTCGTTGACGTCGAGCTTCGCGAGCCCTAACCTTCATTACGAGGGTGTAATTACCGCGCTGTGCTCCACTAGGGCAAGGGGTGCCGCTCGGTAGCTGAGGACAGGGGCGCACGATGGATCAAGTCGGTTTCCGCGGGCCGCAAGTGTGCAGCATCGTCGGTATCACTTACCGGCAGCTCGACTACTGGGACCGCACGGGCCTGAGCCGCCCGTCGCTCGCCAAGGCGCGGGGCAGTGGGTCCCAGAGGCTTTATGCCTACAGGGACCTGCTCGAGCTGAAGGTGATCAAGCAGCTCCTCGACGGCGGTGTCAACCTGCGCCAAGCCAGGCGCGCCATCGAATGCCTGCGCGAGTCGGTCGGAGAGGACCTCACGACGGCCAATCTCGTCGTCGTCGGCGAGGGCTCGGTGCTCGTGCGCACCGGCGAGGAGATCATCGACTTGCTGCGAGGTGGCCAGGGCGTGTTCAACGTCGTCCCGCTGGCAGGAGTGGTAGGTGAGGTCGATGCGGCCATCTTGCGCATCGAACCAGCCCGCGTCGCCGGGAGCGGCGCGCCCACGGCTGCTTCAGAGGCTGTCACCGCCGAGATCCCGCCGAGGCCCGGCGCGACCCGCCTTGCCGAGGGAGGCTAGACGCTTTCCGGCCGGCGATCCGAACCGGTGGCCGAACGGCCACCACCCGCCGTGGTGCGGTTCGCCCATGACTCCGAGCGCCTGTTCGCCGAGCTGCTCGACTACTACGAGGTCAGCTGGGAGTATGAGCCCGTCGAGTTCGTTCTCGCCTGGGGCGCCGACGGTCAGCCGACAAGTGCCTTCCGGCCGGATTTCTACCTCAGCGAGCACGACGTCTTCCTCGAGCTGACGACGCTCCGCCAGGAGCTCGTGACGGTGAAGAACCGCAAGCTGCGTCAGATGGCCGAGCTGTATCCCGAGGTCCGCGTGAGGGTCCTTTACCGCCGCGATGTCTTCAAATTGCTCGGAAAGTACCTGCCGGAAGCAACGGCTAGATTGGCCGGGTGACCCTCAAGCACTCGACATTGCACGACGAGCACATCGAGCTCGGCGCGAAATTGGTGGACTTCGGCGGCTGGGAGATGCCGCTGTCGTACCCCGAAGGCACGATCGCTGAGCACCTCGCCTGCAGGAACGACGCCGCTGTCTTCGACGTCAGCCATCTCGGCACCGTGCGGGTGGATGGGCCCGGCTCCTTCGAACTGCTACAGACCAACCTCACCAACGACCTCCACAAGATCGGACCCGGGCGCGCCCAGTACCAGCATCTGCTGGACAAAGACGACGGATCGGTGCTCGACGACCTCATCGTGTGGTGGGTGGCCGAGGATCGATTCGACGTCATGCCGAATGCCTCCAACACTGCGCGAGTCCTCTCCGTGCTCGGCGGCCAGGACGTGACCCACGAACGGGCCGTCATCGCCGTGCAGGGACCGCGGGCGCGTGAGCGGCTGGCGACGGTGTCTCCTCAGGCTGCCGCCGTCGGCCATTTCGCGGTTGCAGACTTCGAGTTCCAAGGAGTGCCCTGCCGAGTCGCCGGCACCGGCTACACGGGCGAGGACGGCGTCGAGTGCGCCGTGCCGGGCGAGACGGCCCCCGCCTTTTGGCGAGCGGTGCTCGGCGCCGGAGTGAAACCGGCCGGTCTCGGTGCCCGGGACACCCTTCGCCTGGAGTCCGGCCTGCCCCTTCACGGACACGAGCTCGGTCCCGGCATCACCCCGCTGCAAGCGGGCCTCGGGTGGGTGGTCAGTTGGGACAAGGGCCCATTTCGCGGCCGCGAACCGCTGGAGAAAGAACGGGCCACCGGTCCCTGGCGCCGCCTGCGCGGCCTGCTCGCGGAGGGTCGCAGGCCACCGCGCAACGAGGATGCGCTCCTCATCGGCGGCGAGGTCTCAGGCGTGGTCACAAGCGGCAACTTCTCGCCGGTGCTGCAACGGGGGATCGCGCTCGGGTTCTTGCCCCCCGAGACGGCGATGGGGGCCGAGGTGGAGATAGCGATGCGTGGAGGTCGGGCTCCGGCCGTCGTCGTCAAGCCGCCGTTCCAGAAGTTGACGGTCCCGCCCGGCAGGGGCGATGGTGGTCCCGTTCGAGCTGCGGGTTCGAGCACCACAGAAGGGATGAGATCTTGAGCGCGCCGTTCGTTGCCCACACCGACGCCGAGATCGCCGAGATGCTCGCCTTTCTCGGCCTAGAAGAGCTCGACGACCTGTTCGCCGAGATTCCCGGGGCCCTTCGCCTTGCCGGCGGTCTGGATCTCCCCCCGGCGATGAGCGAGCCGGATGTGGCCTGGCGGCTCGAGGACCTTGCCGCCCGGAACCGGCCCTGCGGGCGTGAGCTCGTCTGCTTCGCGGGCGCGGGCTCTTATGACCACGAGATCCCCGCCGTGGTGAAGTCACTCGCATCTCGCTCGGAGTTCCTCACTGCTTATACCCCTTATCAGCCCGAGGTCTCCCAGGGAGTCCTGCAGGCGGTCTTCGAGTTTCAGACGATGATCGCCCGCCTCTGCGGGCTCGACGTGGCGAACGCCTCCCTCTATGACGGGGCGGCATCGCTCGTCGAGGCGGTGAATTTGGCAGTCGTGGCGACGGGCCACCGGCGGGTGCTCTGCTCCCAGGGCGTCAATCCCCATTGGCGCCGCCAACTGGAGACCTTTTCACGCGGCCCTGGCCACGAGATAGACACAGTGGCCCTCTCCGGGGGCGTCACCTCCTGGGACGAGGTCGTCGACGATGGACCGTTCGGAGCAGTCGTCGTCGCCGCTCCCAACTTCCTCGGCTGCCTGGAGGACATCGGTGCCGCCCGTGCGGTCGCCGACCGCGTCGGTGCCCGCCTCGTCGTGTGCTTCGATCCGGTCTCGGCCGGCCTGCTCCGCCCGCCGGGCGAGCTCGGGGCAGACGTGGTGGTGGGCGAGGGGCAACCGTTCGGCACGGCGCTCGGCTTCGGCGGTCCCTACCTGGGCCTGTTCGCCTGCCGCCTTGCCGATGTCAGGCGCCTTCCCGGACGCATCGTCGGCGAGACGATCGACCGGGAGGGCCGCCACGCCTATGTCATGACACTGCGGGCGCGCGAGCAGGACATCCGCCGGGAGCGGGCGTCGTCCAACGTCTGCACGAACCAGACCCTCATGGCCGTGACCGCCGCCATCCACCTTTCCTGGTTGGGCCCCAAGGGCCTGCGCGAGGTGGCGGTCCGGTCTGCGAGAGCCACCCGTTACACCCGGGAGGCGCTTTGCAGGATCGACGTCGTGGAGCCACTGACGACTGCCCCGGTGTTGCGTGAGTTCGCCATCAAGACGCCGCTTGCCCCGGAGAAGCTCATCGAACGGCTGGTAGAGGAGGGCTTTCTTGCCGGGGTGCCTGTCAGGGCCGGCTTCGAGGGGACCGCCTACGAGGGCGGACTGCTCGTGGCGGCCACCGAGCGACGCACTCGTTCCGAGATCGACGACTTCGCGGCCGCATTCGAAAAGGCCGTCCGATGAGCGCCCCGATGCCCGCGGGCCGGGCCCTGGGAGCACCGCTGCTCGCCCGCGACTTCGAACCGACGATCTTCGAGTTCTCGGTGCCGGGACGCCATGCCGCCACCTTCCGGACGACGGACCTGCCGGCGTGGACCGCCGAGGAGCTCGTCCCCGAGCCCTTAAGGCGGAGCGAGCCGGTGGAGCTGCCGGAGGTCTCCGAGCGTGACCTGGTCGCCCACTTCACCCGCCTCACACACCGCCAGTACTCTGTCGATCTCGGCGCCTACCCACTCGGTTCGTGCACGATGAAGTACAACCCGAAGGCCGCCGACGCCGGTGCGTCGATACCGGGCTTCACCCAGGTGCACCCTGGCGCTCCGGCCTCGTGCACCCAGGGTTGGCTCGAGCTGTTGGTCGAGCTCGAGGAGAGCCTCTGCAAGATCACCGGGATGGCGGCCGCCACCTTGCAGCCCGCGGCCGGCGCCGCCGGCGAGCTGACGGGCCTCTTGCTGATGCGCGCCTATCACGAGGCTCACGGCGAGTCCGAGCGCCGCCGGCGAGTGATCATCCCCGACTCGGCTCACGGGACGAACCCGGCCTCGGTGACCCTGAGCGGTTACGAGGTCGCCACCGTCGGCACGAACGAACGGGGTGGGGTCGACCTGGACGCGCTGCGTGGCCTGCTCGGCGACGACGTGGCCGGGATCATGCTCACCAACCCCAGCACCCTTGGCCTGTTCGAGGACGACATCGTCGAGATCGCCGAAGCGGTCCACGGAGCCGGTGGCCTGCTCTACTACGACGGTGCCAACCTGAACGCCATCCTCGGGATCGTGCGGCCCGGCGACATGGGCTTTGACATCGTGCACATGAACGTGCACAAGACCTTCGCGACGCCGCACGGCGGGGGAGGCCCCGGGGCTGGTCCGGTGGCGGTCTGTGCCGAGCTGGCGCCTTTCCTGCCTGGCCCGAGGCCGACGCGCACGGAGTCGGGCTACGGGCTGACGATGCCGGAGCGCTCGATCGGACGGGTCCATTCCTGGCACGGCAACGCCGTCGTCTTGCTCCGCGCGTGGATGTACCTACGCCTCAACGGGGGCGACGGTCTGCAGCGAGTGTCTGAGGTCGCCGTGCTGAACGCGAACTGGCTGAAAGAACGTCTCCGCGGGACCTACGACATCGCCTATGACAGAACGGTGATGCACGAGTGCGTCGTGTCCGCGAAGACACTCCACCACGATGTGGGCCTCTCCGCCCTCGATGTCGCCAAGCGCCTCATGGAGCTTGGCTTTCATCCTCCGACGGTCTACTTCCCGCTCATCGTGGAGGAGGCCTTGATGATCGAGCCCACCGAGACCGAGAGCCCCCAGACCGTGGCCGCGCTCGCCGACGCCTTCCTTCAGATCGCCAACGAAGCGCTCGCGGCCGGGAACGCGAAGGACGCGGAGGCAGCCCCGCGTTCGACTCCCGTCGGACGTGTGGACGAGGCACGGGCGGCCCGCAAGCTCGTGGTCACCTTCGATCAGCGCAGCGGGGACTGAGCCAGGGCGGGCCGTGACCGTGCCGTGCCGTGGCGGCGGCCGTGCTCAGGAGATGCGCTCGGCGAGATAGGCGAGCGACAGCGGGTAGCGGTACTCGATTGAGGCGTGGGTGCCGTCGAACAGCTCGAAGGCGACCTCGGTGACGCCGATCTCAGCCAGCTCGGCAACGAAGGCCCCGGCGCCGACGTCGAGGTGGTACTCGTCGGAGCGACCGGCGTCGACCCATATCGCTCGCTGGGAGCGCAGGGCCGGCACGTGGAGCGGGACCATCCTGACGGGGTCCCAGGCGAGCCAGCGCGCCCAGACGGCCTCGTCGATCCGCCCCGTGCGCAGGTCGAAGGGAACATTCACCGTCCCGTCCTCGTCTGCCGAGAAGCAGGCCGCCATCGCCCAGGCCGACACGAGCTCCGCGTCGCTGCGGCGCGACAGGGCGGGTCGTGTCGCCATGTCGGCGAAGAAGGCCTCGAAGCTGGAGTCGTAGTTGTCCCGGAGCGTCCTGTAGGCCTCGATGAGCCCCGGCAGGTGGCAGCACTCGTAGAGGGCGTCGCCTGCGTGGCTGGCGAAGCCGCCGAAAAGGTCCGGTCGCATCATGGCGGTGACCATCGCCCCGAAGCCGCCCGAGGACTTTCCCTGCACGGCGCGATGGGCAGGGTCGTCGAGGGTGCGGTAGTTGGCGTCTATGAACGAGACGACGTCCTCGCACAGGTAGGTGTGGTACCGCCCGGTCGCGGGCGAGTCGACGAACTGGCTACCGCCGAGCGAAGTCCAGGCGTCGACGAACACGACGATGCACGGCGGAGCGCCACCGGACGCGAAGAGTTCGTCGGCCATCTCCAGATATGTAGGCCGGAGGTTGTTCGCCCGGGTCTTCCATGCCGGCAGGGCCCCGAAGAAGCCCTGGAGGACGTACACGCACGGGTAGAGCCGTGCCTGCTCGTCGTCATAGCCCGGGGGCAGGTACACATAAAGCGGCCGCCGGGCCGAGTCGCCCAGGGCGTTGTCCCCGAGTGCGGGGCTCGTGATCTCCAACTCCTCTAGACGGCCTGCATATGTCGATGACCAGGGTCGCATGGGCCAACCATAGGTGCCAGGAGACCTCTGGCCGGCGCCGGCGAGCGAGCTTGCGCGAGAGCGCAGGTCGGCGGGAGAAACGAGGTGGGGGAGGGCTAACCTCAAGGCGTGGGTCCCGCGTGGTTCTCGCGTCGGGCGGTCCTGCTCCATCTGACGGCGCTCGTCGTGGTCTCGGGCTGCTTGGCTCTTGGATGGTGGCAGCTGCACCGCGCGCTGTCCGGCAACCTTCTCAGCTGGGCCTACACCGTCGAATGGCCGTTTTTTGCGTGCTATGGCGTCTACATGTGGTGGAGGATCATTCACGAGCAACCCACCGACCTCGCACAGATGCCATCGGAAAGGGCCGGCGGCGGGGCTTCGAGCAACGGCTCGGATCCGCCTGGAGACGAAGAGGACGAGGAGCTCGCTGCCTACAACCGTTACTTGGCCGAGTTGAACGCCGAAGACGAGCGGAAGCTACGTTGAGGGGCTCGTGGACCGGGCCCTCAAATCCAGTCTCCTTCGCTACCGGGCCATGGCCTACGTCGTCGGCGTCGGGCTTCTCGTCCTCGTCCTCGTCGGCGTCCCGCTTCAGTACGCAGCCGGCAAGCCAGCGGTCGTGCAGGTTGTCGGCCCGATACACGGGTTCTTGTACATCGTCTACCTGCTCTCCGCGGCCGATCTCGGGCGGAGGTTCCGTCTCAGCCTCGGACAGATGATCGCACTTGTGGCGGCGGGCTTCCTCCCGTTCCTCGCCTTCGTGGTCGAGCGCCTCACCACGCGGCGCATCGAGCAGGCACACCAAGGCCTCCTCTTCCGTAGCGACCCACCTGTCCCGGGCGGGCACCAGGAAGCCACCCGATGATGCCGCAAGGCGTCTTCTTGGAGTCCGGAGCGCTCGGGGCACCCGCTGTCGTGATCCACGGAGGAGCCGGCGAGTTCCGCCGCCTCAGCTCGGCGGGCGAGCTCGCACGGCTCGAGGAGGACCTCGCCGCCGCGCTCGAGACTGCGTGGGAGGTACTGGCCGCAGCCGGTCCCGCCATCGAGGCCGTGGTACAGGCCGTCGCCTGCCTGGAGGCCTCGGGGGACTTCAACGCCGGAAGAGGTGCAGTCGCCACCTGCAAAGGCACGGTCGAGACCGACGCCGCGGTGATGGAAGGCGCCAGCGGGAGCGTCGGGGCGGTCTGTGCTGCGACATGGCCTGAGAGCCCCGTGCGCGCCGCCCGGGCGGTCATGGCGCTGAGAGGCCCGGTGCAAGGGCCGGTCCTGCTCGCAGGCGCAGGCGCCGACCGCTTCTGCGAGGACGCCGGTCTCGCCCGCAGGGATCCGGCCCTGCTCACCGGCGAGGGCGTCGTTCCCATCTCGCGCAGCGGAACTGTGGGGGCTGTCGCCCTCGACCGCGACGGCCATCTCGCCGCCGCCACCTCCACCGGGGGGCGGCTCGGCAAGCGGCCCGGGCGTGTGGGGGACTCGCCGATCGCCGGGGCCGGAACCTGGGCGGACGACCGGAGTGTCGCGGTCTCGGCGACCGGTGAAGGTGAGTCGTTCCTGGTGGCGGGGTTCGCGCACCGCGTCGAGTGGGCCGTAATGGCAGGAGCGCCGCTCGAAACGGCGCTCAGCGACGCCCTCGCATCGGTTCGCGCACGCGGCGGTCACGGGGGCGCGGTCGTGCTTGGGCGAGATGGCCGCTTCGCTGTGGCATTCGACACCTTTGCCATGGCCCGGGGCTGGCGGGGCATGGCCACCTCGACGGTTCGGCCGCTCCGGCCGGCTGGCTGAAGGACAGCGCCGCCTCGCCTTCCGCCTTAGCTTTCCGCCTCCCGGCGCAGAGCCGAGCGGGAATTGGCCAGGGAGTCGGGTGCGAGGACGATCCGGTCCCGGCCCAGGGACTTGGCTTGGTACATGGCCGAATCCGCCACGTTCACCACCTCTTCGAGCACCGCCCCATGGCGGGGGAAGAAGGCGACTCCGATCGAAGCGGTCATGCGCTCGACCCCGATCCCAGGCGGGGGCAGCTTCGTCAGGACTTCCTGCACGCCCTCGGCGACCCGCATCGCCCCGACCTCGTCTGTGTCATGAAGCATGACGAGAAACTCCTCGCCTCCGTAGCGCACCGCCGCGTCACCCGTCCGAAGGGTGGCCTGTATCGCTCGTCCGACATTGCGGAGCAGCACGTCACCGGCCGCGTGGCCGCACTGGTCGTTCACGCGCTTGAAGTGGTCGAGGTCGATCAGCAGGATCCCGATCTCAGTTCCCGCCCGAGCGCTGCGCGCCGCCTCGCGGGCAGCGAGTTCGTCCCACCAGCGGTGGTTGAGCAGGCCTGTCAAGGTGTCGGTCATCGCGCGCCGCTCGAGCTCGGCATATAGCTGCGCGTTGCGCCAGGCGGCCGCTGTGATGTAGCCGAAAAGGGCGCACCGCTCGAGATCCTCCTCGGTGAACTGGGACAGGCCGTTGCGCCACATGTCGATGACGCCCAGCCGGTGGTCCCCCGCGATGAGCGGCACGACGAGCATGGACTCTTCGAGGGTCGACTCGTCTTGTCCCGGAATCGGCAGGGCTTCGGAGTGGCTGCGGGTGTCCGGGCAGTTGTAGGGGTAGCCGCGCAGGAACGCCCACCCGGTGATGCCCCTGTCCAGGGAGATCTCCATCTCGTGGAGCCCGTCCAGTGCCCCGCCCGCGAGCACGCGTGGGCGGAGCTTGTACCGCTGCCAGTCCGCCTCGAAGATCGCGAAGCGGTCCGCGCGGACCGTGAGCGGCAGGTACTCGGCAGTGACCTGGAGGATCTGCGTCGGATCGTGCTCGGCCTGCATCCTGCGAGCCGCCTCACCGAGCGACCAGGCGAAGCCTTGGGCGTCGAGGGGCACGTCCCCGGCCGTCGGAAGCTTGGCGATGAGGGCCGGGGCGTCCAGCGCCACGCCCGGCGCGGCGAGCACCCGCACTCCCTGCTGGCGGAACCAGGCCGGGGACACGACCTCGTCTCCCGGCTCGGCCCAGCTGGCATTGAGGAGCGCCGGTGAACCGAGGTGGGGGCCGATACCGAGCCGCACGCCGAGCCCGATCATGCGGTGGGCAGTGGCGTCGTCGACGATGCCGCGAGGGATGACATGGGCGCTGAGGCGTGCGCAGTAGGCGAGCAGACCCGCCAGCTCAGCGCGAGCTCGGATGCCGGTCGCCACGTAGTCGGTGTAGGTCGGGTCCAAGAACACGAAGTTCGGCATCAAGTCGGCGACCGGGCCGCGCCCGAGCACCCCCGGCGCGACGTCTGCGAGGGCGACCTGGAATCCCTGATTGCGTAGTTGCTCGACCCGGCGTCCGACGAGGGCCGAGAGGCCGAGCGCCGTGGACTCGGCGATCAGCCATGCGACCTCTCCGGGTGCGGCCCCGATGTCCTCGGCCCGTGTGAACGGGTCGAACTCCTCGTCCTCGAGGAGATCTGTCGCCAGGGGAACGAAGACCAGGGCCGGGCTCGTGTACTGAACCGCCAGGAGCGCGCCGCGCACGAAGCTGCGCATGTCGTAGCGCATCGGCCCGCGGGGGAGGGCTTCGTAGCCGAAGACGGTGCGGTCCTGGAGGTCCATCACGGGCTGGAGCGCAACGAGGGCAGAGAAATCAGACGTGCCTTCTTCTGGCTCGTCGCCTCGCAGCCCGGGCGCTTTCACGTCGCCAGCGTAGAGCGATACGGCGAGCGAATGTAGCGGACGCGTAATATCCGCGGTCCTCCGCCAGTGGCGATCCTGACGAGGACTTGAGGATAGAGTCCCGCAGGTGAACAGCCGCGGCCGCGAGCCATGGGTCGTCGTCGGCCTCGACAACGGTGGCACGAGCAACAGCGCCACGCTGCTCGACAGTAGGGGGCGGTTCCTCGTGAACGAGCTGTTCGAAAGCCCTAGCCGCGTCCGTGAAGGGCCGGAGGTGGCGATCGGCGCCCTGGTCGAGTCGCTCGATCGTGTGCTCGCCCTCACCGATAGGCCACGAGGTTCGGTGCGGGCGGTCGGCCTCGGTACGCCAGGCCCGGCGAGCGCGGAGGGCGTCATCTCCGCGAGGGGGGCCACGAACTTCTCCGAAGCGGCTTGGCACCGCTTCGACTTTCGCGGCGCTTTGGAGCGTCGCCTTGGCGTTCCTGTGATCTACAGCAATGACGGCAACGCGGCGGCGCTTTACGCTCACGACTCGTACTTCGGTCGCGAAGCCACCGTGAGGTCCTCTATCTCGGCGATCGTCGGCACGGGCCTCGGGGGCGGGGTCATAGAGGCAGGACGTGTCGTCCGGGGAGCTGCCGGAATGGCGGGCGAGCTCGGTCACGTCCACATACCGATGGAAGGACTCCTTGCCGAGGGCCAGCCGATCCCGCAGTGCAATTGCGGCTTCGCCGGCGACGTCGAGAGCGTGGCGTCCCTGACCGGGATACAGAACAACCTCTTGCCCTATTGGTTGACGCGCTTTCCTGACCACGAGCTCACGACGGCGGAGTCGATCGTCGAGGCGGCCAAGTTGGTCCGGGGCTACGGGGTGGCGGGGGACCCTCTCGCCACGGAGATCTTCAGGCAGCAGGCGATGGCCCTCGGTCGGCTTTTTACGATCGCGAGCAACTTCCTCGATCCCGACGGCTACTTCGTCGGCGGTGGCGTCGTCGAGGCATCATCGAGCTTTCGCGAGTGGTTCCTGGCGGAGATCCGCGAGAACACCTCGCTTCGCGAGGAGCAGGCCGATGTCGTCTCGTTCGCGCTCATTCCCGACCTGGACATGGCAGGCGCCCGGGGGGCTGCGCTCGCCGCGCTCCAGTGGCTGGAGAGCTCTTGATCGTGCACAGGTCCCGGCGGGCGCGATCGAGGGTGACGAGTCGGCACGGCACACGCGGTGTCAGCAATGTGCCGGCGCGGTGTCGCCGACCGTAGCAAAGGTCCTTCGCTTGCAGCCACACTTGTGAGGTGACCACGACCATGCCTGAGCCTTTCGCCGAGACCGCCTGGAGCAGCCGTGTCAACGGGGCTCCGATCGCCTTCGACTACGACGACGTCAGCCTCGTGCCGCGGGTCGTCTCGACTCTCACCCATCGCGTTGACGCCGAACCTGGGATCGACTTCGGTCCGATTCGACTGTCCCTGCCGATCATCGGCGCTCCCATGCCAGATGTCTGCGGAGCCGAGATGTGCCGCGCACTGGCCGCCGAGGGAACCGCGGGTGTGCTCCACCGGTTCCAGACGGTCGCCTCCCAAGTGGAGGGCGTTCACGGCGCGGTGGCGGGCAATAGCGCCGAAGCAACTTCGCCTCCGCCTGCTGCCGCCATCGGCGTGAGCGGCGATTTCCAGGAGAGGTTCTCGGTGCTGTACGAAGCCGGTGTCCGAGTCTTCTGCCTTGACACTGCCAACGGTGCTCACGTCCAGGTCGAGGCCGCGATCAGGTGGTGTCGTGCCCAGGCGACGGACATCTTCGTGGTGGCGGGCAACGTCGCCTCAGCCGAGTCGTTCCGTTGGCTGGAGGATCACGGCGCCGACGCGATACGCGTCGGGATCGCGGGAGGCTCGGTCTGCGAGACGAGGACCGAGACGGGAGTGTTCGTTCCTACGCCTTACGCGGTGTGGGAATGCGCCCAGGCGAAGCGCCAGGCGCTCGTCATCGGCGACTCGGGAGTCCGTACCCCCTCAGACTTCTGCAAGCTGCTGGCGCTCGGTGCCGACGCCGTCATGCTCGGCTCTGCTCTTGCCGGCACCCGCGAGGCCCCCGGTCGCATCATCGTTGTCGATGGCAGCAAGTACAAGATCATGCGCGGCGCCGCTTCCTTCTCCGTGCAACAAGAACATGGTGGTGAGCAACCCGAATACGTGGAAGGTGCCGAGACCATGGTCTCCTACAAGGGCTCGGTGGTCGATGTGACCTCGAGGTACCGCGCCGGATTGCGCAGCTCGATGTCATACATGAACGCACGGACGCTCGAGGAGTACCGCACGAACGTGAACTTCGTGTTCCACTACAGCCGCCCGGGCTGATTCAGGGCTACGGCGCCCAAGCGCTGTTGCCCGGTGTCGGGGCGGCAAAGGGCTGACCCTCCGAGTTGGCGTCAGGCGACCGGTCGGAGAGAAACGCCGGCGGGGCAACCTCGAGGTCCTCGATCGGGACAGGATAGGCGTGGAAGTAGCCCTGCCCTTGGTCGCAGCGGAAACTTGCCAGTGCCTGGGCCTGAGGAGCGGTCTCAATGCCTTCGGCGGTGACCCTCAAATGCAGGGAGTGAGCTAGGTCTATGACGCCTCGGACCAGGCTGGCGCCGGCCTCATCGGTGACACGGTCGGTACGATCACATCGGTGAGGTTCTGGACCAGCGCTTCGAGCCGGCCAGCTTGCTGGATCTGAGCCCGTGCCAGCTCCGCCAGCAAGGTAGAGGTGGAGATCGTTGCCGGAGCAGGGCCACCGACCACGAGAAGGTCGTCGTCGCCGTTGGAGACCTTCTCCTCGACCAGAAGCTGCAGGGCGGCGTCCACCTCAGGCGTCTTGGCGCTAACGACCAGGCCAGCAGTCTTCGGGAGCAGCGCAACAGGCTTGTGCGCGTACAATGCCCACCCGAAGCCCACTGGTCCAAGCATGTACTGGTGGAAGAACGAGCGGTTGATCAGCGCCGCCGAACCGTCCGGACGCCTCAGCACGATGCTGCGACGCCCATCGTCCTGTCGGAACCACTGATCCACCTCCCGGCAAGTCAAACTGTCCGACATCGCTTGCCGCTGCGTCGCCAGCGACCGCCACCGCCGCCGAGAAACCGCCGTGCATGTTTGTCGTCATCGGCAGTGTCACAAGTCTCCTTGAGAAGGACCTGTTTGTCTCCTGCTGGTTACCTTCAGTTCATCTCATGTTCAACAAGGAGCCAGATAGAGGCGGCTCCTTCACTGCCAAAACGAGCTCTCCTATAACGACCGCTTCACGCCGCGACCTGCAACGGCTCTTTCCCGGAAGTGGGGGAGCGCCGTTGTAGACCTTTTGACCGATCGCGCCTCACAATAGTTGGGGCTCGAAGGAGACATCGAAGCCGGCTGCGATGGCCCGGTCCCGGCCAGAATGCCGGTAGCGACGTCTTGCCGGCCGGCTTCGGTTTTGACGAGCGACGTCCCAAAGACGCACGATGACCGGCAAGCGGCCAAACCGGGTACCGAGAGCGGGTGATCAGGCCCCTACCCAGCTCCAAGGTTCCAAGCCGGTGAGCGAGGAGGGTCGATGCAGGCGAGACAGATATTCCTAGTCGGACTGGGAGTCTTGGCGGCGGCTTGTTCCAGCGCCACGCCGACTGTGGCTCCTCCGTCGACCTCGACGCCTACGACCGTGGGTTCGAGTTCAGCAACAACAACAACAACCGGGAACCAGAAGACCGGCGAGCCCCCGCCGGTCCCGCACTGCTACTACACCGGCTCGGGCTATGGGCTGTGCGAGGGCTATGTCATCCCGATGCCGGGCACGGTCATACTGTTCACGCGCCCGGACAAGAACGGGATCTTCAGGTTGACCGGACCGGTGCCGCTGCAGACCGAGAGGCCTGTCGCGTGCGGGGACGCGGGCTGTGTTTACAACCATCTCGACTGGGTGGTGAACGCGAAGCTTGAGTCGGACTGCAAGGCGAACACAACCGTCTGCAATGTGAGTGTTCCACCGGGCGGCCAGACCTGGACGCCCGTGTACGTGAGGGAGGACAACGATCCGGCGATCCTCTACCTGCTGTGGGACTCCGGCAAGCCGGGTGCGACTATCAGCGGCTATGTCCTGGACAAGGACCAGCAAGCTGTCCAAGGTGCAACGGTCAGTGCCCAGGGCGTCGGCGGCGCCAGCAGCCCTGTGGACGCCACGTCAGGTTTCTACTCGATCAACGTCAAGTCCGGAGACTACAGCGTCGCCCCTTCTGGCGGTCCAAGTGGCATAACACTTCCCAAATTCGACCCGGCGAGCCTCGATGTGTCTGTGGGAGTGGGAGCCGTGGCTCATGCCGACTTCACGCTCAATGGCGGCCTGAAGGTGACCCTGACATTCTCCCAGGACAGTGTAAGAGCCGACGGTCTAACGGTCGTCAATGGAGAAATAGCGACGACCGAGTACGGCAAGCCTGATGGAGGCGTCACCGTGACGCTGCGGCCGAAGCCCGCCGACACCGGCGAGGCCGCTGTCACGAGCGGTGCCCGCGCCGCGATCTGCGACTCGACGGGGGTCAGGATCTGGCCGACAGGCAGTCTCTTGAGCCCCTTGGCGACGCCGGTTGACGTCGTGACCAACGCCGAGGGCATCTACGACTTCACGATGACCGTCGGCACCGTGCCGAGGGCGTTCCCGCTGAACGCCTGGGCCAAGAACGCAGCCGGCGAACTGATCACCTCGGACCTGAACGACACCTCGCCGGACGAGACGCTCACTGTCACAACGCCGGGCAACTGGACGGTCAGCCAGTTCCTCTCCGAGCTCGCCGGGCTCAAGTCCGATGCCGCCGCCAGCCAGGTCCTTGCGGCCATGACGAACGACCCCGCCAGCATAACCCAGGCCCTTTCCCAGCTCAGCGGTCCCGGCTCGAAGCTCGGAGGCCTCGCCTACTCGCTCGTGAACGCTGCGTCCGGTGGGGGAGCTGTCCTGGTCTACAACGACACGAGCCCACCGCAAGTTGGCGCCAGTGGTCAGGTGACAGCTGGCGACGGCACCCTCGTGCTCGACCCAGGGTCGTGGGTGGGAACGAAGCTGATCCCGCTCACCGTACTCAGCAGCGTGATCCAGAAAGGACTCCTCACTTCGGCTCCGACGTTCTCGCAATGGGCTCAGGGAGCCGCGGTACCGGGCTGGAAGCTCACCACCAATGTCGCGACCGTCGCCACGTCGAACTTTCAGTACAACGGCTGGGCGTACCCGAGCACGGAACCGGGCGCCTGCTACTGAGTGGGCCACGTCGAAACACTGTCGGCAAGAGTCGTCGTCCAGGAGCGGACCTGATTGCCGGTCGCAGATCCGCGACGTCGGCCCTACAACGCGAACCCCACTGCGCCAAGGCCATTGCCCGGAAGACATCTTCAGGACGCGAGATCCCCGCAACGTCGAGTAAGAAGTAGACCATGGAACCTAGAGCCAACCTGTCCCGCCGCGGCCGCCTAGCCTTTGTTGCCGCGGCCTTGGTAGCCCTCGTCGGATGCACAGCCGGTCCCGCCCTTGCGGCGTCGGCGCCTTCCACGTCACATCGCGGTCACCTGGTTGCTTTGCTGGTCGTGGACAAGCCCTCGTCCGCCATCCCTCCGCCCACTTACAGTAAGCGGTGCGAGAGAACGGCGAAGTCACAGGCGGCTCTGGACCGGTGCGCAGCCTCTCAGGTCACCCAACTCGACCGCGAGCTAACCCGTGCCTTGTCGGTTGAAGGCGCCTACTTCGGTCACTCCGGTGTCGCGAGGACCGAGTCGAAGTGGGTCGCGTTCATGAAGTCCGAGTGCAGCCTGGAGACGCGACCGTACTCCGGGGGGAGTATCCGGCCCGTCGTCTATGGCGACTGCGAGAGAGGCTTGCTGGTGAGTCGTATCGCCGAGATTCGTTCCGTCCTTAACTCCCTCCCCAAGTAGCACCGCCGACGAAATCCGACCTCTACCTGATCGAGCGCGACGGCCCCGGTCGCCTTGCCACGATGTCCTGTCCGCGCGGCGGGGACTGGCTAGCGGACGAAGTCGAATCGCTCCGGCGCGATGGCATCAGTGTCATTGTCAGCGCGCTCACCGAGTCCGAGGTTGCCGAGCGCCAGCTGACGGCCGAGCCGAAGCTTGCGACACAGGCGGGACTGACCTACATCTCGTTCCCGATTCCGGACCGTGGAGTGCCGACGGCCGCTGGTGCAACCGACCTGGTCAGTCGTCTTGAGGAACGACTCGCCGCGGGCAGGTTCATCGTCGTCCACTGCCGAGCCGGTATCGGCCGTTCGTCGCTTATCGTCGCCATCGTGCTGGTCCGGGAGGGAGTTAGCCCCACTGACGCCTGGCAGCGGATCGGAACGGCCCGGGGTCTTCCGGTACCGGACACCGAGGAACAGCGGACGTGGCTGGCGACGTTTGACAGGTCCTGAGCGTGGAGACATGAGGTGATGCCGGCGGCCACAATCCTTTCCTCCCGCCAGCCGGATCTCTGGACACCGTCGTACAGTCGCGAATTGAGATGAGCTAAAGGAGGGAGCCGAAGTGCGGCCTTATGGAACCTCCTCGGCAGACGGCGAAGTAGACGCCGTGCTGCGGTCCGAGCCTCCAGTCGACGGAGCGACTCTCAACGGCTGGGTTGCGCTGGCCGAATGGGCGGTCCCCGGCGGCGAGCCGATGCTCGTGCTAATGGGCAGGCCCGAGGCGAGTCTGCTCCAGATGAAGGCCTACTTGCACAGTGGGATCCTGAATATGGTCTGGCGCGCTTACGGCGACGCCGCGCGCTCTGCACCGAACTGAGGACTGTTCGAAGCGATTCGCGTTCCAATCCAAGTGTCGCTGAGCCGAAGAGGAGGCGTTCTCGCGGCGGATGGAATACGTGTCGCACCTATGCCAACGCGAACACATAACGGACCGTGTCCGCTAGCGACGCCCCAACCCGTAACGCGACATAACGGACATTATCGGCGGTTTAGAAAAGGGGGCCTCCACTCGGACACGCCGTCAGAGCTCTGCGGAGCTGGGACTTGAAGCCGCACGCCAGTCGCAGTCAACTGGCTGGGCATGGGTAGCTTGCAGCAGTCGCAAGGACGTCAGGAAATACTCGCCTCGTGAACGACAGCGCACTGATAGAGCTGGAAGCCGGACAGATCGCGGCCGGCGGCGGTTGCGTCGCGAGGGCTGATGACGGTCGCGTCGTGTTCGTCCGGCACTGCCTTCCCGGTGAACGGGTACTTGCGGCCGTCAGGGAGGAAACGAGGTCCTACCTGCGGGCCGACGCGCTCGAGATCATCGAACCGGCCCTCGACCGTGTGGTTCCTCCGTGCCCCCATGCCGGCCCCGGTCGTTGCGGCGGCTGTGACTGGCAACATGTCGGCCTCGAGGCGCAGCGGAGACTCAAGGCGGATCTTGTGTCTCAGCAGCTTCGCCGCCTGGCCGGCATAGAACCGGTTGTGGAGGTGGTCGAGGTGCCCGGCGCCCCCGGCGGTCTCGGGTGGCGAACACGCGTTCGGTTTGGGGTGGACGACGCCGGGCGCGTGGGACTTCACAGGCATCGCTCCCATGAGCTACAGCTGATCGACCGCTGTCTCATTGCCTCCGCTGCGGTCGAGGCTCTCGGGGTTGAAGGACACGAGTGGCCAGATGTCGAAGACCTCGAGGTGTTCGCCTCCGAGAGCGGCGAAGGTGTCGTCTCGGTCAACACTCGTGGCCTCCGGCCCGGGCGCCTGCCGGCGGTCGATGCTGGTCTCGTCGTGAACGGGCGCGTCGCCCGGGAGCCCGAACGGCTGGGCTTCTCGGTGCTCGGACGTCATTATGAAGTCAGCGCGGGCGTCTTCTGGCAGGTGCATCCGGGGGCCGCGCGGGTTCTCGGTCAGGCCGTGTTGGAGGGTCTCAAGGCGAGCGCCGGTGATCGAGTGGCTGACCTGTACGCAGGGGCAGGCCTGTTCACTGGACTGGCAGGGGACGTCGTGGGTCCTAGCGGATCGGTGTTGGCGATCGAGCGAGACCGGTGGGCGTGCGCGGACGCGGCAAGAAACACGGCCGATCAGCCCCAGGTGAGGATTCGTAAGGCTGCCGTCACAGCGGCTCTCGTGGACGAGACGCTCGGCGATGTCGATTTCGTGGTGCTCGATCCCTCGCGTGAGGGGGCGGGCCGCTCGGTCATGGCTGCACTCGCGGGTCTTCAACCCGGTCCCCGCCGGATCGTCTATGTCGCATGTGATCCGGCCTCTTTCGCGCGCGACCTCCGCGTCCTGCTCGACGCAGGCTGGGGGCTAGGTTCGTTGAGGGGGTTCGACTTGTTTCCGATGACCGAACACATCGAGCTTGTCGCGGTCATCGAGCCTCCCCAGGTCAGAACCACGAAAGCCTTGTGAGTGCTGGCTATCCCGCTCTCCCCTACTCCACGGGTGTCTAGGAGTGTCCAGCCGTGTAGACGGGCGTTACGGAGACATTTACGGATACACCGAGGGGGTGTGGGACCTGAACGTTATCCAGACCGCATTGCCGACCCCCTTGAAAAATCGAACACGGAGCAAACCCCCGATACGCGACCCCCGAGAGTAGCGTGACCACCAGAGAGCGAGGAAAGGGGAAGCTATTGCCCCAATTCGTGATTACTTACTATGACAGCACGCCGGACGAGATTGTGGAGGCTGACCACTACCAGGTCCACGAGGAGTGGACAGACTTCTATATCGGCATCGGCGGGGAGAAGTACCTAGAGAAGGTGCACATCCGCAGCGCGAACGTCAAGCGCATCGACCTCGTGTCTGCGAACTAGCCCCTCAGATCGTTGTCGCCTCTATGAAGTCTTTCATCTTCATTATGGCGCGCTCCAAGATGGCTGACCCTGAGCGCGGCGCACGCGGGCGTAAACGTCGAAGGAGAACTACAATGGTGTGGTTCTCCCCCACTACCGGTCCAGTGTGAGCTCTCGCGGCTACGGGTTCGTCAAGGCAATGACGATGACGAGCACGACGACGACCACCACCACGGGGACGGCCCAAAGGAACACCCAGTTTCGGAGCGGTAGCCGCATTGTCTCAGCCCTCTCGACGGCGGGCTCGTCGCCCTCCTCGCGAACCGTCGGGGGTGCCGGTGCGGGCTCGGCACCGGTCGGGAGCACGGGCTCTTCTGGAGCAGGGGGTTCGGGGGTGCTCACGACGTTTCCGTCACGGTGGGCCGGAGAGCGGGCTCGGCTATCGCACCGGCCGCACCCGCCTCTTTAGGGCTCATGTGTTCCTCGAACCAGCCGGTAAGGACCAGCCACGCCGCGAACGGTGGGGCCATAAGCAGGTAGCCGGCCGTCGTGTCGAGCCCGTACTCCTGCTCGATGACGTTGAGCCCGTGGGTGAACTGAAACGACAGCCGGAACAGCAACGAGATGCCGACATAGGAAAGCCAGACGAGCGGGCGTGCCCGGCGAGGAAAGACGCGACTGTTGCCTCCCGCGAACTCGGACGCCCCGATGAGCGTGAGCAGGGTCCCGAAGGCAAGCGGCACGTTTCTCTTCAGACCGACCCAACCGCCAATGATGCTAAGGAATCCGCCGTCGGTCGAGATCAGCCAGCTGAGGGCGACGATTCCCGTTAGCACGCCGAGTCGCTGCGCGCTGAGAGCGTTCCAGTGGCGCACCATGTCGACGGCGACGGCGGCCGTGACGATAAGCGTCAAGTTGGTGAGAAGGACGGCGTACATGGGGAGAGGCGCGATGTAGCTGACGATGTAGGTCCAAAGTGCCCAGCCGCTGACAAGCACCAGGCCGAAGCCCGCCTGGCGCGTCTCGAGCGACGCGCCCGCGTTGGCCCGCCGCATGCCGATTACCACGAGCAGTGCGAGCCGCATGCCGATTACCACGAGCAGTGCGAACAGCGCCGCGGTGGAGCCGACCTGGAAACCCAGATCTTGCGCGTGGTTGGACAGCCACCCGAACGGGTCCGGGATCGCGGAAACGCCTCCTTTCGGAAAAAAGGTCGCCAGGATCCAAGAGGCGCTCGTGAGTACCCCGACGAGGACCAGCCCGAAGCTGTACGCGCCGGCGCCGCGGAAGATGACGCGCTCGGTCTCTACCTCGCGCCGTGGAGTGCCGAACAGCCCGCGGGCGCCAAGGGTCATCCAGACGAATGCCACGAGGCTGAGTGCCGAGAGGATCGCGATCTGCGGGTACTGCTTCAAGTCGGCCCAGCCGTAACCGGGATAGCGCCGGAGGAGGAAGAACACCTCGGCCACCATCAGGCCGACCAGGGCCCAGCGAGTCCACCGCGCCGGCGCCCGACGCACCACACCGCACACGATCTGGCCGATGCCGTAGGAGAACCTGACGACCGCGAGCGACGCCACGATGAAAAGGACCACCATCCCGCCGTAGAAGTCGTAGAGGGTCTCCTGGACGGGAATGGCGATGTCGTTCACGAGAGCCGAACCGGAGGATGCTTGAAGCCAGCGTTGTGCAGGCCGATGCCATAGAGCAGTGTCGAACTGAGGAAGAACACGGCCACGCCGCCAAGCGCGATCCAGCGTGCCTTGCCCGCCACCCAAGCGCCGCCATGGCCGAGGCGCTTGTAGAGCTTGGTGTGCTCGCTCGCCGAGACGACGAGTCCCAGCGGGACGATCACGTAGCTGGCGAGGATGAAAGCCGGGAGAAATCCGCCCCAGTAGTTCCCGATCGAGTTCGCGATCTGCGCGGCGGTGAGGAGAAACCCGACGGCTGCGAGGACACGCAGGAAGGGCGGGCAGTCGAAGGCGGCGTAAGCCACGAGACCAACGAAGAAGCCGAGGGCGAGGAGCAACAGGGCCGATGCCGAGGTGTCGATGGTCTCGGCGCCGTAGCCGCTGTAGAGCTGGATCGTGTTGCCGCTCGGTACGACCGAGGGGAACAAGATGAGGAGGATGACCGCTCCGACGGTTACGAGGGCGGCGACGGTCAGCCTGCGCTCGGTCGGAGTGAGGCCGCCGAAGCGTATCCGGCCCTTGTCGATCTGCACTCCCAGCAGGTGGCGCCCGACCCACTCGGCCACGGATCTCGCGTCCCAGTCGAGGCCGGACCAGCTGCCGGGCGCAGCCTCAAGGGCGCTCACGACTCGCCCCCTCCAGCGCGCCACCCGACATGGGACGCGAACACTGCCACCGGGCAAAGGCGAGCATTGGGGCGGCGGACGCTGTAGCCGAGGTTGGCGACATACCGGACGCCGACTGCAACATCTGCGTGCCCGGCGGGACCGGGCAGACCGACCGAGGCGTCACGACACCAGGCAGGGTGCTGATTCGTCGTATCTCGCGGAGCGGGACCGAGCCGTCCGGCCTCGAGCGTGCGCGGCGCGAGCCTGACTTTGATCGCGCCAAGGCTCGGGGTCCCCCAGCTGTCTACGATGTGCACGTCGACAGAAGTGCCTACGATCGCAACCAGAAAGGCGATGACGGCGACAAACGGTATCGCTCTGCCCCAGGCGGGCCCGGGCCGCGCCGCGTCGTCGGCGCCCGGAGTCACAGGGTCCATGTCCTCTCCGGGGCCGTTGCGAGATCCGCGGGCGCCCGCAGCGGAGCTACGGCTATCGCACTTCCGATCCTCGACCATGGCCCGGTTGCCCCCCAGAGAAGCCGACGGCGAATTCATAGCACGCATGCGAAAGAGCGCGCAGAGACGGTGCCATCGCGCGTCGCCCTTGGGCATCCGCAATTGTTGTGGCGGTGCTCAGCCAGAAAGATCGCTCGCCTCCTCGATTACCACTGTTCCGCCAAGCCGGTCCGAGGCGACCTGCTCGCGGAGCCACTCGACTTGGTGACGAACGGAGGCGACGAAGAGGGGGAACATGCCGGGCGCCGAGCAGCGCCCAAATCGGCGCGAGCCCGCCGGTCGCGCAGCTCCTGGTCGTCCCACTCGTCCCGCGGGGCACCTGTTGCCACTCCGCGATCGCCTCATTTCGCGAGTGACGACGTCGCCCGTCCGGACAACGTCGTCACCCTGCCGTGTACGAGATCATGCCCCGATCCAGGCCCTCGAAACCCCGACGCCGCCGCGCCGGCTCTGCAGGCCCTCCCTGCCTACCTCGTGTCGACGACCTGAAAACTCTCTGCAAGCCGCCCTCCCGGCAGGCCCAAGGCTGCAGCGTTAGCGCTCGCCCACCCGCGGATCATCTCCTCCAGGCGGTCGGGGTCGCCCATTTGGGTTACATGGCAGCGAAGCGCCGCGAGCTTGCGGTCGACGGTCTCGGTGATGTCCACGGCCAGTTGAGCGCGCGGCGAGGCCATGAGCCACACCTCATCGACAACATGAGGCTCGAGTCCCTCAGCGAGAAGCTCCGGATGGGCGTAAGGATTCCTCGCGTCGGGGTATACGGCTTGCAGGGCTGCCTCGCCTGCTGCCAGGTGATCCGGGTGGCTCGCGCGGATCCGGTCCCAGTTGCGCTCCGGGGACTGGCATACCACCCGCTGGGGCCGCACGACCCGGATGATGCGGGCGATGTCCCGGCGAAGCTCCAATGAGACCTGTAACGAGCCGTCGGGGTAGCCGAGGAAATACAGGTCGGTGACTCCCACCTCGGCGGCGGCCTTCCGCTGCTCCTCCTGACGGATTCTTACGAGGTCGCCGGGGGCGATACCCGGGTCGGCGCTACCGGCCGATCCGTCGGTCACGATGCAGTAGGCGACCTCGATCCTCTGGTCAGTCCAGACCGCGACCGAGCCTGCGGCGCCGAAGTCGACGTCGTCGGGATGCGCACTTACGACCAGCACCTTCGCCGGGTCGGGTGATCCGCTCACGGCTCGACGCGTCTCAACAGGATCACGGGGATCACCCGCGTCGTCTTCTCCTGATGCTCCGCGAAGCCCGGGTAGCGCTCGGCCTGGATCGCGTAGAGGCGGTCACGCTCCGCGGGGCTCGCGACCTCCGCCTCGACCTCGAAGGTGTCGGTCCGGACCTCGACCGTGGCCCGTGGGTGGGCGAGGAGGTTGTGGTACGAGTCGGGGTTCGTCGGCGCCCCTGCCTTGGAGGCGAGCACGGCCAGACGGTCGCCCTCGGGGAGGTACATGACCGGGACCGTCCGCTTCTGGCCGGTCTTGGCTCCGGCGGTGGTGATCAGCAGGAGGGGGGCTCCTGCGAACTGACCACCTACCTGGCCGCCCGAAGCGCGGATCTCCTCGATGATCTTCTGGTTCCAGTCCACGTAGTCGCTCACAGTTCCTCCTGCAGGCAGGGCGTCAAGTCCCCGCCACGGTAGCGTTGCGGCCCGCTCAGGCCGGCTCGCGCACCGCCGGGCTCGGCGACGAACAGCGCCCTGCTGGCGTGGGTCATGGGAAGAGGCGCCACAGGCATCCTCTGCGTACTCGGGGGGTCGAGGCCGATTCATTGCTGAGCGGATCGTGTCGGCCACCGTGTCTGACGGGTTCATGCGCGGCGGTAGCGAGGATGCCTGTTAGAGTCTTTGCAGTCGGTCGGGTTGACCGGCTTTCGGCTGTCGCCGGTGAGGCCTAGAGACGATGTTCTGGTTGGCCTTCATTTTTTGAGCTGACTGGAGTCCCTTTGTCCCCCACCTTTGCCGATCTTGGCGTGCCCGCGGATCTGATCGCGCTCCTCGAGCGCGAAGGGATCACAACGCCATTTCCGATCCAGGAGGCGACTCTTCCCGACGCCCTCGCCGGTCGCGACGTGTCGGGCCGGGCACCTACCGGCTCCGGCAAGACCCTCGCCTTCGCGATCGCCGCCGTAGAGGCACTCGCGGGACGGTCGCGCTCTAGAGCCGGACGACCTCGAGGCCTTGTCCTCGTTCCCACCCGGGAGTTGGCTGCTCAGGTCTGCGGAGTGATCGGTCCTCTTGCCAAGGCGCGGAGCCTTTCGGTGGCGGCCGTGTACGGCGGTGCCGGCTATGGCCCTCAACTCCGCGCCCTTCGCGCGGCGGTCGATATCTTGGTCGCCTGTCCCGGCAGGCTCGAGGACCTCATCGACAGGCGCGACGTGACCCTGCAGGATGTGAGCATCGTTGTCGTCGACGAGGCCGACCGCATGGCGGACATGGGTTTCCTGCCAGCAGTGCGGCGAATCCTCGATCAGGCCGCGGCCGATCGCCAGGTGCTCTTGTTCTCCGCCACCCTGGACGGCGAGGTGAACGTCCTCGTTCGCCACTATCAGCGCAATCCGGTGCGTCACGAGGTCCAGTTGACGGAGGCTACCTCTGGCGAAGTGCGCCATCACTTCTGGAAGGTCGAGCGTCACGATCGCGTGGCGCTCGCCGCGAAGGTGGTAGCCGGTCACGAGACGGCGATCGTGTTCTGCCGCACCCGCCACGGCGCCGATCGGCTTTCACGCCAACTGGCCGGGGCGGGAGTGCGTGCCGTGGCGCTGCACGGAAGTCGTACTCAAGCCCAACGCGACCGTGCCCTTCAGGCTTTTCACTCGGGAGCCGCCCGGGTGCTCGTCGCCACGGACGTCGCGGCACGCGGCATTCACGTCGAGAACGTCGCCTGCGTGCTCCACTTCGACCCGCCGGGCGATCACAAGGACTACGTCCATCGTTCTGGTCGCACGGGCCGTGCGGGCGCGGATGGCACAGTGATCTCACTCGTCACCCCGGACCAGGCCGGTGCGACACGATCCATTCAGCGCGCGCTCGGGTTTCCTCAGACCCTCGAGCGGCCTGCTTTCCTCGCGGCGGTCCCACAGCGTGCGAGCTCGAGCGCGTCTAGCGAAGTCCCGGCAGGCACGGGGACCTCTCCGCGCCCGGCAGCGGCTGCCGAATCAGATCGCCGAAGAGGCCCTGGGCGAGCTGCTCGTCCGGTTCGTGCCGGGTACCTGCACGCCTCAAAGCGCGACTCGCGCAGCCGCCGGTCGCTGCGGCCGGCGACCGGGACCGTGAAGTGGTTCGATCCCGTCAGGGGTTTCGGTTTCATCGCCCCGGACACCGGTGGCCGGGACGTGTTCGTGCACCGTTCGGCCTTGAGCGACGCCGATCAGCCACCAGCCGAGGGGGCACGCGTCGAGTTCCTCTCCCGCCCGGGACCGAAGGGGCTCGAGGCCGTGGAGCTGCGCGCCGGCTGAACGGCCTCCGGCGGAAAGGCTCCGAGGGCGCACAACTCCGCCGTCAACTCGTGCCAGGCTCCGGTGCCGGCTTGGTGCCAAGCACGAGTGAGACAATCGTCCGCACCCGGCCCCGGTACAGCTCGACCGCGACTCGTTCGCCGGGATGACCTGCTCGCACGGCCGCGGTGAGAGCCACGTCGTTGCCGATGGCACGCCCGGCGAAGCTGACGATGACGTCGCCCACTCGGATTCCTGCCATTGCGGCCGGGGCATCTGGGAACAGGCCCACTACCAGTGCACCCTTGGCGGGGCTGATCCCATAAGTGGAGCGGTTGGCGGGAGTGACCGACACGACTTCGACGCCCAGGAACGCCTTCGGCGTCCCGATCGTGCCCCCGTTGCGGAGCCCGGGCAAGAGTGCCTTGATGCTCCCGATCGGGATCGCGAATCCGATGTTCTGGGTGGGTGCCTCGCCGGCTGAGGTCGTAGCGGCCGCTGTGTTCATGCCAATGACTTGCCCGCCAGCATCGACGAGCGGGCCGCCCGAGTTGCCCGCATTGATCGCCGCCTGGGTCTGCAAGAGGCCTTTCAGCGACTCGGTTCCGCCGCAGTCTTCCCCTCCTGCTCTGATGGATCTTCCCTTCGCGGAGATGATCCCTTCGGTGACCGAGGGAGTGCTCTCGGAAAGGGCGAGCGCGTTACCGATAGCGAGAACGTCCTCCCCGACCCGAATATCTCCTGGCTCCCCCAACGACACCGCTCTTACCGACCTCGAGCCGTGCAACTGGAGCAGTGCGACGTCATCGCTCGGGTCAGTGCCGACGAGGGTTGCCGGATAAACCTTCTTGTCGCCGTAGAGGGTGACCTTGATCTCGGTTGCGTCCGCTATGACGTGGTTGTTCGTGAGAATCTCGCCGCTCTGGGTAAGGATCATCCCGGTGCCTTCGTCGAGCTCATTCGTACCGTTCAGCACTCCTGAAGCGCAGCCGGGTCCCACCGCTTGGATCGCCACCACCGAAGGAAGGACCCGCGCGAGTACGGTCTTCACATTGCTCATGTGCTGGAACACGCTCGTGTTCGGAGAGAACTTGACGGTCGTCGTGTCGTGAGCGTGGATCACTGCGGCAACTCCTGCGCCAACGCCCAGTCCGGTCCCAGTACCAACCAAGAGGGCCACGAACACAACCCCGATCCATCCCCGGAGCGTCTCGCCCCCGCGGCGTCTCCCGGTCGCCACGGAGGGAGCCGGTTCGGTCGAAGACGGGCTCGCCGGGGATGGAACAGGAGTTGTCTGAGGCACTGTACCTGGGGACGCGGCTGGCAAGACCCCTTTCTCGCAGGACCCTTCGTCGGTGTCGCGTTCCATGGTTGAGGTTGTAGCGCGTTGGCGGAGAGCCCGCGCCGCGCGGCCGTTGGAGCCCTCGGGAGGGCTCCCGCTTCGCAACCGCGCCCGCAGAGGGTAGTTTGACCGGAGCATGCCTAATCGTCTCGACATCGAATTGACCAGCGCCCGGGGAGACGGCAGCTACACCTGGCGCGCCGCCGGAGCGCGGCAGCCCAAAGGTGTCATCGATGGCAAGCTCCTCTCCGACAGCGCCAAGGTGGGAGATGTCTTGCGCGTCGAGGCCGAGGTCGAGATAGATGGGATCACGATCCTGTCGGTGCTTCCCCCGAAAGAGAAGGCGACGCCGGCGGGGCGCATCGAGTTGATCGGGTCTTCGAAGCCAGTTCCGGCGGTCACGACGGTGCTTGTTTCGGAGGGTGGACACGGCCGGGGCGATCGCCGTGACCTTCTCGACAGTCCGCGTCGCGGCGATCGAAGCGGAACGCGTGATCGTCGACCGTCGCGTGGCGGAGAACGCCCGGAGACTCGCCGGCCGCCGTCTGCTGAGGCCGTCAGCGAAGCGAGCGAGCGGCGCCCTGAGCGCCGTCCTCGGGCGGAAGACTTGCAGGCGAGGGGTTCTTCCTCGGCCGCCTCTTCTACCGCCGCAAGCCGTCCTGCGCGCCCTGTCGGCGAGCGGCGCCCTGAGCGCCGTCCTCGGGCGGAAGGAGCCCCCGCAAGCGGTTCCTCTCCTACCGGTAGAGCCCCTGGCGGTCAGGGACGCCCAAGAACCCCCACAACCGGTGGACCTCGTTCTGGAGCACCTGCTGGCGAGCGAGCCCGCACGGACTCACGGCAACCCGCGGCTGTGCGCTCTGCTCAGCAGACCGCTCCGCGCCGGACTGCCCCGCGGTTCGAACCGGGCACAGCACATCGCGATGTCTTGTTCGCAAGCCTGGCGCCTGAGCAACGACCCATCGCCGAGCGACTCGCTGCCGGCGGAATACCGGCCGTCCGTAGGGCGATCGCCGAAGAGCGCGAGCGCGCTCGCTCCGAAGGCAGGCCCGAGCTCTCGGGTGAGGCGATCCTCGCCCTCGCCGAGCAAATCGCGTCATCCGTCAAGCAGGCGATCTGGCTGGACCGAGCTGAAGCAGCGGTTGCACAGCTCGAACAGCTTTCCCTCCGAGACTTGAGAACGACGGTTGCGGCCGCAGCGCCGCGTGACGAGACGGCCAGGGAGCTGGACCGCAAGCTCCGCGAGGAGCTCGACCGGCGGGTAAAGAAGCTTCGTTCCAACTGGGAAGAACAGATCACCCATGCCCTCGAAGAAGGTCGGGTCCTCCAGGCGCTTCGTTTCTCCGCGCAGCCCCCGGAGCCGACGGCTCGGTTCCCAGCGGCACTCGTCGAGCGGCTAGCGAGCAGCGCGAGCGCCGCAATGACCGCGACCTCTCCGGTCGAACGCTGGCTGGCCGTTCTCGATGCCGCAGTCGCGTCGCCGATCCGACGTCAGATCCACCCTGAAGGTATGCCGCAGGATCCCTCGGGAGAGGTCGTCCGCAAAGCCCGGCTGGCGGCGGGCAGTATCCCAGCCCTGGCGCCGATGGTTGGTCTGTCTATGCCACCGCCACCCAAGCCGATTCGGACGAGTCGCCCTCCGCGTCCGCTTCGCCCTCCAGCACGCGCCTCGAGGCGAGTCGCTCCGCCGACCGCGCCGCCAGCTGCCTCGGCGACCGAGCCGGGACCCGCCCTGGCGACCGACGAGACAGCAGCAGCCGGTGCCTTGCCAGAGTCGTTGCACGAAGCGGTTAGCGCCGCCTTGGTGGAAGAGGCCGCACTGCCTGAGGCCGCACTTCCTGAGGCTGCGCTGCCCGAGGCCGCACTTCCTGAGGCAGCGCCCGAGGCCGCACTGTCTGAGGCCACAGTCGACGAGGCCGCGCCGGAACCCGCTGCAGAGGAAGCCGAGCCGGAGGCCACAGCCGACAAGGCCGTGCCGGAACCCGCTGCAGAGGAAGCCGAGCCGGAGGGCCCTCTGGAAGCACGTCAGGAGGCTCCCGCCGACTCGTCGAGCTCCTGAAGGCCCCAGCCGTACCCGGAATGCCCCTCGGGTTGCGCGACAGCGCACGGCGGCTCACAGGTGGCCGGGGTTGCGGGCTACTGCCGGGCGAAAGCGGCTCCGGTTGCGGGCGATGCTGGAGCGGGAAAGAGCGCGCGCACGACGCCTCTCGGGCCATGCGGGCCGGCCCGTCTTGGAGCGACGGCCGTCATCCCATGCACGCCTTCACCCTGGTATCAGCTCAGCCTTCGGTGCATGACAAGCAGGCGTGCAACGAAACCCGCGCCTTCGAGGAAATTCTTCGCTTCCCTTGCACCAGGGAGCACCGGTACGTCAAGTCCGGTGGCCGCGCCTCGCCCAGCCCAATCGACCACGGCCTCGAGAAGCTTCTCGCCGACACCCACCTCGCGGGCGGGCGGATCGACATAGAGGACCTCGACGATGGCGAGGTGGGACGAGTCCGGCAGCTCCTCGAGTCGGGCGACGGCCGTTCCAACCGGCACGTCGTCGAGCGTGCCTAGCAGGACCAGCCGCTGGTCGTCACAGACGATGGCTTCGAAGTGGGCATCGAGAGGCTCGGCGAATGCCTCTTTCAGCAGGTATCTGCTGCCACCTCGTTCGCTCACGAGAGATTCCCGGAACCGCCGGTAGAGCTCCACTAGCGCCGGCACGTCGTCTCGGGTGCCAAGACGTGTCTCGACCTGCATGTTCTGTGACTCTAGGCGTGCGACGGCAGCTCAGGCCGTTGCGCCGTCACGCTCCGCGTTGAGCTGCGCGATCCGGTGCAACACGGTGCGGCGGCGCCGAGTGACCGATTCGTGCTTGCGCACTGTCTCCAGCTCAGCTGGCGAGAGAGAAGCCAGCCTCTCCACGACCTGTGAGGCAGCTAGCGTGTCGTAGGCGGGGATCGGAAGCTCATTGTCTTCGGTTCTGCCCACGTGGTGCGCCGATTCAGGGGGCCTCCTCGTGCCGCCGCCGCGGGGGTGGGGCGTTCCTTCAGCTTCATGGGCCTGAGTCGGGAGAGGACCCTGTGCCGCCTGGGGAGACGACGAAGGTGCCGGGCGGGCTGGCCTCTGCAGCGGAGACCGCGACTCCGCCTGTGAGCGACTGGAAGGCACAGCCTCGCGAGACTGGCTCGATGGCGGCACTGTGAGGCGTCGGCGAGCCTCGGCGACGGCCAACCTGCCGATCAGCTCCGCGGCACCGATCTGCCTCTCGAAACGCTCGCGGCCGCGCTCTGCGAGCCGGGGCAGCTCCTCGACGAGGATGGTCGCCGCTCCCAGCGGCGCGTAGACGAGCCAGTCGAGCAGCGTGTCGGAGACGGGTCGTTCTTCAGCCACGAGACGACGCTACTGCCAGGCTCACCAGGACCTGACGCGCTCTGCTCATACGCAGTCTCGGCAGAGGAGGCGCTTTTTGTCTGCGAGCTGCGTCTGGCTCTTGACGAGGAAACAGGACCGGCAGACGAACTCTCCAGGCTGCTTGGGCAGCACGCGAAGAGCACCCTCCCCGCGGTCCTCCGAATCGGGCGCCTCCTCCTCTTCGTCCTCGTCTTCGTCGACGACGACCAGGCGTTCTTTCAAGATCACATCAAGGCTCGCTTCGACGTCGTCATCGTCGAGGTCATCGTCGTCCTCGTCTTCGCTCTCGATCGCCGCCATGTCGCCCTCGGCGACGACACCGATGGGGACCACGTCGTCATCGTCCTCGTCGAGATCGTCGCCCAGCGCGACGTCACCGAGGTCGTCGTCGTCCTCGTCGTCGAGCAGATCCGCCTCTGCGAGATCGTCGAGGTCCGCCTCGTCGGCCTCGGGAACCTCCAGATCGTCCACCTCGATGGGCTCTTCCAGATCTGCAGTGTCCTTAGTGTCCTTGCGCATAAGCGTCCTTCAAGTGATCGGTGCCGGCTCTCGCGTTGCCCCGGGGAACCGGTGCCGGGGACGCGGCCGGATGGACTATACGGCACCGATGCTCGGTTCGGACGACTTCCGGCGAGATTCCCGATACTTGCCGGAGGCCGGCGTTGCGATCGCGGGGCGGCGGCAGGACCCAGGATGCCTTTGGGGCCACCCTTTGTCGCCTGCCCGGGCGATACGCCGGCTTCAGATGCCGGCAGGGGCGTTCTCTACTCGACTCCTGGGTCCCCACCACTCGCAACACCCCTGGACGCTCTTTGAACAGCCTCCCCTGAATCGGAAGCCGCCCTCGGCTTGAGGGGACCCTCTAGTTATGACCACTGGGAGAGTGCTCGTCAAGCGGAAACGAGAAGTCCCCAGTCAGAGGCTCGAGCCAGCCAGTCAGAGGCTCGAGCCAGCCAGTCAGAGGCTCGGCCCGATGCCTTGTCGCTTGGACTCCGAGCGCTGTTCCGCCTCGAGGCGACCGAGATCGGTCTCGGTGTGGTCGACAAATCTCATGGCATTCGCGATCGCGTGGTGGCCTGCCTGCTCGGCGATTAGCCGGTGCATCTCTTGGACGATCTTCCGGTAAGCGGGATGCCCCTGCGGACCGGAGCGAAGCTCGAGCACGTGCATCGCCTCACGGGCGTTCAGCTGCAACAGGAAACGGATGTTGAACGCGAGCGCCACGGCGTACGCGCTCTGCTCGGGGAAGTAAGGGGCGAGGGCGTCGTGCAGGCTCTTGGAACGCTCCAAGGACTCGAGAAACCGGCCGGAAAGCCCAGCCTCCTCGACGAGCGCGGGCACCTCGAAGCCGAGATCGGTACTGAGGTGCTGCCACTCGATGGTCAGCATCCGATGGCGCTGGAGGTCCCGGAACGCCCCGTAGTCCGCTACAACGTCGAACCGGTAAGAAGTGCACTCGAGAGCCCTTCCGGGCCTGTGGCGGCGATTGGAGCGCTCTCCTACGTAGGCCTCGATGATCCTCCGGCGTTGTTCCGGAGCGAGGGCGCAGACTCGTCGGGCGACCTCTTGTTCGGGAAGGTTCAAGTACGGGTAGCACATCGCCACGAGGACCTTGTCCTCCCCGGCGGGGTCGAAGTCGGTGAGGCTGACCGAGGTGCCTGGCGCCGGGACCTCGACCGGCCACAGCTCGTGCATCGTCGTCTCCATTGCCTCCCGGCGGGACTGGAGGTACCCGGTCCACACTCCGCCCCGCTCAGGTCGGTCGACCCTGGCGAGGAAGGACGGGATCACCTTGCGCAGCTCGACAAGGATGAGGTCCGCGTAGCGGCGGGCCTCGGGCAGCGGATGGGCGCGCATCCGCAGCAGCAGCTGCTCGTAGCCCTGTCCCGATCCGAAGATGCCGACATTGGAGAGCGAGCCGGCGGGAAGCAGGCCTCGCAGCGCATCGAGGCAGCGCGCCCGGACCGCATGGCGGTGGGCGAGCTCCGAAACACCTCCGCGCCTCGGGTTCTCCCGGAGCACGAAGGCCTGCAGCGTCGGCAAGAGCTCGCCGTAAGTGTCGAACATGCGGTCCATCTCTCCGACATAACGGGCCCCAAGAGGCGATTCCAGCACGGCTGGGTCGCGGTGGTAGCGGTAGTGGCCTGAGGGAAGGCGGCTGTCATAGGGGATGTAGCGAGTCGACTGCTCGAGGTAGGACATGAGCCGGCCCCGCTCCAGGATCTTCGTGAGCAGGTTCGACGACTGCTCACACGCGAGATGGACCGCTCCGAGCTGGGCGACCGAGTCGTCCCCGTACTCGCTGAAGACGCGGGCGTAGAGCTCCTCGGCGCGCCGCAAGCCGACCGAGGCGTCAAGGCTCGTGTCGCCGGCGACGTCGAGCTCCTCGAAGAACTCGTCGAGAAACAGCCGGCGCAGGCTCTTCGACGATCGCGAGTAGCGGGCGAACAGGGCACCTTTGACCACCTCGGGCAGGTTCACGAGCGCGAAGACCGGGCCGTCGAGATTTGTGAAGTACCGCCCGAGCACCTCCCGCTCCTCGGCGGTGAACTTCTCTGTACCTGCCATTGACATGCCCGGACGAGATTACGGTGCGGGTCGCCCACCGGCGCGGATGGTCCCGCGCTCGACTGGGATCGTCACCACCGACGACGCGGCGATCACGTCGCGCAGCAGGCGCTCGGCCGCCACCCGGGCGGCCTTGGCCGTCTCGTCCTCGGGCGCGACGACTGCCACCTGCCGGAGGAGGTCGATGACCTGTTTCACATTGCGCACGAAGTCGCCCCCTGACATGAGAGGCGCCGCCCGCCGCCCCCGCCGGCCCGAACCTGCGGTCGGTTGAAGCACCTGGCGAAGGTCCCGGCCTCTTGCCCAGTCGTACACGAGCGAGGCAAAGCCCCCATCCACGCCCCGCGTCGCCGGCAGATGCACGTGCTGCTCCTCGGCTGACAGCCCCTTGGAGAGCTCCTCGATCGACTCCAGGCGTCGGGCGACCTTGGCAGTCGGGACAGGAAACGGGGCTTCGCGCTCCCTGCGTGCCTCGTAGCAGAAGCCCGACGCGACCGCGGCGAGGCTCGCCGGGTCGAGGCCGTCGAACTGACCGGACTCCAGAGCCTCGGCGATGAGGAGATCGGCTTCGTGATAAAGACCCGCAAGTCGCGCTCCTGCCTCTGTGACGCTCCAGCCGGCGAGGTACCCGCGGCGCTCGAGCACCCCCAGGACTGCGTCGAGCTCGCCCGCCAGGTCCTCCTCGCTCAGGAATTGAGCGAACGAAGAGCTGACGAGGGTGTAGGCAGCTTCCCTGTTGTGGCGCCGGACGAGGTTGACGGCGAGGTTGTAGGTGGGCCGGAACGAGGACGTCAAGGCTCGTGGGCGTCCGCCGGCGATCCGGGCGACATCGGCGAAGGTGTGGAAGGGCGAGCACAGCACCGCCGCATAGCCGATCTCGTCTATGCCGCGACGGCCCGCCCGCCCGGTCAGCTGGGTGTACTCCCCCGAGGTCAGCTCCTGGTGCCCTCTGCCGCCGAATTTCGTGACCTCTTCGATGATCACCGAGCGCGCCGGCATGTTGATGCCGAGAGCGAGGGTCTCGGTGGCGAACACGACCTTCACGAGCGCCTCGGCGAAGCAGGCCTCGACCGCCTCCCTGAACGGCGGCACCATCCCGGCGTGGTGGGCCGCCACACCCGCTTCGAGCCCGGCCGCGTAGACCTTGTAGCCGAGCACCGCCAAGTCCTCGTCGGTCAGGGTGTCGACGTAGGACTCGACGATCGCCCGTATGCGTAAGCGCTCCTCCGGTGTGGTCAGTTTCAACCCGTCGTCCAGGCAGTGCCTCACCGACTCGTCGCATCCGGCCCGGGAGAACACGAAGTAGATCGCCGGCAGGAGGCGCTCGGCGGCGAGCCGATCGATCACCTCGACGCGCCGGGGCCGGTAGAGCTGCGAGCGCGACCTGGCCTCGGCTGGGGCCGGTCGCCCGCTTTGAGGGCTGGGCCGGGTCCCGGTGCCGCCCCTCCGGCCGGATCCGGGCCGAGCGAGCAGGTTGTCCAGCTTCGCCGCCTCGGGGTTCGGCCGGCCGTCGACGAATGTCGGGAGAAGATGCAGGTGCTCCGCGAAGCGGTCGCCCACCACGAACAGGTTCTTCAGCTCGACCGGCCGGTGTCCCTCGATGACGACGCCGGTGGCGCCGCGGACCTCGGAGATCCAGGCCGCCAGCTGGTCGGCGTTTGCCACCGTCGCGGACAAGCAGACGAGCGTTACGTTCTTCGGGGCGCCGAGAATGACCTCCTCCCAGACTCCTCCCCGGTAGGGGTCCTGGAGGAAGTGGACCTCGTCCAGCACGACATAGCGCAAGTCCGCGAGGCGACCGGGCTCCGCGTGGATCATGTTGCGAAGCACCTCGGTCGTCATGACCACTATCGGAGCCTGCCCGTTGATGGAGTTGTCGCCGGTCAACAGGCCGACTCGGTCAGCGCCGTACCTGCGACGAAGATCCCCGTACTTCTGGTTGGACAGCGCCTTGATCGGCGTGGTGTAGAAGACCTTCGCCCCCTCGCCGAGAGCGAGATGGACCGCGTACTCCGCCACGACAGTCTTGCCGGAACCGGTCGGCGCGCTGACGAGGACGGACTGTCCTTCGTCCAGTACGTCCAGCGCGTCGAGCTGGAACCGGTCGAGGGGATAGGGATGTTCCGCGACGAACTGCTCACGGGAGGAGACCGAGGCCAAAGACGCCTTCATGGCCTCTTTCGGAAGCAGCCGGTCACTTACCGAGCATCTTGCCGATGATGATGGAGGCTTCGTAGAAGATCAGTAACGGAATGGCCAGCGCGAGCATCGAGAACGGGTCCGAGCTCGGCGTCACTATGCCGGCGAACACCACCATGCCGATGATCGCCCACCGCCGGACCTTGGTCAGCTTGGCCGGTGTGAGGACACCGGCCAGCTCGAGGGCGACAAGGATGACGGGGAACTCGAAGGTCACACCGAAGGCCGCCATCAACAGCAGGATCAGCTGGACGTAGGAGTTCGGCGACAAGATGGCGACGATGGTGTTCTTGGGGCCGCTGACGTCGAGCAAAAAGCGCATCGCGTGCGGGAAGGTGAGATAGGCAACGTAGGCGCCGAGGGCGAACAGGGCAGCCGTCGCCAGGGAGAACGGGAGGGCGTAACGCTTCTCGTTCGCCTTGAGGCCAGGGGTGACGAACCGCCAGAGCTCGTAGAACAGCACTGGAACGGCGATCAGGATCCCGCCATAGGCCGACACGTTGAGACGGAGCGCGAACCCCTGCAGTGGCTGAGTGACGTAGAAGGCGCACTTGCCGGCCGAACTTGTATGGGTCACGGCCTGGCAGTACGGCGCCTGCAAGACGGCCAGGATCTGGTCGTAGAGCACGTAGGTGATCACGGCTCCGACCGCGACCGAGCAAATGCAGACGATGAGGCGCTGACGCAGCTCGGCGAGGTGCTCGCCGAGGGTCATCGCGTCCGGACTCGGGCGCGCGGTCCGGTCGCGAAGCCTCGCCAGCCTCGCCGGGGCGGCCATGGCTCAGTTCATACTCGGCTCGTCGAACACGAAGACCGTGTCCGCCGAACGAGTGTCCGCCGAAAGCCTGCCCACCGAGGGCCACGAAGGCACCGCCGGCGCCCGGCGGACCGATGACGACGGCTCCTGGCTTGCGACCAGCGGCCGCCAGGTCGACTGGCCGTTCTCCGCTGTGCCTCCAGCTGTCCAGCTGCCGCCTCCGGTCCCGAAGGCGTCGACCGTCTCGGAGGCCGATGCACCTGCGGCCGTGGTGGACTCGCCCATGCCCGACACGAGCCCGGAGATGTAGCCGCTCACGGCCTTTGAGGGGCTGGTCGGGATCTTCGGCAGATCGAGGTCCGGGACCATGGCACGGACCTCTGCGTCGAACTTCTCCCGCATGCGGTTCAGCTCGCGCCACATACCGCCCAGCTGTCTCGCCGCCCCGGGCAGCCTCTCAGGACCCACGACGACGAGCGCTATGACCAGGAGCAGAAAGATCTTGGCCGGATCGAGACCGCCCATGGGACCGATCCTACCTTGTCGCCGGTGGGAAGACCCGCCGGCAGGGAGATTTCCTCATGAAGCCACTTCCTCTCTAGGACCAGTTCCTCTCTAGAACCAGTGCAGGTACGGGTGCCCGAAACGCCACACGATCACGAACACCTTGCCCACGACGAGTGAGGCCGGAAGCGTCCCCCAGGTCCGGCTGTCGGCCGAGTCGCCGCGGCAGTCGCCCATTACGAAATAGTGCGCCGGAGGGATCTTTGTTCGCGGGATGTTCTCCGCGCTCTCGGCGCATGCCCCGGTGAGAGCGGGCAGCCACGGTTCCGCGAGCGGCCGCCCGTTGATCAGGACCATGCTCCCGAAAGACGATATGGTCTCGCCGGGAAGGCCGATGACGCGCTTTACGAGGTCTGCGTCCGTGGTGCCGACATCGGCCGGGGGCCGCTTGAAGACGATGACGTCGCCTCGGTGGATCGTGTAGCCGAACTTGATCACGACAATGCGATCGCCGATCTGCAGTGTCGGCAGCATCGAACCCGAGGGCACGTAGAAGGCCTGGACGATATAGGTGCGCAAGCCGGCGGCCACGAGCACGGCGAGCGCGACGACGACGACCCACTCCAAGATCCGTCGCTTCGCGTTCCGGGCCTTGGCCGGCTGCGCGGTCGTGGTGGTCGTGGTGGTCGTGGTGGTCCCACCAACAGAGTTCGGTGCCGTCTCCTCTGACGGATGTGGTGCCGTCTCCTCTGTCGGGAGGGCAGCCGTCTCCTCTGACGGATGCGACGCCTCCCCGTCCGGGGGCGATCCAAGATCCTCGATGGTGCCCCACGACAAGAGAACGCTCTCCGGGCTGTCCGCGTCCGTCGAAGCCTCCCCTTGCTCAGTCATCGGCCAGCAGCCTAAATCGACTCGATGAGCCGCTCGACCCGCTCGTCATGGGAACGGAACGGGTCCTTCAAGAGGACAGTGCGCTGCGTCTGGTCATTGAGCTTCAGATGCACCCAGTCAACTGTGAAGTCGCGGCGTTTCTCCTTCGCCCGCCTGATGAACTCGCCCCTGAGCCGCGCCCGAGTGGTCGCCGGAGGCGAGTCCATCGCCTTGGTGATCGCCTCGTCGGTCGTGACCCTGTCGACTCGGCCTTTGGCCTGGAGCAGGTAAAAGATCCCGCGACTACGGTCGACGTCGTGATACTGGAGATCCAAGAGAGCCACCCTGGGATGTCCGAGGGGAAGCTGATGGCGGGCGCGATAGGCCTCGACGAGGCGGTATTTGACCACCCAGTCGCACTCGCGGTCTAGACCGAGGGGGTCTTTCTCGAGCTGCTCCATGCAATGCTTCCACATGGACAGGGCACGCTCTTCGAGGTCCGGCAGGCCGCGCCGCTCCTGATAGCGCATCGCCCGATCGAGGTACTCGCGCTGGATGTCGAGCGCGCTCAGCTCGCGCCCGTTGGCGAGGCGCACCTCACGCCTGCAGGTGATGTCATGGCTTATCTCGCGAATGGCCCGGATTGGGTCCTCGAGAGTGAGGTCGCGGATGACGACGCTCGGGTCTTCCAGCATCCGGAGCAGGATGCTCGTGGCGCCGACTTTCAGAAACGTGGCGTACTCGCTCATGTTCGAGTCACCGACGATCACGTGCAGGCGCCTGAAGCGCTCCGCGTCAGCGTGCGGCTCGTCGCGGGTGTTGATGATCGGCCGGCTCCGCGTCGTCGCCGAGGAGACACCTTCCCAGATGTGCTCGGCGCGCTGGCAGAGGCAGAACATCGCTCCACGAGCCGTCTGCAGCACCTTGCCCGCCCCGGAGTAGATCTGCCGGCTCACGAAGAACGGGATCAGCACCTGGACGAAGTGGGAGAAGTCGTCTCTCCGGCTGGTGAGGTAGTTCTCGTGGCAGCCGTAGGAATTGCCAGCAGAGTCGGTGTTGTTCTTGAACAGGTAGATGACGCCGCGGATGCCCTCGTCGCGCAAGCGGCTCTCGGCCGAGGCGACCAGCCCCTCGAGGATTCGCTCGCCTGCCTTGTCGTGTGCGACCAGGTCCTCGATGGAGTCACATTCCGGTGTCGCGTACTCGGGATGGCTGCCTACGTCGAGGTACAGCCTGGCCCCGTTCTCGAGGAAGACGTTGCTCGAGCGTCCCCAGCTCACGACGCGCTTGAACAGGTAGCGGGCGACCTCGTCCGGGCTCAGGCGGCGCTGGCCGCGCAGGGTGCAGGTGACGCCGTACTCGTTCTCGATCCCGAATATCCTGCGCTCCACTGAGGTCCACGGTAGCCTCGAACCGGATGAAGCCAGCCGACCGCATGGTCCATTTGACGACCGTCGTGGGTTCCTTTCACGGCCACGTGCTCGCGGCCCGCCTGGGCGCCGAGGGGATCGCGGTCGAGCTGCGCGGCCTCAGCGAGGGTCCCTACCCCCTTCTGGCGAACGTGAGCGTGTTCGTCCACGAAGACCAGCTCGAGCTCGCACGCTCTCTGCTGCTCGCCGACGCCGTCGATGCCGCCTTCGACGAGCGCTACGCCGATCTCGGCCCCGAGGACGCGAGTGCGCTCGACCTTCCTCCGATGGATCTGCCCGGGCGCGCCCACTTCCGCCGTGCGCGAACGATTCTCGTGCTGGTCATGGTCGCGCTCGTCCTGCTAGTCGGTGTCGTCGCGTCTTTTCACTGAGCGGGCTCGTCAGGCGACGCGGAGGCGTCCTTGTCCTCGGCTGGCCGTCCCACGCCGCTCGAGGCGGGCTCGTCCGGCGGGGGCGCAGCAGGCCCGGTCGCCTCGAGCTGCTCGCCGTCGGCCAACATCTCGGCTGCTTCGTCGTCGCTGACGCGCCGGAAGGCCCTGCGTCTCGGCCCATGTTCCAGCACGGCGACTTCCAGATCCCCAGCCTGGAGCTTCCTGTTCGGGCCCTGAAGGCTCACCACGCAGGCGCGAATTGCCTCGCGAAGCGACCAGCCCTGGACGAACCTGGCCGTCATGCGTTGGGTGATCGCGTCGGCTTCGCCGCCAAGGACGGTGAAGCGCTGCTCGTCTGCGACCGTGCCGTCGTAGGCGATATGGAAGAGCTGGTGCGCGTCGCCGACCGGGTCGAGTTCGGCCACGAGGATCTCGACCTCCAGAGGCTTCATCTCGTGTGTGAACACCTGGCCCAGGTACTGGGCGTACACGTTCGCGAGGGAACGGGCGTCGACGTCTTCTCGTGAATAGGCGTAGCCCTTGGTGTCGGCATGGCGCACCCCTGCCACCCGCAGCTGGTCGAACTCGTTGTAACGGCCCACGCCGGCAAAGGCCACGCGGTCATAGATCTCGCTGATCTTGTGGAGCGTGTTCGAAGGGTTCTCTGCGACGATGAGCACACCGTTGTCATAAGTGGTCCCGATCAGGGCGCGACCTCTGGCGATCCCCTTCTGGGCGTATTCGGCGCGGTCCTTCATCACCTGCTCGGGCGCCACGTAGTAGGGCATCGTCATCCGTGCTCACCTGCCCCGCCCTGCTGGCGCCTGCGCTCCAAGACGTTGCTGAAGCGCTCGGCCACCTCGGCGTCCTCGAGGCGGTTGTAACCCTCGGCATCGACGGTCGCGACCACCGGGTAGATGCCCCGCAGCGGGTCCGGCCCCCCGGTGGCGGTGTCCTCGTCGGCCGCCTCGTACAAGGCGGCGACCGCGAGCTCGATCGCCTCGTCGCGTCCCAGCCGGTCTCGGTAGCCGAGCTTCACCGTGTTCTTTGCGTCACGTCCCCCCGAGCCGGTGGCGTGGAAGTCGGTCTCCTCGAAACGTCCTCCGGTGACGTCGTAGGTGAAGATCCGACCCGTCTTCAGGCGCAGGTCGTAGCCGGCGAACAAGGGTATGACGACGAGGCCCTGCATGGCCATGGGCAGGTTGGCACCCACCATCTGCCCGAGCTGGTTCGCCTTGCCCTCGAGGCTCAGGCTCGTGCCCTCGACCTTCTCGTAGTGCTCGAGCTGGGTCTGGAACAGCCGCACCATCTCGACCGCGGTGCCTGCGGCGCCGGCGATCGCGACCGCCGAGTGACGGTCTGCCGGGAAGACCTTCTCGATGCTGCGGTGGGCGATCATGTTGCCCTCGGTCGCGCGGCGGTCTCCGGCCATGACGACCCCGCCGTCGTAGCGCAGCGCCACGATCGTCGTACCGTGGGCCACCCCGGGCATCGAAGCCGCGGCCGACCCGGAAAGGCGCCCGCTGCTTGTGACTTCGGGAGCCTCGCCTGGGCCAGGTTGGGCGCCCCCGGCGCGGGTCATGCGGAGCAGCTCGGTGAAGCTCGGTCCCGGGTCAGTGCCAAAAGGGAAAAGGGGCAGGCTCATGGGCGCGACTAGGACTCGCTTTCTCTCACTCGCCCCCCTTTTGGACGTAGTTGCGCACGAACTCCTCTGCGTTGTTCTCGAGGACTTCGTCTATCTCGTCAAGGAGGTCGTCGATCTCGGCCTTAAGCCGGTCGCCCCGCTCGGTCGTCGCCGGCGCCTCCTCCTCGGCCGTGGTTGCCTCACGGCTCGTCGTCGGTCGCTTCTTCAGCTCGCGCTCTGCCATCACCGTTCCTTATGAGCCCAATCGCCTAAGTAGCTCTGCCGGAGTGTCGCATCCTTCGAAAAGCGTATCGACATGCAATGCCGTGCCCTTCAGCGGTTCCATCATCGGCACCCGGCGAAGGGCGTCCTCCCCGATGTCGAAAACGACCGAGTCCCAGTTGGCGGCCACGATCGCCGACGAGAATCGCTCGAGGCAGCGCCCGCGGAAATACGCCCGCGTGCTCGCCGGCGGCGCGATCGTCGCCCGGTCCACGTCGCCCTCCTCGACGAGCCTTTCCATCGCCAGGCGGGCGAAGAGCGATTTCGCAGGTCGCAGGTCGTGGTACTGCAGGTCGATGCCCGCCAGCTTCGGGTTGTCCCAGTCGAGCCCGTGACGATCCTTGTAGGCCTCCACCAGCCTGAGCTTGGCGACCCAGTCCAACTGGCCCGCCAGCGACTCCGGGTCGCTCTCGAGGCCTTGCAGGACCGCTTCCCAGCGATCGAGCACCAAGCGAGCCACCTTCTCGCTCCCGAGGGCCTCAAGACCCCGCTCGGCGGCATACTTGCGAGCGAGGTCGTACAGCTCCCATTGCAGCTCGAGCGCGGTGAGAGCACCGCCCGAGGACAGCTCCACTTTTGTGCGCAGCGTCGTGTCACGCGCCACCGACCGGATCGCTGCCACGGGTTGCGAGAGCTTGAGGTCCCGACCGGCGTGGAAGTCGTCCTCGATCATCGCCAGCACGAGGGCGGTGACCCCCACCTTGAGGAACGTGGCGACCTCCGCCAAGTTCGCGTCGCCGACGATCACGTGCAGGCGACGGTACTTCTGCGGGTCGGCGTGTGGCTCGTCGCGGGTGTTGATTATCGGTCGTTTCAGCGTCGTCTCGAGCCCGACCTCCTCCTCGAAGAAGTCGGCCCGCTGGCTCAGCTGGAAGGGCGGGACATCCCCTCCGTAGGAGACCTCCTCGCCGATCTTGCCGGCACCGGTGTAGATCTGCCGGGTGACGAGATGCGGGGTCAGCTCATTGACGATCCGCGAGAAAGGGACCGTCCTGTCCATGAGGTAGTTCTCGTGACATCCGTAGGAGTTGCCCTTGCCATCGGAGTTGTTCTTGTAGATCACTATCTCCTCGCCCGAACCCAGGAGCTGCCCGGCGGCTTCCATCGAGCGCCTGAGGATCAGCTCGCCGGCCCGGTCGTGGAGGACGAGCTCGAGCGCGTTCGAGCACTCAGGAGTCGAGTACTCCGGATGAGCATGGTCGACGTAATAGCGAGCACCGTTGGTGAGTACGGCATTGACGAGGTGCGTCTCGATCTCGGGAGACATGGAGCCCTCGCGGGCGTACCCGCGGGCGTCACGACCCGGTGACTCGTCTTCGAAGTCCCATCCGATCTTCCGCTCCAGCTGGGCGACGTAGGCGTTGATGAGCAGCGAGGACGCGGTCGTCGGGCTCATGTCGCCGCCCGAGACGACCTGCACCCCGTACTCGGTCTCGATACCGCAGACCTTCGTTATCGCCACGCTCGGACGCTACCCCACTCTCTCGGGCGACCGGCGCACCCCCCGAAGCGATCAGAGGTACTGCCCGGTGCCTACGCGCTCTATCGCACGGCCGCCACGCTCTTCCCCGCCGTGGCCCATGAGCGTGCGAATGTAGATGATCCGCTCTCCCTTCTTGCCAGAGATCTTCGCCCAGTCGTCCGGGTTGGTCGTGTTCGGCAGGTCTTCGTTCTCCTTGTACTCCTGCCTTATGGACTCGATCATGTCGGCGAGGCGGATGCCATGGCCCTCGCCTGAGATCTCGCGCTTGATGGCGAGCTTCTTGGCACGGCGGACGATGTTCTCGATCATTGCGCCGGAGGAGAAGTCCTTGAAGTACAGCGTCTCCTTGTCGCCGTTCTGGTAGGTGACCTCGAGGAAACGGTTCTCATCGTCGGCCCGGTACATCTCGCCCACCGTCTGCTCGATCATGCTGGCGACGGCCTTGTTCGGGTCGCCACCGCCCTGGGCGGCCACGTCCGTCGCGTCCAGGGGCAGGTTGTCGGTCAGGTACCGGGCGAATACCTGCTGGGCGGCGGCCTCGTCGGGCCGCTCGATCTTGATCTTCACGTCGAGGCGCCCCGGGCGCAGGATCGCCGGGTCGATGAGGTCCTCACGGTTGGAGGCCCCGATCACGATGACGTTGCGAAGCGCCTCTACGCCATCGATCTCCGCCAGCAGCTGGGGGACGACGGTCGACTCCATGTCGGAGGAGATCCCGCTTCCTCGAGTGCGGAACAGGGAGTCCATCTCGTCGAAGAAGACGATGACCGGAACTCCCTCCTCGGCCTTCTCTCTGGCACGCTGGAAAACGAGGCGGATCTGGCGTTCGGTCTCCCCCACGTACTTGTTCAGCAGCTCAGGGCCCTTGATGTTGAGGAAGTAACTCCTGACGCGGGCATTGCCGGTGCGTTCGCCGACCTTCTGGGCGAGCGAGTTCGCCACGGCCTTCGCGATCAAGGTCTTCCCACAGCCCGGAGGCCCGTAGAGCAGGATCCCTTTCGGCGCCTGCAGCCGATAGTCCGCGAAGAGCTCCCGGTGCAAGTAGGGGAGCTCGACGGCGTCGGTGATGGCCTCGATCTGGCTGTCGAGGCCACCGATGTCTGCGTAGGTCACGTCCGGCACCTCTTCGAGCACGACCTCTTCGAGCTCGGGTCGGGGCAGCTTCTCGTAGAGCAGCATGGTGCGGGGGTCCATGAGCAGGGAATCACCGGCGCGCAGCTTGACGCCCGCGAGATAGTCAGAGATCTCCGCCACCTGCTCCTGGTCGGCCCGCCCGACGATGAGGGCCCGTCGCCCGTCCTCGAGCACCTCGAGCACCGAGACGACCTCCCCACCGAGCTCGGGGTCGCGGACCAGAACCACGTTCAACGACTCGTTGAGAACGACTTCCTGGCCCTTGCGGAGCTCTTCTGCCTCCAGTCCAGGGTGGACAGCGACGCGCATTTTCCGCCCGCTCGCGAACACGTCGACGGTTCCGTCGTCGTTGCCAGTCAGGTAGGTGCCGTAGGCGGAAGGCGGTTGGGTGAGCTTGTCCACCTCCTCCCGCAAGGCGGCGATGTGCTCTTTGGCCTGCTGGAGCGTGAAGGTCAACTTCTCGTTCTGGGACACCGCATGCGCGAGCTGTCCCTTGGTCTCGAGCAAGCGCTCCTCGAGCGTGCGCACTCGCCCGGGCGCTTCTTGAAGCCGTCGTCTGAGCTCGGTGACCTCGTCCTCTGCTTGCTCCGCCCGCCGGTAGAGCTCCTCTCGCTCCTCGTCATCTGCTGGGAAACCCGTGTGCTCGTCGCTTTCCATCGGTGTGACCCACCTCCTCACACGGCGCGATCTTCGCCCCCGTCGGGACCCTACACCGGTGCCGCACCCGTTTGACACCAGCGCCAGGCGTCCCCTCGTCTGGCGAGGACCGTCCGGCACGGCACTAAGCTCGGCCTTGCGAAAAGCGGCACAAGCCAGCCCGCAAAGCGGCACGAGCCAGCCCGCACGGAGCGAGCCCCCCAAGGAGATGAGTCGCGGATGAAGGTTTGGATCGACCAGGACCTCTGCACAGGAGACGGAGTCTGCGAGGAGCTCTGTCCTTCTGTGTTCACGCTCCTTGACAATGGACTGACCTATGTGAAGCAAGGCGACGCCATCTTCAACAACCCCGGGGGCGAGTCCCAGATAGCGGTCGTCCCTGCCGAGTTCGAGGACGCCGTCTCCGAGGCCGCCGACGAGTGCCCGGGAGAATGCATCTTCATCGTCAAGGACTGACGAGCCGGACACGCACGCGGGGGATTGTCCTGCGACCGGCGAGGCGGCTTGACCGCTCGCCCCGGCCTCTCGATCGCTCGTGACCAGCGCCCGGCGGCTCGTGGGTCGGCCTTCTTGGGAGGCACACCGCCAGCTCGCGCCACTCGCACTTGCGCGGACCGTAAGCTTTTGCCTGTCGAGGAGGCGGTCGTGACACAAGTCGGCCGACAACGAGCGAGCGCCCCAAGGAGATGAGTGGCTGATGAAGGTGTGGATTGACCAGGACCTCTGCACAGGAGATGGTCTCTGCGAGGAGATCTGTCCGGCAGTTTTCACGCTCCTCGACGACGGCTTGGCCTACGTGAAGCAAGGTGACACGGTGCTCAACGAGCCCGGGGGGGCGTCCCAGACGGCGACGGTCGCCTCCGAGCTGGAAGACGCTGTCACCGAAGCTGCCGAGGAATGCCCGGGAGAGTGCATCTTCATCGTCACTGACTGAGCGCGCCATGACCGATGACGCTCGGCCGGTGTCCGCCGCTTCAGGTCGGCAGGCCCTGTTCAGGCCGGCAGCCCACGCTTGAGGCCGGCAAGGGGTTCAGGCCGACAAGAGGCGGGCTGAGGTCACAAAGCCGGTGTGGGCGACCATCCGGTGGTCGGGGCGCACGGATCGCCCTTCGATGTGCCAGGTTCGCCGCAGGATCTCGAAGGTTTCTGCCATGGCGAACCCGCTGTGCTGGAGCGCACCGCGCAGCTCCGCCGTCTGGTTGATGGTCGGCAGATAGGCAAGCAGGATCCCTCCGGAGGCGAGCGCTCGCCGGGCGTGTGGCACGACCTGCCACGGCTCGGGGAGATCCAGCACGACGCGGTCGAGACCGTCGGCGGCGATGCCCAGGTACACGTCGCGCTCGAGGACCACGTATGGCTGGTCCGGGCCCAAGAAGGCCTCCACGTTCGCCCGTGCCCGCTCGGCGAAGTCCGCTCTCAGCTCGTAACCGGTGACGACCGCGCCCGCGCGCAGCATGGCCATCGAAAGCGCACCTGAGCCAACGCCGGCCTCGAGGACACGCGCGCCTGGGAATATGTCGGCAGCCATCAAGATGGCCCCGAGGTCCTTCGGGTAGATCACCTGCGCCCCTCGCGGCATGCCGATCACGACATCGGCCAGGGTCGGGCGCAGCACGAGATAGTGGGCCGCGTTCGTCACACGACCGTCTTTCTGCCGGGCCTCGACTTGCTCACCCTCGCAGCGGCCGATCATGTCGTCGTGTTCGATCACCCCCGCGTGGGACTGGAAGGACCGGCCCGGATGGAGAGTGACGAGGTAGCGGCGGTCCTTGCGGTCGACAAGCAGGACCCGCTCACCCGCGGCGAGCGTCCGGCTCCGTGCCGGAGGGACCTCAGCTCCCACGAGGCGCCTCGAGGTCCCCTTTCGGGCGACGCCGGGCGGCGGACCGTTCGTCGCGACGCCGCCGAGCCTTGCCGGCCCGCGCCTGTTCGCGGTCCAGCTTCTCCGCTTCTGCGGCCTGGGCCCGGGCAGCCTCGGCGGCGGCGCGGGCATCGCGACGGCTCGGCTGAGGGTCCGCCTCGACCTTGTCCTGGCGTCGTTCGAGCTTGTCAGCCTGCCGGAGCGCCTTTTTCCTGGCCCGCCTCGTGCGGGGCGGAGCAGGCACGTGGCTCACGACGATCGACTCACCGAGACGGAGACTCTCCACGCTCACCTTTGGGGCTTGCTTCCTGGACAAGAAGCGCAAGAGCCAGGCGATCGCACCGATCGAGAGCCACAGGTTGCTCCCCTCGATCAGCCCGGATCGAAACCCGCGCCGGACGAGCTGGCGCGTCCAGCGATCGAGGTACCTACGCACCGCTCCCCTACTCCGGGCCGGCCACGGTCAGACGCGGCGGATCTCGAGCACTGAAGCCCGGCGACGGCCACGTCGGCGGCCGAGCAGGTACACCGCGGCCAAGGCCGCCGCTCCGGCAACCACGGCGATGCCGATCACCGGCTGGGCGGGGGCTTTCACCAGCGACTCGGCACTTCCGCCGACCTCGCGTAGCTTGTCCTCCACGTCGGAGAGCGTCACGGGTCGCGAGGCATCGCTCGCGAGCAACAAATGCCTGACAAGGCGGATCGTCATCAACCTGCCTCCGATCGCTTCATCGTCCTATCCTCGCTTGGCGGCGCGCTTGGCGCGAGACCGAAGGAGCGTGCGCCCAAAGGCGCCCATTACGACCAGGCCGAGAATGGCCGTGATCGGATAGGGCACCCACGACCAGTTACCTGCGAAGGCCGACCCCGTCTCGGTCTGCAGCACGCGCAGCACCGCGACCAGCAGCAGCACAGTACCGATACCGAGGAAGAGTGCCCCGATCAACCCGAAGACCAGCGTCCGAGCGGCCGTTCGGAGGGGGGCAACCGTCTCTTGGATCACGTAGCGACGGACGAGGCCTAAGAGCTCGGCTCCCTCCTCGCGGGGATCGGCGCGCTTGCCGTCACCTTTTGCGGACATGAACGACATGAAACCGCAGGTTATCGGCCCGGCCGGCTTGCCGCTAGCTCGCATGTGGCAACGAGGTGGCCGGTGGCCGGTCTCCGGGGTGGTCCGGTCACGGCTTCAAGGCCGCCCGGAAGAACTCACGCAGATGCTCGAGGCGCCGCTCCAGCTCAGGTCCGAGCGGGTCGGTCTCGAGCAAGACCTCGAGGAACGGGACGTCGCTGAAATAGGTCAGCAGCGCCCCATACCCCGTGAGCACCAGCTGCTGGGCGTCGTGCCGCCGGAAACGGCCGGCAGACATCTCCCGCTCGAGGAAGGCGGTGGCCCGCTCGAACATCGGACGGAGCGCGACAGCGAGCTCACGGGCCATCGGCCCGCCGCCTTCGAGGGCTTCACGCCGAACCAGGCGCACGAACTCCGGACTCTCGGCGAAGAAAAGGAAGCCCGAGGTGAGCACTCGATCAACCTGCTCCCAGCCGTCTCGCGGCCGGTCGGTCGCCTCTGCCACCCGTGTCAGCCAGTCGGCGAAGGAAGCCTCGATCACCTCGCGATAGAGAGCCTCTTTCGAAGGGAAGTGGTGCAGCAGGCTCGGACGCCTGATGCCCACGAGCTCGGCGATGTCGTTGAGCGATGTCCCCTCGAAGCCGTGCTCGGCGAAGCACCACAAAGCGGCGTCGAGGATCGCTTGGCGCGTCGTGACCCCTGGCCCGCGGGCAAGATGAGCGGGCAAGGCCGAAGGAGAGCGCCCCACCTCCCTCCGGGAATCGCCCGGAGCAGGTCGGTTCGGCATCCGCCAAGCCTACCCACCGGACAGCCTACCTACCAGACGGTAGGTGCTGCCTGATACTCTTTCCCGGTGCCAGGAGTTCTCCTCGCGGTCCTCGTGGGTTTGGCCTTCAGCCAGGTGGCGCTGTTCTGCACGACCATCTACCTGCACAGGGCCCTTTCGCACCGGGCGATCACCTTGCGGCCCTCGGTCCGGATGGTCTTCCGTGTCCTGATCTGGCTGATGACCGGCATACGACCGCGCCAGTGGGTGGCGGTTCACCGCAAGCACCACGCCTTCACCGATGTCGAGGGCGACCCGCACTCGCCCGTGCTGCTCGGCTTCTGGCGCGTGCAGCTCACCAACGCCGCCCTCTATCGCAAGGTGGCCCGCGACGGCACGACGACGGAGCGCTACGCGAAGGACCTGCCGCCTGATCGCTGGGACAAGTTGCTCTTCGACCATGCTTTCATCGGGCTCGGGATCGGCATCACGATGCTCTGCCTCGTGCTCGGATGGCAGCTCGGTCTCCTCGCGGCCGCGGTCCACGCTTTGAGCTACCTGGCGCTCAACGCCGCGATCAATGCCGTCGGGCACAGCTATGGGAAGAAGAGCTATCCCAACACCGCCTTCAACAATCAGTGGCTCGCCTTCGTGACCGGCGGTGAGGGCCTGCACAACAACCATCACGCGGCGCCGACCTCGGCCAAGCTGGCCCTCGCACGCCACGAGATCGACCCGGCCTGGTGGGTCATCCGCCTCATGGTGCGTGCGCGGATGGCGACCGTGCGGCTCACGGAGACCCGTTTCGTCCCGAGGTCAGCCTCCTCGATGATCGGCTGATCGGGGATCGCTGACCTCCGGCTGCGCTGAGCGTGCAGTCGCTCCGCCGCGCGTAGTCTGGCAGCCATGTTGCGTCCTGCAAACTGGACCAGCCCAGCGGGTGAGAGTCCCGTCCGGGTAATCGCCGGAGAGCCCGGTAGCAGACCCCGGTTCGTGATCGAGAGATCGCGGGCTGAGCGGGGTGTCAAAAG
>JBKQMT010000031.1:0-5833 GCA_052146595.1 Acidimicrobiales bacterium
CGCCGGCTCCCCCGGTAGCGCGGGGCGACGAGGGAACGGGAGAGGTTCCAGCGCCAGCGCGAGCCGAACATCGGCGTCGGCAGGACCGCCTGCACCAGGGTGTCACGCACCGTCGCCGGGGAGAGGAACCCGAGGACGTCCTCGAGGGGGAACGAGTGCTGGGGCCCGAGCGAGAGCACCACGGCGTCGTCGCTCGCGGCAGCCTGCAGCTCGAAGTCGAAGGTCCTGCAGAACCGTTTCCTCAGGGCCAGTCCGAGAGCGCGGTTCAGCCTCGCGCCCCGGGGCGAGTGGACGACGAGCTGCATGCCGCCCGTGTCGTCGAAGAACCGCTCGATCACGAAACGGCCCGTCGTCGGCAGCGCTCCGAGCTCCCCGTAGCCGGCCGCAAGGTAGGCGACCACCTGCTCGGCGACGGCACGATCGACCCCGGCGAGCTGCTCGATGAGCTCGACGGCCCTCACGGTGCCTGCGGTGCCTGCCCCGCCGGCGCCCCCGCTCTGGAGGGCAGCCTCGACGGCGCTTCGCAGATCGGAGACCGCCTGGGACAGCTCGGCTGTCCGAGCCGGGGCCTCGCCCAACCAGAACGGGACGCTGGGCGACGCCCCTTCGGCGTCGACGACGCGGACCGTGCCCGGCTCGATCCTGCGGATGCGCCATGTCGCGCTCCCGAGAAGGAAGACGTCGCCCGCCATCGACTCGACGGCCCAGTCCTCGTTGACCGTGCCGACGAGCGTCTCCTCCGGCTCGAGCACGACGCGGAAGTCGGCGACGTCCGGGATCGCCCCGCCCGAGGTCACCGCCGTGAGGCGGGCCCCGCGCCTCGGTCGGAGAACGCCGTTGACCCGGTCCCGGTGCAGGTGCGCCCCCCGCCGGCCGCGGCCGGTGACGACACCCTGACTGACCAGGTCCACGACCGCCTCGAAGTCCCCGTCGCTGAGCCCGCTGTAGGGGGCGGAGCGGCGCGCCATGGCGAGCAGCTCGGACTCGGGGCAGCCTTCGGGATCCGACGCGGCGCACTCGGCCACCAGCTGCTGGGCGAGCACGTCCAGGGGCGCCACCGGCGGCACGACCGCGTCGAGGTCGCCGGAGCGGACCGAGACGAGCAGCGCCGTGCACTCGACCAGCTCGTCGCGCGTGAGCGGGTAGAGGCGCCCGACGGGCACGCCCCCGACATGGTGCTGGGCGCGCCCGACGCGCTGCAGGAACGTGGCGATGCTCCGCGGAGATCCCAGCTGGCACACGAGCTCCACCGGTCCGACGTCGATGCCGAGCTCGAGCGACGCGGTCGCCACCACCGCCCGCAGCTCTCCGGCGCGAAGCCGGGCCTCGACCCGGAGCCGGCGGTCCATGGAAAGACTCCCGTGATGGGCCTGGACGCTGTCGTCCCCCAGGCGGTCGGCCAGCTGATGGGCGACACGCTCGGCCATTCTCCTCGTGTTGACGAACACGAGCGTCGTCCGGTGACCTTCGATGTGGGCGGCGATGCGCTCGAGGACCGACGCCATCTGCTCGTGGGTCGACACGGCGCCGAGCTCGTCGTCGGGCAGCTCGATCGCCACGTCGAGGCGCCTTTGATGGCCGACGTCGACGACGGTGCAGCGTGGCTCGCCACCTGGCAGAGTGCGTCCCGGCCCGGCGCCCACGAGCAGCCGGGCGATGGTGGCTATGGGCCGCTGGGTTGCCGACAGGCCGATCCGCACCGGCCGGCCCGCCTCGGGGTGGGACTCGGCGACCAGGCGGTCGAGGCGCTCCAAGCTCAAGGCGAGGTGCGAGCCGCGCTTGTCCCGGGCGAGGGCGTGGATCTCGTCAACGATGACCGTGCTCACGGTCGCGAGCATCTTCCGGCCCCCCGCCGAGGTGAGCAGGAGGTAGAGCGACTCGGGGGTCGTCACGACGATCTCCGGGCGATTGCGCAACATGGCCGAGCGCTCGGAGGGAGGGGTGTCGCCGTTGCGAACCGCGACCTGCACCCGCGGCGGCGCGAGGCCGAGCCCGGTCGCGACCTCGGCGATCTCCGACAGCGGCTTGCGCAGGTTCTCGCTCACGTCGACCGTCAGCGCCCGCAGGGGCGAGACGTAGACGACGTCGGTGCCGCGGCGCTCGCCTCCGGCTTCGGCCGCGCGGTAGCAGCGGTCGATCGCCACGAGAAACGCGGCCAGCGTCTTGCCCGAACCGGTGGGCGCGGCGATCAAGGTGTCGGCCCCCGAGGCGATCGCCGCCCAGCCTTCGGCCTGGGCCTCGGTCGGCCCGGCCGGGTAGCGCCTCCGGAACCACTCCGCGACAGCGGGATGGAAGCCCCGCAACGCACCGTCTGCCTCGCGGCCCATCTCGGCCCCCCTTACCGGCTGCACGGCTCGTGATACTACCCGAACACCTGTTCGGAGGCGACGGCGTCGGGGCCGGAGCCGCGTGGCGGACAGCTAAGTCGACTATCTCTATACAAAGAGCGCTCTATACAAGAGCGCGCCCGTGGGCCAACATGGCGCCCATGGACCTGCTCGTCGTCGTAGGAACGGACCAGCCCCCAGAACGCCTCGCCACCCGGGCCCACCACATCCTCACCGTGCCCTCGGGCGAGGCGACGCCCACATTGGTAGCCGAGATCCGCGCCCGGATCCCCCGCCACGTCGGCGTCGTCGGGCCGGGGGCGGCGAGCGTCGCCGCCAAGCTGCGCAGCGCCGGACTCCCCGCGGAGATACACACCGACGAGGACCTCTCCGGCCGCAACGACCTCGCCGGCGTCGAGATCGTCCCGCTGACCGATCGCGGGCCGAAGATGGAAGTCGCCGACTCCCTCCTCGACCTCGTCGGCAACACCCCGATGGTCCGGCTCGACCGGGTGGGACGGGACCTCCCCTGCCCGCTCGTGGCCAAGCTCGAGATCCTCAACCCGGGCGGGAGCGTCAAGGACCGGCCGGCCTTGGCGATGATCGAGGCGGCCGAGCGCGCCGGGCTGCTCGGGCCGGGCTCGACCATCGTCGAGGGCACCTCGGGCAACACCGGTATCGGGCTCGCCATCGTCGCTGCCCGGCGCCGCTACCGCTGCGTGTTCGTCATGCCCGACAAGATGGCTCCCGAGAAGGTGGCGCTGCTGCGCGCCTACGGCGCGGAAGTCGTCCTCTGCCCGACGGCGGTGGCCCCGGACCACCCCGACTCGTACTACTCGGTGACCTCACGCCTCGCCGAGGAGATCCCCGGCGCCTATCACCCCGACCAGTACCACAACCCCGAGAACCCGGCCGCGCACGAGAGGGCCACGGGCCCGGAGATCTGGCGCCAGAGCGCGGGACGCGTCAGCCATTTCGTCGCCGGCATCGGCACCGGCGGGACGATCTGCGGCATCGGCCGCTACCTCAAGTCGCAGAACCCCGATGTCCAGATCGTCGGCGCCGACCCTGAGGGCTCGGTCTACTCGGGGGGATCGGGACGACCGTACCTCGTCGAGGGCATCGGCGAGGACTTCTGGCCGACGACCTATGACCCGAGGGTCGTCGACCGCGTCGTGATGGTGAGCGACACGGACTCGTTCCTCACCGCCCGGCGCCTGTCGGTCGACGAAGGCATCCTCGCCGGCGGCTCGACGGGCACGGCGGTCTGGGCTGCGCTGCAGCTCGCGCCGGAGCTGAGGCGCGACGACGTCGTCGTCGTCCTCATCCCCGACTCGGGGCGGGGCTACCTGTCCAAGCTCTACAACGACGAATGGATGGCCGACCACGGCTTCCTGCGCACGAGCGGGCACACAGTGGCCGACCTACTCGAGCGCAAAGGGGCCCGCCTCACAGGGATGATCCACGTCCACCCGAGCGAGTCGGCCCGCCAGGCGATCGCCGTCATGGCCGAGTTCGACGTCTCCCAGATTCCCGTCATCCAGGCCGAGCCACCGCTGGCGGCGGCCGAGGTCGTCGGCGCTGTGCACGAGCGTGACCTCATGCAACGAGCGGTGCGCGACCCCGAGATCCTCGACCGGTCGGTGGCAGATGTCATGGGGCCGCCACTTCCGTCGGTGGGAAGCGGCGAGACGGTGGACACCGCCCTCCTGCGCCTGGAAGAGTCGCCGGCGGTGATCGTGCTCGACAACGGGCATCCGGTCGGCGTGATCACCCGCTCGGACGCGCTCGCGTTCTTGGCCCAGGCCGGCTCGGCGAGGGAGGCTCGATGAGCACGCAGGATCAGGCAGGGGCCGGCTCGGGAGGGCACGGGCCGGGAGGAAACAGGCCGGGAGGGGCCGGGCCGGGAGGGACCGGCTCGGGAGGGACCGGCTCGGGAGGGCACGGGCCCGGCGGGCACGGCCTGGGTTTCGCCACTCGGGCCATCCACGCCGGCCAGGAGCCCGATCCGCTCACGGGGGCTGTCGTGACCCCGATCCACCTCGCCACCACCTACGCCCAGCAGGCCGTGGGCTCGCACAAGGGCTTCGACTACTCGCGCACCCGCAACCCGACGCGGGTCTCGCTCGAGACGACGATCGCCTCGCTCGAGGGGGCGGACCGGGGCTTCGCCTTCTCGAGCGGGATGGCGGCCGTGGATGCCGTGCTGCGCCTCTTGCACCCAGGCGACCACCTGATCATCCCGAGCGACGCTTACGGCGGGACATACCGGCTCGTGGCCAGCCTCTATGCCGGTTCCGGGGTCAGCTTCTCGCCGGTCGACCTGCAGGATCTGGACGCCCTGCGGGCGACCTGGCGCGACGAGACCCGCCTCGTATGGCTGGAGACGCCGAGCAACCCCAAGCTGCAGATCATCGACATCGGTGCCGTCGCCGGCCTCGCCCACGAGCGCGGGGCCCGCTGCGTCGTCGACAACACCTTCGCCACGCCGTTTCTCCAGCTGCCCGTCGCCCTCGGCGCCGACGCCGTCGTGCACTCGTCGACCAAGTACCTCGGCGGTCACTCCGATGTCGTGGGCGGGCTGGTCGTGACCAGTGACGAGGAGCTGGCGGACCATCTCGGTTTCGTCCAGAACTCGGCCGGGGCGGTGCCGAGCCCGTTCGACTGCTACCTGGTCCAGCGCGGGCTGAAGACGCTGGAGGTGCGCCTCCTCCGCCAGTGCGCCAGTGCCCGAGTCATCGCCGACCACCTCGCCGGGCACCCGGCAATCGAGGAGGTCTACTACCCGGGGCTCGCCGGCAACCCCGGCCACCAGCTCGCCTCACGCCAGATGCGCGACTACGGGGCGATGGTGTCCTTCACTCTCAAAGGCGGCGAGGCGGCCGCGTTGAAGGTCGCCGCCGGCACGCGCCTTTTCACCCTGGCCGAGTCTCTCGGGGCCGTCGAGTCGCTCATCGAGCTGCCCGCGAAGATGACACATTCCTCGGTCGCCGGATCCGAGCTCGAGGTCGATCCCTCCCTGATCCGCCTGTCGGTCGGCCTCGAGGAAATCCACGACCTGCTGGACGACCTGGACCAGGCGCTCGGACTGGCGAAGTGAGCCCTAAGTAACGGCCCCGGCCAAGGCTCGAGGGTGCTGCCGCGTGCCGGGCCCCGCGCGCCGCGCCGCCCGTTCCGCCGGTGCCGCGACCTCTCGGCGTCGGCGGCTCGTGCCTCAGTGGCTCGCCGTTTGCCGTTCGGCCCCGGTGCCGTGTTGCCATTCCATGAAGACCGCCCGGAGGAGGTCGGGCTGGGACACCATCCCGACCAGCTCGCCTCCGTGTCCGACGACGGGCATGCGGTGGAACCGTCCCGCAATCATCGTGCCGAGGGCGCGGATCAAGGACGCGTCCGCCTCGACCGTGCGCACGTGCCTAGTCATCACCGAGTCCACGGGAGCGGAGAAATGGTCGCGGGCCACCGTCACCAGATCGCTGAAGGCGCGGAAGCTGTCCGCCTCGCTGATC
>JBKQMT010000032.1:0-9872 GCA_052146595.1 Acidimicrobiales bacterium
CTCGCTGAGCAGTCCTTTGGGATAGGCAGCTCTAGCGTTGTGGCAGACCCGCTGGCACGTGCTGACCAGTGGCCGAAGCTCCTGGCCTTCCTTCACAACTGACCTCGCGTCCGAGAAGGGGCAAGAGAAAGAACCGGGCGACTCAGTTTCACCCGGCGCCATGCTGAGCAACGCCCAGAGGAAGGCCAACGCGCCCCAAGCGAGCCCGATCGGCCCCCTCCAACAAAGACTGCGGAACGCTTCGTTCAGGTTTGTCTCATTGACGACATAACGCGCGCGACCACAAGCTGCGATCGGAAGGCGACTTGGCGCCAGACTCGGCGCTCGGCGCTGATCGACTACCGCGCCCGTAGCCGTCGTTCCGCGCTCGCGACGTCCCTGAAGATGCACTTTGCGCGGCGCACAGATGATTCTGTCGGGCGCTAACCTCAGCACGCTCTCCCCATCTCAAGACACCTTTCTTCCCCGAGGCGGCTGAGTACAGCGCGCGGCAGGCGCTGTCTTGGGGTGGGTGCCACGCCGCGCTTCGTGGTTTGACTGTCGGCGAGAGAGCTGGCAAGATTTACCATCTTCCTAGTGGAATGGTGGTTCCAGATTGATTGACTTCCTTCTCGACCCGAGTTCTGGCGTGGCGCCGTACCTGCAGCTCGTTCAACAAGTTCGCCGAGCGCTGCGTCTTGGTCTTCTTCAAGTGGGTGACCAGCTCCCGACTGTCAAGGAGGTCGTAGGACGCATCGCGATCAACCCGAACACCGTTGCCAAGGCGTATCGGGAGCTGGAGCGCGAGGGCCTCGTCGGCGCGCGTCCAGGACTCGGGACCTTCATCGTCGCCACGTTGGGTGAAGCTTCCCTAGCCGCCCAGGGGCCGTTGCGCACGAAGCTGCGGCGCTGGCTCATCGAGGCACACCAAGCGGGGCTCGACCAGGAGAGCATCGAAGCGTTGTTCCACGACACCTCCCGAGCACTGTCCGAGGAGGAAACCGCATGACTCCCGTCCTTAAGGCCGACGGCCTCGGCAAGCGCTACCGCCGGCGTTGGGCGCTTCGAGACTGCACACTCGCCATCCCCGATGGTCACGTCGTAGGCCTCGTCGGACCGAACGGAGCCGGGAAGAGCACGATGCTGCAACTCGCGGTCGGGCTCCTGGCGCCGTCGGCGGGGAGCATCGAAGTGCTCGGCAAACAACCTGGAGACGCCGCCGTCCAGCTCAACCGCGTCGGCTTCGTTGCTCAAGACACACCGCTTTACGCGGGACTCTCGGTGGCCGACCACCTCCATCTGGGACGGAGACTCGCCTCGCACTGGGACAGCGAACTAGCGACGCGTCGAATCTCCGAGGTGCAGCTCGACCCGCATCAACGCGCCGGGACACTTTCAGGTGGCCAACGAGCCCAGCTCGCGTTGACACTTGCGCTCGCGAAGCGACCAGAGCTACTGCTCCTCGACGAACCCGTGGCGAGCCTGGACCCGCTTGCCCGGCGGGACTTCCTCCGAGGGCTCATGGAGGTAGTTGCCGAGCATGAGACCGCTGTGATCCTCTCGTCCCACCTGATCGCCGACCTCGAGCGAATCTGTGACTATCTGATCGTTCTCGCAGTAGGGCGTGTGCAGCTCGCAGGCGAGGTCGAGGATCTCCTCGCGACGCACCACCGCCTCATCGGCCCTCGTCGGGATCTGAGAACGCTTCCGTCCAATCAGGTCGTGATCGAGCAGAGCCACACAGACCGTTCGAGCACGTTTCTCGTTCGTACGGACGACCCGATCCTCGATCCTTCCTGGAGCGTGGAGCGCGTCAGCCTCGACGACCTCGTGCTCGCCTACATGGGCCGCGCTGTCGGGCGAGAGCGGGATCGACCTTCGGAGCTGGAGGTCGTCCAATGATCTGGCTCACTTGGCGGCAGTTCCGACTCCCGGCGATCGTCGCCCTCGGCGGCCTCGGGGTCGTGGCGATCATCCTCGCAGTCACTGGACCCCACATCGCGGGCCTCTTCGATACCAGCGTGGCGACGTGCACGGTCAATTGCTCTTCCGCGAGGAGCCTTTTCGCTCGCTATGACCTCCCGCTACAGAACGGCTTGAACGCGCTCGTGATTTTTGTTCCAGCTCTGATCGGACTATTTTGGGGCGCACCACTCGTAGCACGGGAGTTCGAGACCGGGACGTTTCGCCTGGCGTGGACCGAGGGTGTGACGAGACGATCCTGGATGGCGACGAAGCTCGCCGTGGTTGGCCTCGCATCGATGTTGCTCGCCGGGCTGCTCTCCTTGTTTGTCACATGGTGGTCGAGCTCGTTCGACCGAATGAACCTGAACCGCTTGTCGCCTGGTGTGTTCGCGGCCCGTGACGTCGTTCCTATCGGCTATGGTGCCCTTGCGTTCGCGCTCGGAGTCACCGCTGGACTCCTCATTCGCCGAACAATCCCGGCGATGTTGGTCGCTCTCGGCGCATTCTTCGGAGCGCGGCTCGGGATGACGTATTGGGTGCGTCCGCACCTCGCGTCACCGTTGGCTCTTGCCCGCAGCTATTGGACCCCATCCCTCGCGCGCAGCTATGGAAGCGCCCTTTCCAAGGGTCAACCGCTGCCCTTCTCGTATCCGATGAAACTCGCGCCTCCCCGGGGGGCGTGGGAGGTCTCGAACAACACCGTGAATGCATCGGGCCAGATCGTGAGCACCATTAGTTGTGCCGGTGGCGGAGTGAGAGTCCACGGCCCCAAGCCAGCGCGACCAACGGCGGCTACCATCCGTGCGGCCAACGAAGCTGGCGACCGAGCGCTCCACGCCTGCCTCACCCAATTCCAACAACTGCTCGGCTACCAACCCGCCAGCCGGTATTGGATGTTCCAGTGGGACGAGCTAGCGATATTTGCCGGAGTCGCGGTCGCGCTGAGCGGCTTCTGTATCTGGTGGATCAGTCGCCGACTCGCTTGAACGCTGAGGTCCCGTGGCCTTCGACGCGGGTCGATTGCGGCTCGATCTGGAACCCAGGCGAACCAGGGCATCGTGTACTTGGTTGTTTTGGGCACGTATAAGGCGCGAAGCGAACGGTCCGCTTCGTCGGTGCAGATTGAGGTCAGGCGGGAGCGATGGTCGCACCTCCGCGAGGGGCGCAGGTCAGCCCACCTAGGGCAAAAGGCGGATCGCGTCGCGACAGAACGTCGGTCACTTCGCACTCCGGGCATCGAGAATGGGCGGAAATATTCGGCGATATGGGCGGTCGGAGACACAGCCTTTCTGACCCGCAGGTCAAAAGGTCGCCGTCGGCTACTCCCTGGCGCGCATCTCGGGGTAGATGTCGAGCCAGCTCTCCAGCGCCTTCAGGTAGGCGAGGTCGGCCTCGGTCAGAGCGATGTCGTCATCTTCCTCGACGGCTCTGAGGAACACCGCCCCTCCTTCCAGCTCCTGCAGCTCCTCGCTGCCGTAGGCGGCCACGAAGGCGGAGACCAGTTGGAACCAGTCCGGCCAGTCCTCCACGACGTGGTCTGGGGTGATGGAGCCGTCGAGCAGGGCGCTCGTGTAGAAGCGCAGGCGCTGGACGGCATCGAGTCTCAGCTCGTCGTCATCGTCGAGGTACTCCAAGAGGCGCTCGTCGATGGCATCCAGGTAGCTGACCAAGAACTCGTTCACCGGGTCCATCTTGACCCATCACGCCAGGCCGAGAGGCGCTCCAAGCCCATCGCCTGTGTTCAAGGGCCGACGGACCCGAGTCGACACTGATAGAAGGTGCACGACCCCTGTCGCCTTGCGAGGGAAGCCAAGTGGCCGTGCACCTGTCATCCTGGCCGAAATACTCCAGGAGACGCTTGTAGATGACGCCCAGGTAGCCGGACTAGCCAGCCGTGACCGGCGGAGTGATGTTGTAAGTGAAAGTCGCAGTCGAGCTGGTGCCGACGTTTCCGGCGCTGTCGGTGGCCTCGGCGATGACGCTGTAGCTGTCACCCGATGTCAGGTTCTCCACCGCCAGGGGAAGCAACCACGTCGTGGTGCCGGTGACCGGCCCGAAAGTCTGGGTGGCGTCATTGAACGACGAGCCGCTCCACCACTTTTCGGTGCTGGTGTCCTCGATGGCCACCTCCGTGCTCGCAACGGTCGCGCCAGCCCCCGACGAGGCCGTGCCGGTGATTTGCCCGGTCCAGTTGGACCCGTAGGCGGTGCCGGTCACCGGGTAGGTGATACTGACCGTCGGCGGAGTCGGCGGACCCGTGTTGTTTGTGAATGTCACTGTCGAGCTGGTGCTGACGTTTCCGGCGCTGTCTGTGGCCTGGGCGACGACGCTGTAGCTGTCGCCCGCGGTTAGGTTCTCCGCCGCCAGGGGAAGCAGCCAGGTCGTCGTGCCGGTGACCGCCACGAAGGTCTGGCTGGAGGCGCTGAACGACGAGCCGCTCCACCACGTCTTCGCGCTGGTGTCCTCCACGGCGACCACCGTGTCCTGAATCGTCGTCCCCGCCCCGGAGTTCGATGTGGCCGTGCCGGTGATAGTTCCGGTCCAGTCAGACCCGTAGGCGGTGCCGCTCACGGGATAGGTGATGGTGACCGTCGGCGGAGCGGTGTCTGTGAATGTCACTGTCGAGCTGACCCCGATATTTCCGGCGCTGTCGGTGGCCTCGGCGACGATGCTGTAGCTGTCGCCCGGGGTGAGGTTGCTCGCTGGCATGGCGAGCAACCAGGTCGTGGTGCCGGTGACCGGCACGAAAGTCTGGCTGGCGTCATTGAACGACGAGCCGCTCCACCACTGCACGGTGGTGGTGTCCTCGATGGCAACCTCTGTGCTCGCAACGGTCGTGCCAGACCCCGACGAGGCCGTGCCTGTGATCGGCCCGGTCCAGTTGGACCCGTAGCTGGTGGCGTCAACCGGGTACGTGATGGTGACCGTCGGCGGAGTCACCGGAGCGGTGTCTGTGAACGTCACCGTCGAGCTGGTGCCGACGTTTCCGGCGCTGTCTGTGGCCTGGGCGACGACGCTGTAACTGTCGCCCGAGGTGAGGTTCCCCGCCGTCAGGGGAAGCAACCAGGTCGTGGTGCCGGTGACCGGCACGAAGGTCTGCGTGCTGGCAGCAAAAGCGGTGCCGTTCCACCACATCGTCGTGCTGGTGTCCTCGATGGCCATCTTGGTGCTCGCAATGGTCGTCCCAGTCGCCGACGAGGCCGTGCCGGTGATCGGCCCGGTCCAGTCGGACCCGTAGGTGGTGCCATCAACCGGGTAGGTGATCGTGACAGTCGGCGGAGTGTTCACTGTGACAACCCGGCTCTTGGCACTTTCAGGGCCCACCCAGTTCGTCGAGTACGTGGGTGTGTCGGTGTATTGCCAGTTGCCGTCAGGCACCGACGACTCGGTGCAGGTGATCGTCCCGGTGCCAGCGCAGGAGGCAGTCACCGTGACTGGCGAACCGCCTCCTGCCGGGTAGCGCTGCAAGAGGTAGTCCGCGGCGGGTATTTCCGTACCGCCTGTCGTGGTGCTCACCTGGGCGAAGGTGATCGTGACCGTGCCGTCGCTGTTCGCGCCGAGCGATGCGGCAGGAGTCGCCCCCTGAGGAAGCGAGTTGGCCACTGCCTGGGCCGGGTTCGACGGGTCGGTGGTCACGAAGTAGCCGAAGGCCACCCCCGTGCCCGCAATCCCGAGGCCGAGCGTCGCCCCTAAGACTGCCAGGAGCACCTTGGCCCGCCGGGAGGCGTTCCGGGAGCCGACAATGTGGGCGGGGTGGGTCCGTCTCATGACGAGTGCACCGTGATCGTGAGGGGGATGTCGAAGGTCGCCCCCTGGCAGTTGGACGTGGCAGCCGCGTCCATCGAGGCGGCGCTGGCGAGGTCAATGGGTTGCGTCGTGTTCGCCGGGATCGCCACCGGCAAGTCACCCGAGGGGACGTTCAAGGTGACGACAGGGTTGCCGTCGGTCGTCGCGCAGCCCGAATGGCCAGCGTTGGGGGTGATCGTGCCATCAGTTTCCAGTCCGACGCTGACGAGCGATACGGGGAAGTTGTTCGGGTTGGTGACACTGAAGACCACGTCTCCTGTTCCCCCAGGGAGAAGCGGCGTAGACGGCGTTCCGGCGGTCGCCATGGTGACGGTCTTCATGGTCTCCGTACTCGCGAGGCCCTTGCCCGAGCCGTGAGTTGTCAAGTAGCCGTAGGCCGAACCGGCGCTGAGACCCAGAACCAAGGCGACGACCGCCCCGAGCACGATCGGAGCGCGGCGCCAGCGCCGGGGCCTCATGGCTCGGTGGACACCCTTGGCCGAATACTCGCGCCTGGCCATCAGAACCTCGTTCTCGGGCACTGCCCGGACTTGGTGCCGGTGACTGTGTGCTGGCCTCCGCAGGTGAGCGCCGGATTGTCGGAGAGGGCGCACGAAAACGCCCCGGACACGAAAGACACCCCGGCGCCTCACGGGGTCACCACCGTGCAGTTGATGATCGTGTCGTGATAGTAGGCGGCAACGGTCCCGTGCCAGGAGGCGGGCGGTGCGGGCAGGTGGCAGAGGTTCGTGTGATGGGCCGCACCGTCGAAGGTGTTGTAGGTACCGGCCCCGAGATAGATCGTCTCGTTGCCAGCTCCGCCGTTGACGGTGTCGTAGCTCCCGGCCTGAATCGTGACCACGTCGGTGCCAGAGCCGAGAGCGACTTGGTTGTAGGACCCCGCTCCCCACCGTCACCGAGTCGGTGCCGTTGCCGAGGGTGACACCGTTGTGCGGACCGTTGCCGACCGTCACCGAGTCGGAGCCGTTTCCGGCCCCGATGGTGCTGGTCCCGTTGCCCACGACGATCTGGTCGTTTCCGTTTCCGAGGGTGAAGTCGTTGTTGCCGTCCCCGGCCTGGGCGACGTCGTTTCCGTTCCCATCGCTGAGCCAGTTGTTCCCGTCCCCGGCATAGAGGCAGCAGTCATCGCCGTTGAAGTCGTTCACGCGGTAGCTCCCGCCGAAGGCGTAGATGAAATCGTTCCCGTTCCTCCCGGTGATGTCCGGGAAGGCCGGGTTGCCGAAGATCCAGTTCGTGTAGTTGTCGGTGCACCTGGACGGCAAGGAGACGACCACCTGGGAGATGACAGGCGAGGTGCTCCCCGAGAAGTTCGTGTCCCCGCCGTAGACGGCATAGAGACTGTCGGTGCCCGCAGGAAGTGACGAGATCACCAGGGTCGCCTGGCCCGAGGTCAACGTCGCGGTGCCGAGCAGGCTGTGGGTCCCGGTGGGAGTACCGAGATAGAAGCTCACGGTGCCCGTTGGCGTGCCAGTTCCCGAGGACTTGGTCAGCGTCGCCGTCAAGGTCACGGGCTTGCCGAACTGAGACGGGTTCGGCGAGGAGCCGAGGGCCGTCGTCGTGGCGACGAGGTTGACCACCTGGGACACGGTGTTGGACGTACTCGCGAGGTAAGTCGTGCTCCCGCCGTAGACGGCTTCGACGATGGTCGTGCCGACCGGCAGGCTGGAGATGGAGACCGTCGCCTTGTTGGCGGTGCCGACCGTGCCGGTGCCGAGAAGCGATTTGGTCGTGCAGGCGGTGCTGGCACAGGAGTAGAAGCTGACGGTTCCGGTGACAGTGCCGCTCTCTGCCGGGGTTACCGTGGCCGTAAAGGTGACCGAGGTCCCGTAGCTGGAGGGGTTCGGCGTCGAGGTGAGCGCCGTCGTGGTGGCCACGGTTGAACTGGTCACCACCTGGGTGACGACGTTGGAGGTCGAGCCGTTGAAGTTGGTGGAGGTCCCTGGGTAGACGGCCTCGACGTAGCTCATGCCTACCGGGAGGCTGGAGGTGGAGAACGTGGCCTTCCCTCCGGCCCCGATGGTCCCGGTCCCGAACAAAGTGGTCGAGGCGCACGACACAGACGGGCACGAGTAGAAGTTCACGGTCCCGGTGGGCACGCTGGCGTTGCTAGCGGTGACCGTCGCCGTGAAGGTGACCGAGTGCCCCGAAACAGACGGGTTGGGAGCCGAGCTGAGCACAGTCGTTGTTGCGATACGGCTCACGACTTGGGTGACGACGTTGGAGGTGCTGGAGCTGAACGAGCCTGGGACGCCTTCGTAAACAGCCTCGACGTAGGTGGTGCCGACGGGGAGGCCGGAGGTGGAGTACGCGGCCTTGCCCGAGCTGAGCGTCCCTGAGCCGAGCAAGGTCGGCGAGCTGCAGTTCGTCGCCGACGCGCACTGGTAGAAGTTCACGCTCCCGGTCGGGGTTCCGGTCCCAGCGGACCTCGCCACCGTTGCGGAAAAGACGACAGTCCCGCCGAACACCGACGGGTTGGGAGCAGAGGTGAGGGCTGTGGTGGTGGCGGTGGGGGTGGTGACCACCTGGGAGACGACATTCGACGTGCTCCCCGCGAAGTCGGTCGGGGCACCTTGGTAGATCGCCTCGATGAAGTCGGTCCCGGCGGCGAGGCTCGACGTCGAGTATCTGGCCATGCCGTATGCGCTGAGAGAGCCTGAGCCGAGCAGGGTTGTCGAGGTGCAACTGGCCGTTGAGCAGAGGTAGAAGTTGACCGTCCCGGTCGGGTTGCCCGGCGGTGTCCCGGTTGGGACGACGCTGGCAGTGAAGGTCACGAGGCTTCCTGACGCCGACGGGTTATGCCACGAGGTGAGCGCCGTCGTCGACGTGTCGGTGTATACGGCGGTACCTGAATAGACGAAGTTGAAGGTCATGCCCTCGCACTTGTCTTGGTTCGTGTCGGTGTCATAGAGAGAGATGGGCACGGGCACGGAGTTGGCGCCGTCCACCGCACCCACCCTGGCGGGCACGACGAGCGTGGGAGTACCCGAGAACGTGGTCTGGCTGTAGTTGAGATTGGAAGTCGGGCACCCCGTGGGTGATTGAGATGTCACCGCCTTGATGCTCAAAGAGGTCACGGTGATGGGCACTTCCAGTGGATTGTGGGCCGTGTACCACAGGTAGCGCTGTGTTCCCGGATAAAGGAGAGCGGCGATCTGACTGGTGCGAGAGCTGGAGATGGTGCTCGTGATCCTGAAGCCCATGTTCCATGTGAGGCCGAACGGCGGTGTCGGCTTGGGGCCGGTGAAGCAGGTGAGGGCAAAGACGAGCGTGCCAGTGCAGAGCACCACTGCGCTCGCTAGCACGACTGTCGTCATTCGCCTGAAGTGCTTCATCTCATCTGCTCAATAGGTCCAAAGGTGGTGGAGAGACCGATGACAGGGTAAAGAACACGCACTCCTTGACCCTTGTTGCTATCTAGGCCAAACGGCCGGACAGCGCTTTGCGGGGGCCGGGTAGCCGGGCCGCGGAATCGATGCCCCGCGACCCGACCCTCCGACCTTGTTGAGCTGGTGGCAAGTGAGGCTCACCACCGGCTCGTGTTAGTTGGAGCTGAAGGTAAGGCCGATGGCCTGGCCTTCGCACGCGCTTTGGTCGCTGTTGGTCTCGGTCAGTGTGATCGAGGCGTAGCCGTTGAAGTCGGTGGTCCCAGTGGCGACCTTCTGGTCGAGCGCCACAGGAGAGCCGTTGACGGTGAACCAGCTCGCCACGCATCCGGTGACGACGTTGTTCGAGGTGTTCACGACGTCACCGCCGCTCGACGTCACCGCAATCGTCACATTGTTGACGTACACGCTGCCGGAGTTCGGGTTGGTGATCGCAAAGCCGACTGCCTGGGTGTCACCAGGCCACAGCGGCGGGGTGCTGCCGTCCAGGACGTTGAACTCCACCGCGGGGATGTCTGCGTTATTGGGGTTGGAGCCGGGCCCGTAGGCGCCGTAGTTAAGCGGGGGTGTGGCGCAGTTGATGTCCGTAGCCATGAAGACATCGGCGGTCGAGGTGGCACAGGTTCCGGCGTCACTGAGCGGATAGCCCGCCGACAAGGCGTTGGTCACACCGTCGACGAACACATAGCCGGGGTACACGTCGGAGCCGACCGTGAGGTTCGACACCGAGTTCGACAG
>JBKQMT010000033.1:0-10252 GCA_052146595.1 Acidimicrobiales bacterium
GGCCCCCGGGCTGAGAAGTGTCGATGCCCAAGTTGACGACGATGTCGAAGATCTTGAGCACGTTGATGACCATTGTCACGAACACGACAGTCAGCACTGGAGCCAGCATCGGTATGGTGACGCGCCGGAAGGTCTGCCACTCCGTGGCACCGTCGACGTGTGCCGCCTCGAGAGCCTCGCGGTCGAGGGCCGCCAAACCGGCCGCCACCACGACCAGGGTGAAGCCTGCCCAGATCCACAGGTAGGCAAGGATCTCCGAGATATCGATGAGCGGGACGCTTAGCAGCGCCTGCGCAGTCTGACTGAGGCTACTGGTGGGAGTCAGCGACTGCGGGCCCAGCCAGAAGGTACCGGAGAAGCCTTGTGTGAAGTTGGACGCCTCGATCTCGACACGGAACGGCCCAGTGCCGACGTTGGAGAAAGCGAAGCGGCCGAATGCGTCTGTGGTCGTAGTCGCTGCGATGTTGCCGTCGCTGCGGAGCAAGGCAAGATGCAAGTTGGGGAACCCGTCCTCGCCGGGTAATACGCCCGAGACATTGGACGGGTTCGAAACCGAGAAGTCCCGCCACACCAAGCCCGTGACCGCACCCGCGGAAGGAGTGGGCAGGCGGGCCGGGCGAGCTCCCAACACTGTCAGCGTGTCGGGATCGACGCCTGTGAGCCCCATCCGTACCGTCCCGCCCGCTCTCACCTGCGCGCCGCTCTCGAGCGTCCCGTGAGGACCGGCGACGACACCGCTCGTGGCGAGCGAGGCCGCGGTCTGTCCTGCCGAGAGCGGGTATGCGCCAGGCGGGTGGAAGTAGTCGTCCACAGTCTGGACAATGGCGTTCAAGACTCCGACATGCGGATCCAACTGGAAGATCTGCGTGAAGACCAGCGAGGAGGCCGTGACGCTGAAGACGATCGGCAGGAAAATGACGGTCTTGAAGGCAGTGGACCAGCGAATATGCTCTGACAACACGGCAAATACCAGGCCCAACACGGTCACGATGAAGGGGAAGACGAGGACCCAGATGATGTTGTTACGGAACGCAATCAGAGTGTCGGCGGTCGAGAACAATGACTTGTAGTTGGAGAGCCCGACTGCCTTGGTCGCGGTCGCGTTGTAGAAGCTGTAGCGGATGGTCGCGATGGCGGGCCAGATCACTATTGCGAGGAGGAGGATGGCGCCCGGGACCAAGAACACGAGGGACTGCAAGTGGTGCTGCCCCCGACGTCGCGCGCTTCGCCAGACAGGGCCATGTTGTTGGTCAACGGCTACTACAGCCATCTCAACTATCTCCCGGTCCTGCGACGGGCCAGGGCACGCCCGTATCTTCCCGGGCGTGCCCTGGTTGGTTCATTCGAGCCGCAATTCCTCAGTGGCCCATCGCGGCCGTGGCCTGGGCTTGCATCGTCTTTTGAATCGAGGCGATGTTGCTAACGCTGGGGTTCTTGACAAAGTTGAGCATGTCCTGCCACAGGCTCGGTTCCCAACTGCCCTGCAGGTCGTCCAGACTGAAGACGAAGCTCGTGGCGTGCTGCAACTCCGACGCGTCAGCCTCGGTGACTGGGTCGGGGTAGCTGGTCAGGGGCACCATCTTGTTGGGCGAGGCGAAGCCACCGAGGTGTGCCCAGATCTCACCGGCCTCGGGACTGCCCAGGTACTTGACGAGGGCCTTGGCTGCCGCGGTGGGTTTGAACAACATCGCCACGTCGCCGGAGCCCTGGATCGCCGAATTGTTCATCTGGTCGGTCGCCGGGGCGGGGAAGGGGAAGAAGTCGTAGCAGGGGGTGCCGGCCGGGTTGGCGGTGCACTTCTTGCCGCCGGCCCCAGTGGTCCCAGCGGTGTAACCCGCGGAGTTCCCGACGATCTCGGAGACGATGAAGTCGGCCTCGATCACCATGGCCGCCTGCGGCATTGTCCCTGGCTTGGGAAACACCTTGTCCACGCACGTGGGGTAGTTATTGGAGAGGGACCCCTTGGTGCCGCCAAGGAGATACGAGGGCTGTCCGACTAGCTGGGCGAGCGTGTCGAAAGCCTTTGTCACGGTCGGGCCCGTCCACGAGATGTTGTGCGCCGCGAGCGCGTCGTAGTCGGCCGCCCCTGCGGTCTTCAGGTACACGTTCTGCCAGAGGTCAGCCACCGGCCAACCGATGTCCGTGCAGAGCGAGAACGGAGTGACACCTGCCCTCTTCAGCGTGGCCGCGTCAGTCAGCAGCTGCTGCCACGTCGTGGGTGTCGTCTTTAGGCCCGCCATGGCGAACTCGGCGGGGTTATACCAGATGGTGTTCTTGTTCGCGCCCTTGAACCAGACACCGTAGAGCTTGCCGTTGTACGTGACGAGGTCGTTCCACGCCGCCCCGTAGTCGGAGGCCTCGCTCCCGATTACGGGGGCGAGCGGCTGGATTGCACCCTTCTTGGCCAAGGCAAGAAGGGTGCCGGGGTCAGGCACGAGTGCCACCTGGGGGGGCGCTCCACCTGCTACCGCAGCGTCGATCGCTGTGTCCATGTTGCTTCCCTTGCCGCTGTAGTTGATGGTGACCCCGGTCTCCGACTCGAACGGCGACAGCACGGCCTCGAAGTCCTGTTGCTCGGTACTTGTCCATTCGGCCCAAAGCGATACAGAGCCTCCGATGTGGCCCAAAGCCGGGCTAGCGACCGAGGCACTCGTTGGCACCATGCTGGCCGCTAGGGCCAACAGCCCAGCCACTGTCGCTACCGAGAACAGCTTGTGCCTTCTGGACGCCGAAAAAACAGCCCTGGCATGGGACATCGTCTTACCTCCCCCTCTGAGTGTTGGCTTCATTCCTCTGTCTCTCCTTTCTCTTTGCGTGTACTGGACTGGCGGATTGCCCGACGGTCCTCGGTTCAAATCGCCAGTGGTCGTCGACAATGTGACCTTCCGCAGCACGCAGCACTGACGCGCTCCCCTGCTCTGTCTCAAGGACAGCGGTGGTACCTCGCACGACCAATCGAGTGGGGGCGCGCAGCTCCACCGGCGGCACCTCACCAGGTCGGGCCACCGCGCCAACCAACTGCTGCGCGATCCGGTGGCCCTGGTCGCGGACATCCTGGGAGATCGTCGTGAGCTCGAAGTACTGGGCCATCGGGTGATCGTCGAAACCGATCACCGACACATCAGCGGGTACCCGCAAGCCCACGCGCTTCAGTGCTCGAAGGGCACCGAAAGCCATCTCGTCACATTCTGCGAATATGGCGGTGGGCAGTCTGCGGCGGCCGAGTAACTGGACGGTGGCTTCGTCACCACCCTCGATGGTGAAGGCGCCGTACGCTTCAAGTTCCCGCTTTACTCGAAGGCCCGCCGCCTTAAGGGCTCGAAGGTAGCCCACGCGACGTTGGAGCTTCACGGTGAAGTGCTCCGGCTCGTTCGGATTCCCTGAAATGATCGCGATCCGTTCGTGGCCAAGGTTGATGAGATGCTGGACCGCTGTGCAAGCGCTTTCGACGTCGTCGATCCTGATGCCGGAAAAGCCCTCCACTTGTGCTCCAACCATGCAGACCGGGACATCAAGGGCACGCAGGGCGGCGATCTCCGGCTCGGTCAAAGCCAGCGTGACGAGCAGCACACCGTCGACCCGCTTGCGAAGCAGACCGGAGGAGAAGTAGCGCTGGCGCATCTCGGTGTTGCCAACGTGATAGAAGAGCAGGTCAAGCCCGGCTTCCCTGATCACTTGCTCGGCCCCTCCAAGCAGCTCTGCGAAGTACCATCTGGTCAGGTAGGGCATGACAATGGCCACAGTGCCCGTGCGGCCAGTGGCAAGACGGTAGGCGGCCGGAGAGACACTGTAAGAAAGCTGTTCAGCGGCTTCGCGGATGCGTTCGGTGGTACTCGTCGAAACGCCACCGACGCCACGGAGAGATCGAGACACGCTAGAGGGAGAAACTCCCGCCCGAAACGCTACCTCTTTGATCGTTGCCTTGACCAAGGTGCCCCCCACCTCAGGCTGGCCGCCTGTGACAGCAAACCTCTCGGGCACAGGTCCGAGGATCCGCACGATAGCGCTGTGGCACACGCCACACAAGCGCTTGCGTAACCTTTTTTCAGATCTTCGAACCAGCCCCAGTCAGCGCCACCTTGCCCAATGGGTCGGGGCGCGCCTCTTCGAAGTGACGCGGTGGGGCTTCTGCCGGAAGGCATCGGACAACCGGACACGCTACGGGAGCTAAGCAGCTGCCGGCTGATGGTCGATCGTTGAATCTGACGTGGGGATGAAGGCGCAGGACCAGCAACCGAGGTCGCTGGTGAGGTTGCCGCTGAGTCGATCGGACATCGTCTCCTAGTCGACCCTGCCACGGTCGCCAAAGGCGCTTCGGCGAGCGGCGGGCAGATTCATGCGAGACGCCGTCGGGCGCGGGCACTCAGCACGAAATCGCCTTGCCTGCCAACAGCAACTGATCGATCCTTTCGCCCTGCCCCTTCGAAGGAGCGCGTGACTGAAGCCGGCGCCTTCCCAAGGGGAGGGCGCGGGAAGCCGTTCTCGTATTCGGCAGGCGACTGACAGCGTCGTTACTCTTCCGGAATGCGCGGGCTGCTGGCCAGGGCTTCGACCCCAGAGAGCACGGCGGAGTCGACCCTCCTGCGCCGATGGATCGGCGGACACTAACAGTCGCCGCAGCGGTCTTCGCTGTCTCCACCAAAATCCAAGGCATCAATCACTCAGGGAAACTCAGGGCGACTTAGTTGCCAGGCCTCCCGACCCGACACCTCTTCAGTGGCTCACGCGGAGGATAACGAGGGGATTTAATTCGCAAGCTGGGGAAATCCATCAACCGGGTTGCTATCCCAAGTACCTTAGATTCTAGACAGTTGGTGTCCGAGTCGACCCGGGGGTTGCGTATCCCCGGGTCGAGTCGCGTCAGCTGCTTACCCGAGAGCGCTGGGCGGCCTTCCTCGTCACTGGCGACGCTGCTGCGCTCGTAAAAGGAACTCCTCCATCGGCCCTACCCCCGCCGGAGTGCGTCGCGCCGCAACATCGCGCGCCGCCAGGAGGCGGCCCTGAGGGACAGCCGTCGTGGGGTTCACGGCCAGTCCCCACCCATCGACTTGGCCGGCCCCCAGGCCCCGGGACCGGCCTGGTCGTAGCGGTACAACTGCCCGTTGTCACCGACCAAGAACGCGCTCAGCAGCCCGCTTTGGTTGGCCACCACGACCGGCGCTACCGTATCCGGCCAGTCCCCAGCCATCGACTGGGCTGGGCCCCAGGTCCCGGGACCGGCCTGGTCGTAGCGCTCCAGCTCCGCGCCCTCGCCGACCAGAAACACGCTCAGCTCCCCACCTTGGTTGGCCACCACGACGGGCGCTTTCGTATCCGGCCAGTCGAGCCCACCCATCGACTGGGCTGGGCCCCAGGCTCCGGGACCGGCCTGGTCGTAGCGGTACAGATCCGCGTCTTTGCCGATCAAGAACGCGCTCAGCTGCCCGTTCGCGTTTCGGCAGAGGGCCAAGATACCGGAGGGCGTCGGACATTTCCTCGTGGCGGTCGGCGTTGGCGGGACCGTCGTGGTAGTCGTCGTCGTGGTAGTCGTCGTCGTGGTCGATGTCGTCGTGGTAGTCGTCGTGGTAGTCGTCGTAGTGGTCGATGTCGTAGTGGTCGATGTCGTCGTGGACGAGGTCGTGGTGGACGAGGTCACCACGGTCAGCGTGAAGGTCTGGGTGGCGCTACCAGTGCCGTTCGCAGCCTTCAAAGCGAACCTGATCGTCCCAGGGCTTTCGGGGGAACCCACTAGAACGGGGACCCCACTCCTGCTTTTGATTTGAAGAGGCGACGGAAAATTGGGCCATTGTGGACAACCAGGCCCTTCACAGCGGCCACCGATACTGATCTTCGGGGTAGGTATGCCACTGGCTATCAGAGGAAACTCCAAGAGTTTATGAACGGGCACGCTTACCGAACCCGGGCTCTCAAACGTCGGTCTTGTCCCTGCTACGAGGAGACCAAGTACCTCGGAGCACCGGCCACCTGCGTTTGATTCACTCAGGTGCACGCGATAAAAGCCGGGTACCGCAACGACCCCAGAGATCGAGTCGGTACCATCCCCATTATCGACGAGACTCACTCCCGGTGGCCACGCGCCCGACTGCGCCACGGTGGGAGTGGGAGTCCCCCTCACTTGGAGTGTCAAGGTGAAGGGGGCCCCGGCGACTTCGTCTAGGGTGAGGCTCAGGCAGCTCGGTGGCGTGCGCGACGTGCCCACGACCAGGACGAGGGCCCAACGCTTGGCAGTCCCGGTCGAGTGGTTCCGGGCCGAGCAAGCGATCGAGAACTGGCCCGCGCTTTGTGGGTCACCGGACAGTGTCCCGGTTAGCCCACCGCGACCGCTGGCGAAGTTCACCCCCAGAGGGAATCGGCCGGTACACCTGATGCTTCCTGTCGACGGCGCTGTCACCGTGGGATTAGGTAGCGTGAGCCGAAAGGCTTCACCCTCCAAAGCTCTGTAGCTTGTGACAGGTTTTCCGGGAGAAGGCCTTGTGAGTACATTCATTCTTCGGACTGATATGCCGGCGGCATTGGCCGCCCCGATCGCAAACGATGTCTTGCCAAGCTTCGTAGGTGTTCCCTTCAGGGTGCCTCTGCCGCTCGACCCGCCGCTAAAGACCATCCCCGGGGGGAGAGCTCCCGGGGGTACGAAAACCGTCGGAGTCGGCTTGCCTGCTGCCGTGACGGTGAATGTGCGGGCTTCCCCTCTTGTCACCGAGATGCTTAGCGAGCTGGTGAAGTGGGGCTTGACCTGCGCCCCAGTCGCCGTGCCGGCTAGAGCAGCGGCCGTAGTCGCGTTTGGGCCGATGCCAAGAGCGGTGCCACCACCGAAGGCAAGTGTGATCGCAGCCAAGGGCAGGCCGACAAATCGCGCCCAGGACGACCGCCCCTCGACAACCCCTCGTTTGAGCGCTTTAGGTAACTGTCGCCACGAAAGGGGTCTAGTCATCCGACGAGCATGCGGCAGATCCGGGTACCTGTCAAGGGTTGTGGATGAGGTTCTTGCCCAAGCCGCCATGCCGGGTCTTGGTGAGGTCCGGCTCGGTCTTGGCGAGTCACGAGCGACGCCAATTGCGGCCGAATCGTTACAGGGCGTCTTCAATCTGAGACCTCTGGCGACGCGGGCCCACGGTCCATAACTCCCGTCAGTGGACTGCCAGCTCAAAGATGGTTGGGACCGCGTTAGACGAAGTTGGCCATGCCTCTTACGGGCTCGCCCGTCTCGTTTTCGTGGGACGACTCGGCTGCCCCCTGGGCTTGTCGGAGCCAAGATTCGCCTCACCATTGCCGCAGAAACCTGCGCTGGCATTCCAGTTCGGACGCCGACCTGGGCTTTGGCGCCTCGGAGGCTCACTCGCCGGCACGAAGCCGTGTACCCGATCCGTGTCCCCCTCTGGCGAACGCCCCCGGGGCCTCAGTGTGCGCGCGGCGCTGCAAAGAAGCCGACCACAGCGAGAACCACGAACGCTACGGCCAGCGGGTTTACCCACTCCCACGCGGAGCCGGCAACGAGCTGGCTCACCAGTACCGCGACAACGGAAAGGCACACTGCGGCCACCAGGAACAACATTGCCCGCGCGCTAGTACTGACCTTCCTACTCCCTTGGGCGGTAGGCGGCGTCTGTGTCGGCGCCGACCCTTCCGGTGGCCGAGCCTTGATCACGGTGAACTCCGCATCAGTGCCCGCGCCCGACGTGCGGGATCCGTCTAACTTCGCTGTCTCAACGGCTTCGCTCATCACTGCCACCGTCTAGTTCTGGCGTTGTTACCACAACTGTAATCTCTACGTAGGGAAATGGCAATATTTCCCCTATCGTGATTACTCCCGACGCCAATCTGACTGGTGCCACCGACCGGTCGGCGTGTGGTCAATCACCACCGACCCCGACTGCTCAGCCGGCGAGGGTCTTCAGAGCAGCGATCAGCTTGGCGCCGTCGATCGTGCCAAGCCCGCCCGCGAGGTTGTAGCCGTTCGTCGCCACCCAACCGGGAACGGTGACGTCCTTGCCGCCTTGAAGGAACGAGACGGTGTTGTTGCCCGTGGTGATCTCTTCGATGCCGACGTCGTGCTTCGGGTTCGCTCTGGCGGCAAGCGAGTAGAGATACGGGTTCAAGAAGCCGATGTGCTTGCCGAGAACCTGATCGGCCACGGCCACCACGCCGGCGAACAGCGGCGACGCCTCGCTCGTCCCGCCGATGACGTAGTAGCCCTTCGGAGCGCCGGGCATACTCCAGTAGACGATGGCGCCCCCGTCGACTGCGGCGCTGACGGATATGTCGGGAATGGCCCGATGCACTCCAGCGACACCTGAGACGCCGTCCTGGTAGCTCGGTCGGCTGAAGATCGCCGAGAGGCCTCCCCCTCCTGCTGCGGGGCCTCCGGTCAAGTTCGTGTCGTTCCAGACGTTGTCAGGGAGCAGGCGCTTGCCAGCGAGGTTCAAGTGGAGCTGGGTGCCGCCGACGGCGGTCACTAGCGGGTCGCTTGCAGGCCAGTCGATGGCGCGCGTGGTCGAGAACACCGTCCCGGCATCATTAACGGGCTCGGTCGAACCGGAATCGCCGGACCCGGCGAGCACGGTCACGTCGTCTGTCTCGGCAACCTGATAGGTCTGCGCCAGGCCGATGATCTGCATGGCAGTGGAGAAAGTGCTCTCGGTCGCACCGAAGCTCTGGCTGATCACCGAGGGGTCCTCGTAGTACTTGCTGGTCGGGTCCATGACGGCGCGCTCGGCGGCCATCATCTGTGGGAGGCCAGCTATACCCTCGGTCTCGTCGACCGGGGTCTCGACCAGCACGAGCTTCGCCCCCGGTGCCATGGCGTGGGCGTACTCGACGTCGAGCGATGCCTCTTCTCCCCAGCCCACCATGGCTGCGTTCTTCGGGTTCCATCGAGGCACCTTGCCTGCAGGCTGAAGGATCGTGAGCTGCGGGTTCGGGAGACCGTAAGTCTTGTCGAAGGTCGTCAGGTCACCTCTGATCGTCGGGGAGCCGAACGAGTCGACGAGTACGATCGTCTCGCCTGTCCCCGTGTCCCCGCTCGCGAAGAGCGGCCTCATGTCATACGCAGTCTCGAGCTGGCGTGGGGAGTAGCAGGCATAGCCAAACCGCTGCTCGCAGGTGTAGGTGTTGGGGGCCGAGGCGAAGTGATCCGACGGATTGAACTTCAAGAGGGGGACCGCCGTCGCTGGAGCAGCCTGATGACCGGAGGGCGAACCGGCCGCAGGCGAAGTCCCCGCCGCCGATGGGCTCAGAGCGAGCACTGTCGCCGTGGTCATGAGGGCGGCAGCAGTGACGAAGATACGGGACTTGAGGACGTGACCTCTGTCGTTCATGAGCACCCACTCAGATAAGGGGCGAGCATTAAGAGACGTGCGCTCGCGGCCGGAGGTGACCAGGATACCTACCGTCGCCCGCCGGGAGAAAGTGGTCTTCCAGGTTCGGCAGCCGGCAGCGGCTCGTTCGTGGCCCGAACCGAGTGCCAAGCCCCTGTCGATCGAGCATCCGGGCGGCTAGCTTCGGCGGTATGCGTTTCGGGATCGACGTCGCCCAGCAGCGGATGGCCTTCGACGAAGTCGTCGATCGCGTGCGATTCGGCGAGGAGCTCGGCTTCGACGGCGCGTGGGGGTTCGATCACTACGTCCCTATGTACGGCGAGGGTCCCGGCGAGTGCTTCGAGGGTATGACCACACTCGCGGCACTGGCGACTGCGACGAGCAGGATACGTCTCGGGCTGCTCGTCACAGGTGTGACCTACCGGCACCCCTCTGTCCTCGCCGCGCAGGCCGTCACCGTTGATCACGCCAGCCACGGGCGCTTGGAGCTCGCCCTGGGTGCGGCGTGGTTCGAGGCCGAGCACCGCCAGCTCGGGATCGAGTTCCCGCCCGTGGGCGAGCGCTTCGACCGTCTGGAGGACACCCTCGAGATAATCACTCGCCTCACGACGGGCGATGTCGTCTCCTATGACGGTCACCATTTCCGGCTCACGGAGGCTCGCCTGTGGCCGGTTCCCGTTCAGCGCCCTCACCCACCAATCTGGATCGGCGGCTCCGGCCTGCGACGCACACTCCCGCTCGCGGCACGCTACGCCGACGTCTGGCACACCTTCGGCACCCCGGGGGAGCTGGCCGAGCTCTCGTCTCGTCTCGACCGGCTGGCTGAAGATGCTGGCAGGGATCCTGCGGCCATCCTCAGGGCCTCGTCGCTCTCGCTGTCGGAGCCCGAGGCCGACGTCCGCTCCAACATCGAGAGCTTGGCGGATGCAGGATTCGAC
>JBKQMT010000034.1:0-6937 GCA_052146595.1 Acidimicrobiales bacterium
GTCGGGACGACGTACATTTTCCGATCGCGGATCAGGATGTCGCCGTAGCTGCCGAAACCTTTGACGCTCTTGTTCTTATGCGTATATTCGTGATCAGCATTCAGGAAATTGCCGTGGCAGATGACCAAGTCAAGCACGGGATAGGAATTGCCGTCCGGTTTCTTCGGGTAGCGCCCGAAGACGTAGTAGACGGTTCTGCCGTTGTGAAACCCTGAAGGAACCTGGCTGTTGCTGTCAAAGCTGGCGTCGCGGCCCGGATACGCCAGTCCTTTCAGCTCGTAACCTTCGGTGGTCGCGACCATGCGGAAGTCGGGGTAGCTGTTCCAGCCGCCGATTTCGAAGTTCAACCCCGTCTCTGCCAATCTCGCTCGAAACCAATTCTGAAAGTGGTATTTTTTATCCGTGGCGCTGACGCGTTCGATCAGCGATCCCTGTCGGATCGCCTCGACGCAGCGCTTGAAAACGAGGATAGCAGTCAAGCATTATGCTCGGAACGTTCCTGGCTAAACGTCCAGGATATTTCTTAAAGCGTCAGTATGCGCCTGTATGAATGGTGAGGCAAGGCCACATGCAACGATGGTCCGGCAAAACAAGAAAAACGGAGTGATGAGTCCCACTTTCCGCGCATCTACCGGAAGCTCTTGATTGCAAAGGACTTGCGACGAACAGGTTTTTCGCCTTTGGAGACGTAAATTGGCACAGATATCTCAAGTGCCAGAACAACTTACGGCCAGTAATTCGCGCGAGATGTGCGGAAAGTAGGCTCGAAATACGAAGCGACACCGATTATCCTGGGGAATAACCGGCCAAGGAGTTGGATGGCGTACGGTCGTCGGTGCGCAGTGGCCGGCCCTACGGTGCAGAGGACTGGGTCGAGGTCATTTCCCATCGCCTCGGCATCGTCAGTGAGCCGCGCCGTCGTGGTCGTCCGCCACGCGAAAAGATGCTCTAACACCGGAATTCCTACCTCGCGAAAAGATGCTCTGACACCGGAATTTTCTATGATCGTTGCATGTCAACCCATTGTTGCTCGAACTCACTCGGAGTCAAGTACCCCAGCGACGAGTGAATCCGCTTGTGGTCGTAGACCTAGTCCGGAAACCTCCCCAAGCCCCTCAGGGCGTCGGCGAAGTCCTCGTAGTCCAAGCACCACTACATCGATCCCTTCGCCTACCTTGACGATGTCCTCCTCCGCCTGCCCTCCCTACCCGCAGGACGGCTCGAGGAGTTGCTGCCGGACATCTGGTTCAAATCATGCCCTGCAGGGCGGCGCAGGGAAGCCAGGTGAGCCGGCCGCTCAGGGCCCGAAGTCATGGGCGACCCATCTGGCCCTCTGGCGCAATCTTTCGTGATACGAGGGGGTCGACTCGGCGCGCCGGTCATCGCAGGATTGGATCAAGCCAGGTGCGTAGGATGTCCGAAAGGTCGAAGGAAAGGACCGCCAGGGCACCGAGGAGCGGCACGATGTAAGTGAAGAGGCTCGCCATGAGGGGCTGGTCGAGCTTGATGCGATGGGGGGTGGTATTGGCGACCCGGCTGATGACCTCGTCCCGGTTCACCCCGAACACGATGACGGTGATCGTCAGGACCATCAGCAGCACCAGCGCCCCCATCCCGGAAAGCAATCGGCCCTGCCACGGGAAGGGGTACGAGCTGACGGCGAGCAGGGCGCAGAGCGTGCCGGCGACCAGATAACCGATCATCAGCCAGACCTGCGCGAGCGAGGCCGCCAGCCAGCGCAGGGAGACCAGGGCGATGAGGTCCTCGGCCGCTTTGATCCACCCGGGGAGCTCCTCCTTCGGCTTCGGGCCCTCATGGTTCGAGAGGGCCAGCGCGATGCCCCGCAACCCCTCCCCCTCCCCCTCCTCCTCGTCGCCGGATTTGCCCGTCGCGGCGCCGGACGACCCGGCGAACGTGGACGTCACGGGCTGACCCCGCCAGTAGAGGAGGAGGATCTCCCGCAGCTTCCGGAGCGGGTCGTTCTTCATCGAGGGGTCGAGCGCGGTCAGGCGATCCTTCAGATCGGACCAAACCCCGGGCTCCATGGGGATGCGGGCCTCGACGAGTTCCTGGCGGACCGAGTCGGTGCTCCTGGCCGCCAGGGCCCTGGCCTGCCTCCAGACCATCTCGAACCGCCCGCTCCCCGGCTCGGGGACCTCGTACACCCAGCGGGCCGCCCGCGGCGGGAGCCGGTCCATCGCCCCGACCAGGGGGAGCCGGGCGATCCCCCGCAGCAGCGTGCGCATCCGCCGCCAGAGGAGCACGAGCTGGAGGCCGTGGAACGTCAGGCACACGAAGACCAGGGTGAATAGGGCAGTGAGGCCCCAGACGAACCACACGCCGTCCACCGAGCGGAGCTCGCGCGGCCGGAAGAGCGGACCGGCCAGGATGAACGCATCGAAGGCGAGCACCAGGGCCAGGACGATCGGGCGCCGCCCGAGGAGCTCTCGCCAGGGCGAGGCCATCGCGCGCTCGAACTCGGACCGATTCTGGAAGGCCTCCAACCAGGCCGCCTCGTCGAGCAGGATGACCTGCTCCGGCTGTCCGTCGCCGCTCGACCACCGGAGGGCCTCCAACCAGGCCGCCTCGTCGAGCAGGACGGATGGCCTCGAGGCCCCGTCCAGGTTCGGCCCCGGCGGCGTGGCCTGCTCCTGCACGTAGCGGCTATAGAGGCGGGAGAAGACCCAGCCGAGCCAGGCGAGCCCCAGGAAGAGGAGCGGGAAGACGGGCGAGACGCCGCTCGGCAGCGCGTTCGCCCGGTAGAGCGCCAGGAGCGCGTCGATTCGGTCGGTGGTCAGGTCGCCCTTCGGCGGCCTGTTCCCGCCCCTGACGCCCCCGGCCAGGGCCACCGCGACGGCGCCGACGATGAGGAAGGCGGCGAACGCCGCCCCGCCGTGGCGCACGAGCCAGGCGGCCGCGCGACGCCACCGCGAGGTTCGGGGAGCCGCCTGCCGCAGCGGCTGGCCGTCACGAGGGGACGCGTCCCGGCCGCGATCGCGCCACCAGACCGCCACCGCGGCGATCGTCCCGAGCCCCAGGGCGAGGAGGACCAGCGCGGCGAGTCCGATCATCCAGAACGCCCAGCCGCCGAGGTCCATGGCGATGAACGCGATCGGGACAATCCTGAACAGCGGGAGGGCCGTCAGGAAATAGACGCCGGACATGTAGAGCAAGGCCCAGAGAAGGAACCCGCCGGGTCCCGTGAAGCGCCCTTGTTTCGTCCAGCCCTCGGCCGGCGCCCAGTTCAGGAACACCGCCACGCGCCTGAGGAACGGCGGCCATTTCGAGAGATCCAGTCCCTCGGTGCTGCTCCTCAAACGCCGGGACCAGGCGGCCTGGACGAAGGCGACCCCCGCCAGCCCGAGGCAGGTCGCGGACAGCCCGAGGAACAGGAGGAGCCAGTCGCGGGGGAAGCTCGGATAGAAGAGCGTGCCGGCGTTCTCTACGGGATCCTCCGGCGCCGCGCCGGCCACCGGCTTGAACTGGTGAATGTAGATGTCATCCGGTTCGCTCTGTCCTTGCTCCGCGCCCGTCGGATCCCGGTCGCGAGGCGTACCGTCATCGACATGGACGGGATAGATCCCGTGGTTCCCGACCACGCCGATCCAGACGGGAGGGCAGGTTTCCGGCGACGTGCCCTGCGGGCTTGTCCCGCCGGGCAACGCGAACGGCCGACCGTATTCCACGAAATGAGTCTGGGCGACGGGCTCCTTGTCCAAGAGGTCGTGGAGTTGGAGGACCGTCGCGTTGTAGATCCCCTGCGCACCGTCGCTCGTGAAGAAGACGCTCCTCTGCTCACCCCGGTAGGGATAGCTCCAAGACTGGTTCCGCGCCAGGAGGGGATAGGTCGAGGCGACGAACATCCCGCGGAGGTCGGCGATCCGCTCGGGGTGAGTGAAGACGAGGTCGTTCTCGGTCGTGAAGACCCGGGCGTCGGGGATCATCCGGCGGATCTTGCCCGCGAGGAAGATCACGTCGCGCGCATCGGTCGCGGTGATCCCGACGGTCCGGATCTCCCGGTGGCTGATGTCCATCAGGATCTCGTCGATGACCAGCTCGTCCAGGGGCGTCGTGAACTCGGGCGTCTGGGGGGCGATGAGGTCGAGTGGCCACTTCGCGCCGTCGGAGCCCGGGACGAGCCGCTCGCTCGGCGGCAAGAACTGCGAGGCCCCGCCCGACTCGTCCTGCTTCTCGTAGTGGGCCCTGATCCGCGCGACGTTCTGCGGGAACGGGTAATAATGGATCTCGGGGCAGCCCCTTTCCTTGAGTTGCTTTGTGGCCTGGCCATAGGCCTGGCCATAGCCGGTGTTCGACTCGTACAGCAGGGCGATCGGCCGCCCGACCCCCGCCCCCCCGTCGCCTCCGAGGAATGCGCACATTACATGCTCGACGACGCGCTGGCCGTGGACCGTCGTCCGGTACCTGAGGGAACCCGAGGCCGACTTCACGTTCTTCTTCAGGACGTTCTTCTTCAGGGATTGGCTGTCGATCCCGGACGCCGAGCCGGACACCACCTCGAAATGGGGGGGCGGGGCGCCCGGCCTTTGAGCGATCCAAGCCTGGAGCGTCAGTTCGAGCGACGCCTGCGAGCCGGTGAAGGCCGGGCCCAGGATGTTGACCGGGCGATTGGTTGCGGGCCGCTCCGGGTCGATGGCTCGCCGGTGATCGTCGAGCGCCTCGGCCCAGTTGAGGCTCTCGGCCAGCGCGCCCTTGTCGAGGCCCGAGGTCGGCGACTCGGGCACGAGGAAGACCAGCAGCAGCGGGGGGGCCTTGGCGGCCGGCCCCTGCTGGTCCTTCTGGTCGTCTCCCTCGTAGCAGCGGCAGATGAGCAGCCCCGGCCGGCCGGGCTTCGGGGGCGCGGGGAGCCGATAGCGGTCGAGGACGTAGTGCTTCGCCTCGATGCCCCGAAGGATCGCCGTCAGCCCCTCGTCGAAGTGGTAGCCGCTGGTGGTGTGGACCGGGTCGGCCAGCGTGGCGATCAGGCAGCGGATCGGGGGCGGGGGCACGGTTTCGAGGGGGTAGCCCTTCCCGAGCACCTGGTCGATCGTCCTCGGCCCCGACGGCGCGTCGGGCGACCCGGACACTTCGCCCCGCCTGCCCAGGGAGAAGTAGTCGAGCAGGACCCGGTCGACCGACCCCCTCTCGCCTGCGTCCCAGGCCCCGCTCGATCCCGAGTCCGGCCGCTTGCTCTCTGGCTTCGACGAGGCGGGCGCGGGCGCGTTCGACGCGCCCCGGGGGATCGTGTAGAGCCCGAGCAGGACGAGGAGGAACATCCAGAGCGTCGGCGCCGGCCTTCGATCAGTCTCGGGCATGGTCTCAATGCCCCTTCCGGGTTGCGATCCAGAGATCGTCGGCGGCCCCGCCCCGGCGCCCCGTACGACCCCGGGGCGTCAACACGCCTGTCCGCTACACGCTCGCGAGGCCGCGCGACTCCAGGTGGGCCTGCCAGTCCCACTCGTCGAGGAGGTAGCGCTTCGTGCTCTCGTAGCCCCGGCGGTACAGCTCGTCCTTCTGCTCGTCGGACAGGCTGAACTGGGTCACCGAGATGCCCACGTTCGTGACGTCCACGTTAATGGTTCGGGTGCGCTTGGGGACGCTCATGTTGTGCCGGTCGTGGGCGTACATCATCGTCTTGAACATGGCCTTGAGGATGTCCGGCGCGCTGTCGATGTGCAGCGGCTGGTCGTCCCTCGCGTCGTAGAGCCGGAAGCCGAACGTCGGCCACCGGGGCTGCTTCGATGGATCTGTCTCGTCGAAGATCCACACCGGGTAGTTGCTCAGGATGCCGCCGTCGACGATGTAATCATCGTGCAGCCGCCCCGGCGCGAAGAACAGGGGGATGCTCATCGAGAGGCGCACGGCCTCCGCGACCGGGAACGTGGCCCGCTCGCCTTCGGGGAGGTCGTCGGGGAGGACGAGCATCTGCCCGCGCGTGAGGTCCGACACCACGACCTTCAGCGCGTGCTCCGGGTCGTCCTTGCCGACGTCCGTGAACGTGGCCACGCCGCCGAGCTTGAGCGAGTCCTGGAGCCAGCGGCGGAACGGTTCCGACGAATACTGGCCGAGCTGCTGGGCGACAAGGAGCCGGACGAGCATCTGGGCTGGGTGGTCGAGGTCTTCGCTCGGATGGAAGTCGATGATCCGACGGCTCGTCTTCTCGCCGACGAAGCTCCGGAAGTCGACGGCGCCGAAGATCCGCTCCAGGTCGTCGATGGCCGGGACCGCGGCCAGCAGCGAGGCCGTGATCGCGCCCGTCGAGGTCCCAGCCAGGCCCTTCCAGCGGATCCCGACCTCGGCGCAGCACCTGGCGGCGCCGAGGAATGCCAGGCCGAGCACCCCCCCGCCTTCGAAGACCCCGTCCGCGTAGAAGATGCCCGCCTGGGGCGAGGAGCTCGCCGGGAACTTCGCCCTGATCCTCGCGGCCTCCGCCTCGTTGAGTCCGAGGCCGTTCCTGGCGCGGGCCCCGGCCGGACTCCAATCGCCTCTCTCGTCGCTTGGGCGGATCATGCGTTCTGACCCTCAGATTTGGTCAAGCTCGGCGCTTCGGACATCGGTCTCGAGCGGAGCGGAAAAAAAGCCGCGCTCTCGCATCGTTTCGCGGAGCGGGGCAAACATAACCGAACTGTTCGGCCCAACACGAGCCGACAGCTAACATGTCTAATTTAACCGGTATGGCCGCCCGCTGCAAGGTGGAACGAGGAGGTCCATTCTATTCTCGGCTTCACCGTATGGTGGCGCTCGGGATGTGCTTGGTTAGACGAGTACGTCGTTCAGGGCCTCTCAATCGCAGCCTGACGGCCAAAGCCGAATGTAGCCGCTCGGGGTCTAGCCGCTCGGGCCGGGTAGACCTGGGTGGTCGCCCACCCAGGCCCCCCACAGATCCGGGCTTGCACATCACGCGCACCCGGTTCCTCATCTCATGAATTCGCGACCCGCG
>JBKQMT010000035.1:0-4559 GCA_052146595.1 Acidimicrobiales bacterium
CACCAGCCCCCCCAACGGCGAGCCGGTGATCATCACCCTGTCCAGCCTGACGATCAGCACCAGCCAGCTCCCGACCACCGCCACCGTGGGCAGCTCGATCGCCGACAAGGCGACCGTCAGCGGCGGGGACAACCCGACCGGCAGCGTCACCTTCAACCTCTACAACAACGCGACCGCGACCGGCCCGGCGTTGTTCACCGACACCGAAACGCTCGGCACCGGCGGCATGGCCACCTCGAAGGGCTACACCACCACCGTGGCGGGGACCGACTACTGGGTCGCCACCTATAACGGCGATAACAACAACCCCTCGGTTAGCAGCGGCAACGCATCCGAGCCGGTGAGCATCACCAAGGCCAGCCCGATGCTCAGCACCAAACAGAAGCCGGCCACCGCCGCCGTGGGCAGCTCAATCGCCGACCAGGCCACAGTCAGCGGCGGGTACAACCCGGGCGGCACCGTCACCTTCAAACTCTACAGCAACTCGAGCGGGACCGGCACGCCGCTGTTCACCGACACCGAGCAGCTCTGCGGCGGCGTGGCCACCTCGAAGGGCTACACCGCGACCGCGGCCGGGACCGACTACTGGGTCGCGACCTACAATGGCGATAGCAACAACAAGCCGGTCAGCAGCGGCACCGCCGAGCCGGTGATTATCACCCTGGCGACCCCGGCGATCAACACCCGACAGCAGCCGGCCACCGCCACCGTGGGCAGCTCGATCGCGGACAAGGCAACCGTCTGCGGCGGGGACAAGCCGACCGGCACCGTCACCTTCAACCTCTACAGCAACTCGAGCGGGACCGGCACGCCGCTGTTCACCGACACTGAGCCACTTGGCACCAGCGGCACGGCCACCTCGAAGGGCTACACCACGACCGCGACCGGGACCGACTACTGGGTCGCCACCTACAACGGTGACAGCAACAACAAGCCGGTCACCAGCAGTCCCGCATCCGAGCCGGTGAGCATCACCAAGGCCAGCCCGGCGATCAACACCGCCCAGCAGCAGCACAGCGCCACTGTGGGCAGCTCGATCGCCGACAAGGCGACCGTCATCGGCGGGGACAAGCCGACCGGCACCGTCACCTTCAACCTCTACAGCAACTCGAGCGGGACCGGCACGCCGTTGTTCACCGACACCAAGAAGCTCTCCGGCAGCACGGCCACCTCGAAGGGCTACATCGCGACCGCGGCCGGCACCGACTACTGGGTCGTTACCTACAGCGGCGATAGCAACAACAAGTCGGCCACCAGCGGCACCACCGCCGAGCCGGTGACCATCACTCCTCGGACTGGCTGAGGGCCTCAGTGAGTGACACGGGTCCAGGTGCCGTCGTCGCGCCACTGGGCGAAGTGGTCGTAGACGGTACTCTGGGCCGGCAGGTCGTGCGGCACCAGGTCCCACTGGCCAGAAGAAAAGCAGAAGAAGAGGACAGTCTTCATGCAGCCATGCTGCTTCCAAGCCTAGGAAAATAGGTCGTCTGCACAATCTGGACATCGTGATTAAGCGTCCTGGGGACCTATTTTCATGGGTGCGTGGCTGGGGCGGAACGCCCCAGGCGCGCCGGCGCCGGCTTTGGCCCGCGATCGCGCCGGGGCCCTCCTGTGGCGTCGCGTCCGCTCCGCCACAGCTACGCGAACGCGAGACGCGAACGCGCACGCGCAGGATCGGCTTGCCCTTGAGAGCGCTCCGTCGTTCACCGCGAGGCCCTCAGCCTCAACCTCAGCCCGCTGGGACCCATTCCGGGGGAATCCGATCCGGGATCAAGTCGCACGTGGGCGTCCCCTCGAACTCGAACCAGCCGGCGCTGGACCAGCGATAGTCCGAGGCACGCACAACAAGTCCCCGGCGAACGGGGTTCTCGTGGATGTAATGGATCCTGGGCAAGAGCGCCTTCGGCTCCCAGAGATTGAGGTCGAAGCCGCCGCCGGACTGCCAGAAGAGGCGCTCGGTCCGCGCCCCTCGCCGTCGAGTGATCCGGGGAAGCCACTCCGGGGCGTGTTCCACCAGGTAGCTCACGGCGCGTCGGCCGACGGGCTCCTTGATCGCCTTGAGGATTTCGCCCATGTCGTAAATCGGCTGCCGCGGCCAGACGATCAAATGCACATGCTCGGGCATGAAGACAAACGCCCACAGAGCGAAATCCTGTTCCTTCCGGGCCGCGTCGATGGCCTCGCAAAGCCACCGGCAGGATCGTTCGGCGGCCAGGAAGCGATGGCGGTGATAGCAGGTGAACGTCAGCTCGTGGGCCTCGCCGGGCTCGTTGCAGGATCGACGATGACGACGATGAGGATGAGGAGGATAACGGCCCCGCGACGACATGGCAGGAATCCTCGGGTGTCGATGTCGAGCCCTATTCATTGTCGCTGCCATCCCGCGCCCGCGTCGAGGCTTCCCCTTCTGGTGTTGCTTCGATCCAACACGGTGATGCGAAGGGACTGCGTGGCTGGGGCGGAACGCCCCAGGGGCGCCAGGCGGCGGCGCGCAGCGGCACACGCGACACGCGCACGCAGGGCGGCGGCTCTTCGTCTGCGTGGCGCCGCCCCGCGGCTGCGCCGAGGCCCTCCTGTCTGTGGCGTCGCTGGCGCTCCGCCACAGCCACGCGACCCACATGGTATTGCTCCGATCCAACACAACGATGCGAGTGGACTGCGTGGCTGGGGCGGAACGCCCCAGGGGCACAGGCCCGCGGCCGCGCCGGAGCCCTCCTGTGGCGTCGCCTGCGCTCCGCCACAGCCACGCAGAGAGTCGGCCGCGTGGCTGGGGCGGAAACGCCCCAGGGGCACAGGCCCGCGGTCGCGCCACGGCCCTCCTGTGGTGTCGCTGCCGCTCCGCCACAGCCACGCGCCCTCGAGCTCGGTTGGGTTCGCAGTCTGAGTCGATGACCTCGCCGATGGCCTTAATAACGTCCCTCAATCGCGCAGTATCGAGCCGCCCAATCATGGCGGAGGCGATGTCGATCTCTCCCTTCTCCAAGGCGTAGATCGTCTCACACTGTGCCGCACAAACGCTCGGCATGCCGAGCTCACCTGCCTGGAACGGCACACAATTCGGGAGCTTGGAACGGATCGCGAAACGCTTCGTCGTACAAAGGACCATCACAACATAATTTCCCTGGTTCAGGCTTTCCCGCGATACAACGATACCGGGACGACGTTCAGTTGCCAGGTCGACCCAATAAATCTCGCCCGGCTCCATCAGTAGGGATTCTCCTTCATCCACGAAGCTGCTGCTTGCCGGCCAAGTTTCGATAAGGCCGCTTTCTCGCGCATCTCGTCGAGCGTTTCTTGAAGGACCGACTCCGTGCTTTCCCCCTGAGCTGCAAGAACAACGACGACGTCCCCGCCGAGCTCTGGAACAAACACGCGGACAGGGTATCCTTGCTTCAAAACGCTGGCTTGTTCGTCGGTCAACTCGATCATGGTCACCTTCCTCAAGGAATGATACCAGATCCGTGGACGAGAAAGTCAGCCCGGCATGGCATTCTGGCAAACGCTGAGGACTTAAAACCCCCAGTGTCTGCCATCCAAGGAAATGCTCCATTCGCTCAATTCGCGAGGGAGGATTCCTCTTCGTAACGCGACGGTCCCTGTAGGGGACGTCCGAGGCGGATCATCGCCTCTCGGTAGCGTCTTTTCCGGCCATCCTCGTGCTCCCGGGCTTGGTGGAACGCTGCAAGTGCTCCGGCGGGCTTGTCGAAGACGAGTGGCTCGTCACTCGACCACATGCATCTCTCAACCTCGAACAAGCAACCGGCCGACGAGTCGACGATGATCCACCCCAAGTCTCGACGCTCGATGCGGCGCCCTCTTCGAGAGAAATTGGCATGCCGGTCCGGGCGGCTTGCTCGGCCTCCGGGAGCCGGCAGGATTCCGGGACCTCGCCGTTTTCGTCCCGGGCCGCAGCTCCATGGGGAGCAGCTTGGTTTCCATCCGGCCAGGCTGGGTGCTTATTACCCCGGCAAGAAAGACCATCACAAACGGGTAACCACCGAACGACCCCACCCTACGGGCGGGAGTTGCCCCCGGGAAGGACACGGAAAGGGGAAGTTGATTCGGATAGGAGTTACGCAGTTGTACAGTTTTTTGTATAGGAGATGGACGAGATGGGCCTTGCCGCGCAAGTGCCATCTTGCCCATGTTCCGGCGCAATCGGCCGACTGTATATTTGTAGATTAACTGCGTAACTCCTATCGGATTCTCTTTTCCGTGTATTTCGGTGGATTCCGTGGTTGATCTCTGATCCCTGGGGAGCCGCGATCGGCTTGGCCAGCGGTAATCTCAAGCCGGCCTTTGCGGACGGCAGGAAAACGGCAACGGCTTAAGTTCGCTCGCCGCGCAGTTTCTCATGTCGGCGTTGGAGCCGACGGACGAAGGCAGAATGTTCGGGCGACGAAAGACCCTTGCGGAGCACCGCGCTCTGTCGTGTCCCAATGCCGGCAAGCAAAGCGGGAGCGTCGATCCAAAGCCCGGGAAACACGCGCGAGCGACAGACGCCGTCGCCATCGGGCACAATGCGTCCACGCGACCGGAACTCAAACCAGATCAGTTCCGGA
>JBKQMT010000036.1:0-10819 GCA_052146595.1 Acidimicrobiales bacterium
CACAGGCCCCGGACCCCACGGCTCACACCACTACGTCGTGATGAATCACCTTCCGCAGAATGCGGTTCCTACATTCCCGCCTCTACCTGCTTCAGGGTGAAGTGGTACCCCGGCGGCTCGTAGGGGAACGAGAACTCCGCATTGAGTCCGGGAACTGCGGATGTGCCCTTGACGTCGAGAAGGTAACTAGCCGGTCCCCAACCAGCCTCCGTGAACGTCTTCGGCAGCGGGAGCAGCTTCGGGTACTCGTACATCGTGATCGGGAACGCAGTGTTCTTCGGGACTTTCTTTCCTTCGAGCACCGCCACGGCATCCTCGAGCGCGGTGACGCTCATGTAGATCGGGTTGCTGCCCGCGATCATCTGCAAGCCCTTGTGGAGGAAGGGATCGAGCATGAAGTTGTTGAAGGCAAAGCCCGTGATCGGGACGAGTGCGCGATGGGCCTTCAGGAAAGCCTGCAGCACGCCGTCTGCTCCACCCTCGTTCCAAACACCCTGGATGTTCGAGTTTGTGGCGAGGATGGCGGCCATCCCGGCCTCTGATGGGGCGTCTGCCCACTGGCCGTTGTACTGGTCAACTATGTGGATCCCGGGGAACTTCTTGAAGGCCATGTAGCCGCCCTCGTTCTCCTGGTCCGCCCCGCCAGTGCCGGTGATTCCCTCCGACATGACGACATTGCCCTTGCCGCCCATCGCTTCCGCAAGCCACAGGCCTTCGATGTATCCCGATTCAACCAGATTTGTTCCTAGGTGGTACACCTCTGTGGAGGTTGTAGGACTGTCCATGGAGAAAACGGGAATGCCGGCCTTCACTGCCTCGTCCATCACCGGGTTGAGGGCGGTTGGGCTGTTGGCGTCGATAATGATGGCATTCACATGCGCAGCGATCATCGACTGCACAGACTCAATCTGTCCGGCAACTGTGTTCGGAGCATTGACGATGTTGAAGTGGACTTTGTTGAGCGGAGCTACGCTCGCAGCCAACTTCACGATTGATTGCATCTCAAGTCGCCAGCCATTGTCCAGCGAAGTATTGCTGAGGTCGATCGTCCAAGGACCGGTCGCCTTTGAAACATGTGGCAAGGTTGTGCTGCGAGTCGATGCGCTGGATGCCGAGGTTCCGGCAAGGAGTGCAACAGCCATGACCCCAACTGCGCCAACTGCGGCAAGCCGCTCCCAAGTTGGAGTCTTTCTACCGAGGAGTCTCACGTTTCCCTCCTTATTTTGCTGTTGAGTCGGTGACCATTAGGTAATCCGCTGCTCTGCTTCTCCGACGTGATGCATCATACATAACGTAACACGGCTGTCAAGGGTCGAGCGTGGCGCGAAACGGCACGGCAGCGCTGCCCCGAGCTGCGGCGCGGCGGTCCCAAGACTCATGGTCTTGCAGGAGCAGGAGCCAGAACGGGCCGGCCGGGGTGGAGGTCGCCGGAGCACGTCATGGGACGCTGGAGGTGGCAGGCAAGTGCCGGAGCGCGCGACAAACCCACGGGTACCACGACAATTCAAATCTCGTAGTGGAGTCCTTGTCAAGGACAATCCCCGATCTCTTCTCCGCAGCTACGAGGAGGCATGCAGCTTCCCCGGTGGCGGCTGCGTGGTAGAACCGGCAGTGGTGCCCCACACCCGGCCGGTGCTAGAGAAGACGACTTGGTGGGCCATCAAGACAAGGCCCCGGTGAACGAGACGCAGCTAGCGGAGGCCGCTTTCCGGCGCCGTGGCCCCGAGATCACCAGGCTCTTTGCACAGCAGTCGACGAGAAGGGCAACGGCTTCATGAAGCTGGATTCAGCCCGTTGTCAGTCCAAGAGGCCATCACGATAGGAGCGACATGGACTTACAGCAACTGAGCGATGCCGTGATCACCGGCAACGCCCCGGCAGCGAAAGCACTCACGGAGGCCGCGCTTGCCGAGGGCGTCACACCGGCGACGATTGTAAATGACGGCTTGATCGCAGCAATGGGCGTCGTCGGTGAGCGCTTCGGCCGCGGCGAGATCTACGTGCCGGAGATGCTCCTCTCGGCTCGCGCAATGCAAACGGCGCTCGCCGTCCTCGAGCCCCTGATGGCCAAGTCAGACATCGTCTCGCGCGGCACCGTCGTGATAGGCACCGTCAAGGGCGACGTCCATGACATAGGCAAGAACATCGTCGCGATCATGCTCAAAGGATCCGGCTTCACGGTCCATGACATGGGCGTCGACGTGCCTGCCGAGCGCTTCGTCGAGGCGATCCGGGAGCTGCGGCCGGACGTTCTCGGCCTCTCGGCGTTGCTGACCACGACGATGGCCGGCATGCACACGGTAATCGAGGCCCTCGAGAACGCCGGAGTTCGAGACCAGGTGAAGGTGATCGTCGGCGGCGCTCCCGTCACCGAGGAGTTCGCGCGGTCCATCGGAGCCGACGGCTATGGCCGCGACGCCGGTGAAGCCGCCGAGCGGACAAGACAGCTGATCCGCGCCAGCTGAACGGATCTTCCTGCCATGACGCAATACGGATTGAACATCCAGCAACAAGGCGCTTTTGACTTCGTCGCGCTCGGGGCGCTCAACCACCGTCTCGACCCGGGAGTGGTCCCGTTCCGCAAGGCGACCACCTGCAGCATCCACGTGAGCGGCGCCGAGTTCAACGTGGCCGCAAATCTCGCGGATTGTTTCCGGCTCAAGACCGGGATTGTGAGCGCGATGGTCGACTACCCCATTGGGGACCTGATCGCCGAGGGGGTGCGGGCAAAGGGAGTGACGCCGTACTACAAGCTGTTCGCACACGATGGCGTCATGGGTCCCAACATGGCAACCATATACAGCGACCACGGATACGGCGTCCGCGCGCCTGTTGTCTTCTACAACAGGGCAAACGAGGCGGCTGCAGAGCTCAAGCCGGGAGATTTCGACTGGAGCGAGATCTTCGATGGCGGCGTGCGCTGGTTTCACAGCGGCGGGATTTTCGCCTCGCTGTCGGTCACGACCAGCGAACTGATAATCGAGGGAATGAGGGCAGCCAAGGCGGCCGGCGCAGTCGTCTCCTTCGACCTCAACTACCGGGAGAAGCTATGGAGGATCTGGGGTGGCCGTGAGCAGGCGGTGCCGGTGTTCCGCCGCATCGTCGAGAATGTAGACGTTCTCGTTGGCAACGAGGAGGATCTCCAGAAGGCGCTCGGCGTCCCGGGCCCCGAGGTCGGCCGTTCGTCCGGACTGGACGCGAGTGCGTTCGTCGGGATGATCGACGGGGTTCTCGCCCGTCACCCACAAATCAAGGTGGTCGCCACGACGCTGCGGGACGTCATCTCGAGCGGCCGGCACTGCTGGGGAGCGGTCGCCTCGATCGACGGGACGATATATACCGCGCCAACATGTGATATCGACGTGCTCGACCGCGTAGGTGGAGGGGACGGCTTCGCGTCGGGACTTTTCTATGGCCTGCTGGCCGGCGAGGAGCCGCAGGTGGCCGTCGACCTTGGATGGGCGCACGGCGCGCTACTCACGACTTTCCCCGGAGATACGACGATGGCGACGCTCCAGCAAGTCAAGGACCTGGCGCGGGGCGGCTCAGCCCGGGTCCAGCGATGACCCGCACGACGCGGGGACCTAGATCGCGCGAGCTGCCGTCTCCGGCTGACCACGACAGCCTTGAGGTGAGTTGATGCGGGTCGGCCTCAACCAGTCTTGCTTGCCTGGGATCACCACGGCCGAGTTCGTCGCCATCGCCGTCGAGTGCGGAGCCGAGGGGGTGGAGCTTCGCCTCCTTGGCGCTGACGAGAGCCCGGCCGCCATGGGCGCCGCAGCGCGTGCAGGAGGCTTGCCAGTCGACTCGGTCGGCCCGCTGATGGACTGGGCCCTGCCGGACGACCCAGACCGGCGAGGGGAGCTCGAAGTCTTGCTCGAGGCTGCATCGGCGGCGGGCTCCCACGTCGTCGTCTGCGTCGGGCCGATGAGCGAACGCCCCTTGCCAGCGCCGAAGGACATGATCGCGGCTGCCGCCGAGAAGCTCTCGAGGCTCGTCGAGTATGCAAACGGCAGCGGTGTCCGCCTTGCGCTCGAACCGGTTGGGCGCTCCTCCAGCCGCCCCCGGGCCGTCAGCGGCCTCCAAGCGCTGGGGGACGCTCTGGCCGTGGTCGACTTCGTCGGAGCGGGGGCCGCGCTCTGCATCGACAGTTACAACATTGCCACGGCTGGCGTCGCTTATGGCGAGCTCGCCTCGGTGCCCGCCGAACGCATAGGCGTCGTCCAATTCGCTGACCGGGATCCGGACTCGCCCTGGCGCGCCCTCCCCGGTGAGGGCGATCTCGACCTCGTCCCGTTCGTCGAGGCACTGGCTGCCTGTGGCTACGCGGGCGTGCTGTCTGTGGAGACATTCCCGCAGCATCCTTGGCAGGACACCCGGGCGGCCGCCTGCCGTGCGGTCGCGGCTGCGAGACGCTTCGTGCCACGGGAGGTCTCGCAATGAGCGGTTGCAGATCCTCGTTGCTGAGGGCGCCCTAGGCGGCCTTCCGGCGAGCAGCGGGCGGGCCGGCCCGTCAGCGCGGCTGTTCCACACTCGGGCAAAGCACCGCCCTAGTCTGCGAGGGGCAGCACAGACGTCAAACCACCCTCCACAGGCAGCACGGTGCCGACGATGTAGTCCGCCTCGTCGGAAGCGAGAAACACGCAGGCTTTCGCGATGTCCAGCGGTACGCCCACTCGTCCCCACGGTATCTGCTTCCCGCCTTCTTCAACTGAATAGTTTTCGTAGCGCAGATAGTGACTCGGCACGACGATCCACCCGGGGGCGACCGCGTTCACTCGAATTTTCCGTGGTGCGAGCTCGATAGCCAGCGCGCGAGTCCAGGCGATGATGGCACCTTTCGTCCCGGCATAGATCGAGTGGCCCGACTGCCCCTCGAGGCCGTGAACAGAAGTCATATTGACGATCGCACCTCCATGCTCGCCCATGTGCTTCACAGCGCATTGCGCACAGAAGAATTGCCCTCGGATGTTCACGTTGTAGAGCCCATCGAACTGCTCCGGCGTAACCTCATCGAACGGTCCCCATTCCGTGATACCGGCGTTGTTCACCAGGATGTCCAGTCCTCCCAGAAATGACACGGCGTACTCGACGAGGTTCACGCAATCGTCAACATCGCCAAGATGCGCGCGCAGGCAGCTCGCCCGGCCCCCGCTTTCGTTGATCTCTTCAACTGCGCTTTCCGCCCCTTCTCTGCTGCTCGAGTAGTGGAGCACGACGTCTGCCCCCTGTCGTGCAAACTCCAGCGCGATTTCGCGTCCAATACCGGTCCCCGAACCGGTTACCAGCGCTCTCTTGCCTTGCAGTCTTGGACTTCCGATCGTCGCGTAACCCGTCTCGCCCTGTGGAGTCATGTCCTCTCCTTCACGTACCGGTAGCGCCCGTCGATGCAGCTTATCCCATGTTGACGAATTCGCGAATGGCCCGGAGCTGGAACTTGCCGTTGAGGATGGCCATGCTCATGGCGCCCGCTCCGGAATCACTACCTAAGGAGTCGGACATATCAATTGGCATCGCCGCGACGGAATGTTCACGTGCGGCGCGAACTTAGTTCGGCGTCTGATGCGTGTTGAGCTCCGGAACCTGCGTTGCCTAGACTGTTGTGTTCAGGCCGTCTGTAGAGACGTTTTCGCAGCATCCGCGGCAGGATCCACGGGCCGCCGCCCGCCGCGCCGTCGCAGCTGCGAGACGCTTCGTGTCCCGGGGGATATCGGAATGAGCAGCTTTCAGATCGTTGTTGCCGAAGGCGTCTTGACCGACGTAGAGGTCGAGGCCGAGCATCTGTCGGCGCGGCCGGCCGAGGTCCGCCTGGCCTCGTTGCGGACGGCTGAAGACGTTGCACGCGAGACGCGACAGGCGCACGCTGTGGTCGTGACGGTGGAGCCGATGCCGCGCTCGTTCGTCGAGTTGCTCGGGCCGGACGTGCGCATCATCGCAAGAGCTGGGATCGGGCTGGATGCCATCGATCTCGACGCGGCGCGCGATCGCGGGATCGCGGTGTTCCACACACCGGACTACGCAACCGAGGAGGTCGCGACCCACACCGTGGCGCTGATGCTCGCACTGAACCGCAAACTGTTGCAAGGCGACGAGCTCGCGCGCAAGGACTGGCAATCGTGGGCGAGGCTCAAGCCCGTGCCGCCGATGAGCGTGCTCACGGTCGGGATCGTCGGCCTCGGCAGAATCGGCAGGGCTGTCGCCGACCGAGTCCGCCCGTTCGCCGCGAATATTGTCGCCTTCGACCCCTTCGTCACCGAGGCTCCCGACAACGTCCGGCTAGCTGAGACGCTCGACGAGCTGCTGGCCGAGACGGATGTCCTGACCCTCCATCTGCCGGTCACCGATGCGACCCGTGGGTTGATCGGCGCGCGTGAGCTCGGTCTGCTGCGTCCCGGTGCCGTCGTCGTCAACGTCGCCCGTGGCGCGCTGCTCGATCAGGTGGCGCTCGTCGGGGCGCTCCGTTCCGGCCGGCTCAGCGGCGCCGGTCTCGACGTGCTGGCCGTCGAGCCGCTCCCGGACGACGATCCGATCACGACGGCTCCGAACGTCATCTTGTCACCACACTTCGCCTGGTACTCCGACGCCTCCAACAGCCGCACACGGACCATGGTCGTCGACGGCATTCTCGACTACCTGGAGGGTAAGCCCGTGAGCGTCGGCCGCCTAGCCGTAGCACCTTGAGCTCGAGCACACCTGCCATATCGCCGTCGCTTCACAAAGAGCTCCACTTCACTCTTGTCGGTCCCGCTCGGGCTCGGACTGTCGACCAGCGTCGCGAACTTGCCTGTGAAAAGCACGCCACTTGTCAAACGGGCCCTGGACCGTGGTGGGTCCACCTCGAGAGCGCGCCGGCGCCGGCGAAGCGCGCTTGTGAGCCAAGCTCCTCTTCGATGCGCAGGAGTTGGTTGTACTTGGAAAGACGCTCCGACTGGGCGAGCGAGCCGATCTTGATTTGACCTGCACACGTTCCCACGGCGAAGTCGGCCAGGAACGAGTCCTCGGTCTCGCCGGAGCGGGCAGAAACGACGGTGGCATAGCCCGCAGCACGGGCTTGTTCGATCACCTCGACCGTTTCTGTCAGCGTCCCGATCTGGTTCATCTTCACGAGAACCGCGTTGGCCACTCCGGAACTGATCCCTCGCCCCACTCGCTTGATGTTCGTCGCGAACAAGTCGTCCCCGACCAGCTGGACACGTCGTCCGAGACTGCGCGTCAGCGCGGCCCATCCTTCCCAGTCGTCCTCGGCGAGACCGTCCTCGATCGAGACGATCGGATAGCCATCGACCAAGCGCTCGAGGGTACTGGTCAGCTCTTGCGCCGACAAAGATGCCCGCGCCTCGGGCAATCGATAGTGCCGCCCGTCGAAGAAGTGTGTCGCCGCGACGTCGAGTGCGAACATGACGTCGTCGCCGGGCCTGTGACCCGCCTTCACAACAGCCGCCACAAGCAGGTCGAGCGCCTCCTCGGGTCGACTGAGCGCCGGGCCGAAGCCTCCTTCGTCGGCCTTGAGGGTCGAAAGCCCTCGCTCGGCGAGCAGCTCGAAGGTGGCGGCGCGGACAGCGTAGACAGTCTCCAGCGCCGAGCCGTAGGTCGCCGCTCCGATAGGTACGACGAGAAAGTCCTGGAAAGCCAACCCGCCCGTCGAGTGCAGTCCTCCGCTCACGATGTTGACCATGGGCAAAGGCAGCATGGGGGCCCTGTCGAGGCTCAGGTGACGCCACAGGGGGACGCCTCTTGACGCGGCCGCTGCCCGGGCGATGGCCATCGAGACGCCGAGCATCGCGTTCGCGCCCAGCCGCGACCTGTCGTACGTGCCATCTAGCTCTACGAGCACCGCGTCGAGCCCTGCCTGATCGAAGGGGTCCCGTCCTCTGACAACGGGGGCGATCGTCTCGGTGACGCTGACCAGTGCCCGGCGCACGCCAAGGCCGCCGAAGCGGGTCGGATCTCCGTCACGCAGCTCGTGTGCCTCGTGGCTCCCCGTCGAGGCGCCGGAGGGGACGCTCGCGCGCCCGGCGGTGCCGTCCGAGAGGATGACGTCGACTTCGATGGTCGGGCGCCCACGCGAGTCGAGTATCTCGCGGGCGAACACTTGGGTGATCGCCGCGCCGGAGCGAAGAGGCGAGAAGGACGAATTCATCGCGTGCCGCCCGCCGGGTCCCTGACGAGCGCAAGCGCCTCGCCAATGTTGCCGGGTTCAAGCAAGATCTCGGAGCCGATTCGCCTGGCAACCTCGCGTTCCGACTCAGGGAGGTATTCGACAGGCGACTTGCCGTCCACTCGCGCAACCATGAGACAGCCGACATGACCCAGCACGTAGCGAGCATCCGGAAGGGGGGACCTGGCCGAGCGCTCGTACGCTCCCCAGAACTCCTCGACGCAGAGCTCGAGGTCAGAGGACGCCTGCGGGACATGCAGACTTTTCAGCAGGAGATGACTGAGCATGAAAGCGAGGTCGAAAGCTGGGTCGCCATAGTGCGCTACCTCGAAGTCGATCACCCAGAGCCCGTCTCCGACAAGGACGTTCTTCGGCGAGTAATCGCCGTGGACAAGGCAAAGACGCGTCGCCTGCATTCGTTGAACCAACCTGTCGATGGCAGCACTCAACTCGGGCCTGCGCCTTGCGACTGTCCGGTAATAGGGGTCGATCCGCAGCTCGTCGAAAGCTTGCGAGCTTGCGAACGCCCGCGCCAGGTCTCGGTCCTCGAACGTCACGCTATGCCAGGTGCCAAGCAATTCTCCGAGGCGCGCCGCAACGCGCGGGTCGGCGCTGCCGGAGAGCAACTGTTCCTTCCAGTTCTTCCAGCCGGCGGGAGCCTCGGAAATCGTCAGCACACACGCCTCGTGATCGATGTCGCGCACCTCCGGAACCGAGCCGGCGGAGATCTGCCCCACGACACGAAGAGCCTCGCCCTCTGTGACGGCGCGCTCTTTGCCGGCGAGCCACTCGTCAGGAACGCGTAGCCTTTCCAGCGCCTGCTTCACGACGACTCTCGCCTCCCTCTGCCGCGCCGCCAGTACAACGTTCGACACGCCACCGCCGAGCTCGCGCGCCTCGATCTCAGCGGCCGTGTCGAAGACCCCGCGCGAAATGAGGTAACCGCCGACGGTCTGCGCCGACAAGAGAGTGGAGCTCTGCAAATTGCTCTCAGGTGCCATAGGTGGGGTCAAGCATAAGGATCGGTGATCAAGTTCAGGAGCCCGGCCATGGATAATATGCCATGCTTGGGATCGTTGGTTCCGGTGGGTCCGGCCACGCGGAAGCGGCGGAGATCGCTGAGGTGAGGTCCGACCCGTTGGCTCAGGAGGTCTAGTGGGGAGCGTAGGTGATTCCGAAATCTTTCCCGTGGAGTCGCGCCTTCGCGCTGGGACGCTGGCGGGCGCCGACGCTGTCGCCGACAGATCCCGCCAGCTAGGCATCTCGGTCTCCCCGGAGACGCCACGGTGATCGACACGTCGGAACGTCCGGCCCACGTCGGCTACGACCCGATCCAAGAGGTCACGTGCTTCTCCTGCTCGGTGCCATTGCCGACGCCGCTGCTGGTAGGTCACGCAACGGTTACGAGCCGGCAATACGACCTGGTCCGCCTCCGGACGGCGAGCGGCCTCGAGGGTGTCGCCTACGCCTTCGGACGCGGGCTTCCCGTCACCCAGATCGTCGAGGAGGCATTCGCGCCGTTGCTCCTCGGCGCGGATCCATCAATGCCCGAGCTGATACGTCGCAACCTGTCGGCTTCCCATTGGCAATACTCCGAGCGGGGACTGTTCTCGGTGGCCGCAAGCGCCGTCGACTTGGCACTCTGGGACATGCTGGGAAAGCGTCTCGGGGTCCCGGTCGCCGACCTGCTGGGCAAGCTGAGGAACGAGGTGCCTGTCTGTGCGGTCGGCGGCTATGTGCGGGGCACGCCAGAAGACGTGACAGTTCTGCAGGAGGAGATGGCCGGCTTCATGGCACTCGGGTGCAAGGCGGTCAAGATCACGATTGGCGCAGACGATCCGGCCGTTGACGTTCGAAGGCTCACCGCCGTGCGCGAAGTCGTTGGCGATCGGTGCACGGTCGTCGTCGATGCCTTCCGGTCCTTCTCGAGCCTCGAGGACGCCCTCCGGCGGCTGCGCCTGCTCGAGCCTTTCGATCTCTCGTATGTCGAAGACCCCTTCTCCGAAAGTCTCTCCTCGCTGGTAGCGGACCTGCGACGAAGAACCGGACTGCTCATCGGGCTGGGAGAGAGCCTCGGTGGGCACCGCGCCTTCCACGACCTCATCGAGTCCGGCGCCGTCGACGTCGTGCGCTGCGATGCAACCGTTGTCGGTGGCGTGCGGGAGTTCATGGCTGCGACGGCGCTTGCCTCCGCCCGCGGTCTAGAGGTCTCCGCCCACGTCCACCCCGCCATCCATATTCATTTTGGGGCGGCGCTGACCAACCTGCACCCCGGCGGCTTCGAGTACATGGACCCTGCCTCCGGGCTGGACGGACTGCACGAGCTTCTCAACAGCCAGCTCGAGCTGCGAGCTGGCTACGCGCAGGTACCGGATCGCCCAGGGTTGGGAATCGATTGGAACTGGGATGCCGTCAGGAGGTACTCGAACAGTTGAGACCTCGCCAAGGCTCTTCCTCTTCCGCATCGCGACTTGACGTCCTGGTACGGCGCGAGGTGCGAGCGTGGCGACGGAACTTCACGCTCGGCGTGGCCGAGTGCCCTGGATAGCTGTTTCGTCATGCCGATCCCGTCGAGGACCGACGGCCGGCGAACTCTCTTTGGAGGTGAATCGTGGACGCGCTATTTGATCTCACTGACCGTGTCGCGGTCGTAAGCGGCGC
>JBKQMT010000037.1:0-77680 GCA_052146595.1 Acidimicrobiales bacterium
GGTGGGCCGTACAAGACTTGAACTTGTGACCTCTTGCGTGTCATGCAAGCGCGCTACCAGGCTGCGCCAACGGCCCCTCGAAGAGGCGAGGCTACCATCGTGCGACCGTCGGCGGCGTCCGGCCTGCATGCCGAGGGCCCGCTCGGCCGGAAGGCCAGCCGCCGGGGGTGAATTCACTGCGGCGGCGCCTGCGGATAGATTGCCGCCGTGCAGGCCATCGGTGAGAAGCCCCGCCCGTCGCCCGGCGAGGCGATCACGAAGGGCCTCGGGTTCCTCGCGGTGGCCGGGGCGACGGCCTTCGTCATCTGGCAGCTGAGGCCCGACCTCCTCTTCAACTCAGCCATGGACGTTGGCGGCGACAACGCCGGTCACGTGGTGACGCCGTACTTCCTCATCCACGACCTCTTGCCCCAAGGGCGCATAACGGGCTGGGACCCCCAATGGTTCGAGGGCTTCCCGCTGTACGTCTTCTACTTCCCCTTGCCGGCCTTGTTCGTCGCGGCTCTCAACGTCGTGTTCCCCTATGCGGTCGCCTTCAAGCTGGTCACGGTCCTGGGCCTGGTCGCCTTGCCGGTGTCGGCCTGGGCCTTCGGGCGGCTCGCGGACTTCAAGAGGCCCGTGCCTGCCCTCATGGCCCTGGCCACGTTGCCGTTCCTGTTCAACACCTCCTACACCATCGAGGGCGGCAACATCCTCTCGACTCTCGCGGGCGAGTTCTCGTTCTCCCTCGCGATGACAAGCGGGCTGCTCTTCCTCGGGGTGTTCGCCTACGCGCTGCGCACGGGCCGGCTCCGCTGGCTGGCCGCCGCCCTGTACGGGGTGACGCTGCTGTGCCACGTCGTCCCGGCGCTCGGTTATGCCGCAGTCGCCGTCGCCCTCACACTGGGCCACTGGAACAAGAACGCCTGGCGGGTTCTCGTACCCGTCGGAGTCGTAGGCGGCCTGCTAGCGGCCTTCTGGCTCGTGCCTTTCGCGGCCGACCTGCCCTTCAGCTCCTCTATGGGTTACACGAGGGTGACGGGGGTCTGGTCCAACATATTCCCCCAGAGCTCCTCTGTGGACAGCTGGCTCTGGATGGTTGTCCCTGCTGGGCTCGGCACTGTCTCAGCGGTGATCCGTCGTGACAGGACGCCCATCGTGCTAGCCGTTGCGACCGTGGCGGCAGTCGCCGGGTTCCAGTGGCTGCCGGCCGGCTTCGTGTACAACGGACGTTGGCTGCCGTTCTACTTCCTCTTCACAGCGCTTCTCGCCGCCTACGGCATTGGAGAGATCTTCCGCCTGGGCGGCCGCTGGCTGCAGCTCGACGTCTGGCAGGCACCGGTGGCGATCATCGTCAGCAGCTTCGCCGCCATGATCGGAGCCTTCGTCGTCGGGGGGATCGCGATACCGGGCTTCCAGCCCTCCAGCACTCAGCTCGAGGTGTCCGGTTGGGTCTCCTGGAACTACACCGGCTTCCAGGGAAAGTCCGGCTGGCCGATCTACGAGGGGATCGTGCGCATGCTCGACAGAGCGGGCCGAACCTATGGATGCGGGCGCCTGCAGTACGAGTACATCACCGAGACAACCGACCCGTTCGGCTCGACCGAGGCGACAATGGCACTGCCTTACTGGACCGACGGGTGCATGGACACGATCGACGGGGTTCTGTACGAGTCATCGACGACAACCCCGTTTCACTTTCTCGACCAGGCTGAGTACTCGCTCCCGGGCGAGTCGTCGAACCCGGTCTCGTTCCTGACCTATCCTCCCTTCAACCTGGCGGACGGGATCCGGCATCTGCAATTCGAGGACGTGCGCTACTTCATGGCGGACTCCCCACAGGTCGAGAATGCGGCCGAGTCCGTCCCGGGTCTGGTCAAGATCGCGTCGGCGCAGGGTTTCCCCGGCGCCATCAACAACGTGACCGTGGCCAATCCTGTCTGGGACCTCTATCTCATCAAGGGCACACAGCTCGTGACGCCGCTCGACCACCTCCCGGTCGTGGAATCGGGCGGTTCCGCCCAGCAGTGGCTCAACACCAACCTCACCTGGTGGGAGGACGAGAGCTACTGGCCGGTCGAGCTCGCGCTGAACGGGCCGCCGAACTGGCCCAGGGCTCAGATCGGGACCATCGTGCCCCCGGCGCAGGGGATCCCCGTCACACCCACTACGGTGACGGGCGCGAGGGAGACGAGCTCGACCGTCAGCTTCGACGTCGGGCGCCTCGGCGCCCCCGTGCTCGTCAAGGTCCCCTACTTCCCGAACTGGCATGCCACAGGCGCCCTAGGGCCGTACGAGGTCTCGCCCAACCTGATGGCAGTCGTGCCGACAGCGCATCACGTCACGCTCACCTACGGCACGACGGGAGCGGACCAGCTCGGCAAGCTTGCCTCGCTCGGGGGCGTGGTCGGCCTGGGCATGCTCATGACCCTCCGCCCGCCGGACATGAGCCAGCCGGCTCCTGCACCAAAGCCCCCTGCACCTGAGCCCGCGCCGGCCCCGGCAGACGACGAGGAGTCCGAAGGGCTCGTGCCCGCCCGCCCGAAGGACGACGCCGAACCGGTCGAGCCCCCCGTGAGGTCAGGATCCTACGGCCCTCCGCTCCCAGTGCGCGAGTCCGAGCGAGCTCGGGCCCGACCCTGGATCCCGCCCTCCGAGGCGCAGCCCGGACCTGGAGTGACCGGGAATTCAGGTGAACGGTAGGTATCCTCTTCTTACGTGGCAACGGATTTCGGGACCAGCTCACGTGCGCGTCGCCGGTCGGTTCATCACGCCGGCAGAGGCCGCCGCTGGCCGAAGCGAGTGCTCATCGGGATCTCGATCCTGGTGGTCCTGGCGGTGCTCGGGGGCGTCGGAAGCTGGTTCTACGTCAACTCCGTGCTGGGCTCGATAAAGCGCGTTGCGGTCCCGGGAATCACGCCCGAGAGCTCCGGCGCGCCGATCGACGTCCTTCTCGTGGGTTCCGATTCGCGCCAGTTCGTCGACTCGACCGGGGACGCCTCGAACTTCGGAAGCTCCTCGAGCGTGACCGGGCAGCGGTCGGACGTGATCATCGTCGTGCGCCTCGTCCCGAAGACGCGCCAGATCGAGATGCTCTCGATACCGCGCGACACCTACGTCCCGATCCCGGGTACCGGCGGCGAGAACCGTATCAATGCCGCCTTCAACAGCGGCTCGGGCCTTCTCGTCGAGACGATCGAACGGAATTTCGGCATCCCCATCAACCATGTCATGGTGGCGAACTTCCCAGGCTTCGAGGGCATGGTGAACGCCCTCGGCGGCATCTCCCTCGACTTCCCCGACCCGGTTCGTGACCCGTACTCCGGCCTGAACGTGAGCACGACGGGATGCCAGGCCGTGAACGGGACGACCGCTTTGGCGCTGGTGCGCAGCCGGCACCTCTACTACTTCAAGGACGGGACCTGGAACTACGACGGCATGAGCGACTGGAGCAGGATCCAGCGCCAGCAGGCGTTCTTCCACGCCCTTCTCAGAAAAGCAGACAGCGAGTTCCCGAACATCCCCGCCATGTTCAGCTTCCTGCAGGCGACGGCGAACGACTTGCAGGTCGACTCGGGGTTCAAGACCGGGGAGATGATCTCGCTCGGCCTCCGGTTCCGAGGCGTGGCCTCGTCCAGCCTCGCGACCGCGGTCCTGCCGACCACGGGCACCACCATCGACGGCAACGACGTGCTGTTGGCCGCCCAACCCTACGCTCAGCAGATGATCTCGAGCTTCCTCGCCTTCGGCTCGCCGAGCACGAGCGCGCGTACCACGGCCGCGACGAAGGCCTGGGGCACGGCGACGACCGGCTCGGCAAGCCTGACGGGTGCCGAGAACGTGACCACGACGACCACCCCCGCCAACGTGGTCTTCGACAACCCCGAGGACCTGCCCGAGCCCTGGAACCCCAAGCCCTGCTGAGGGGTGCTCCCGCGCCGCGAACACCAGGCACAGCGCCGCCGGCGCGCCCGGCCTCGGCCGACGCTGCTGCTGAGAGGCGATCAGCCGGATGCCTCGGCGGCCGCCCGTGAGACTGCCACAAGCCGCTCGAGAGAGCTGCGGGCGTTCCCGTCGTCGATGGCCGCGCTCGCGATCTCGAAGCCATCGGTGAGATCGTCGGCAAGGCCGGCGACGATGAGCGCCGCGGCAGCGTTCAGGCACACCAGGTCACGCATCGGACCGCGCTCACCATCGAGCACTCTCAGCCCCAACTCGGCGTTGCGCGCCGCGTCCCCGCCTCTCAGATCACGCAAGGTGGCGCGCTTTAGCCCGAGCGAGGCCGGCTCGATCTGCACGCGACGGCGGCGGCAGGTCCCGTCCGGCTCCCGCACCGACTCGATGAGAGTCGAAGGTGCCGTGGTCGACAGCTCGTCGAGGCCGTCGTGCCCGAACACCACCATGGCGTGAACCGAACCGAAGGTCTCGAGGACGTGCAGCATCTTGATGGCCATCACCGGGTCGGAGACACCGACGAGCTGGCGCGTCGCCCCGGCCGGGTTCACGAGCGGGCCGATGAAGTTGAAGACCGTGACAACGCCGAGCTCCCGGCGTACCGGCGCCGCAAAGCGCATGGCGGGATGGAACCGCGGCGCGAAGCAAAAGCCGATCCCGGCCTCGTCTATGCACCGCCGTACGCCGTCGGGTCCGAGCTCGATGACCACGCCGAGGGCCTCGAGCACGTCGGCCGAGCCCGCGAGCGACGACGATGCCCGTCCCCCGTGCTTGCAGACGACCGCCCCTGCGCCGGCGACGACGAGAGCGCTCAAGGTCGAGACGTTGATCGTTCCGCTCCGGTCCCCGCCCGTACCGCAGGTGTCGACGACCTCGACTCCGACCTCGAGGCGCTCGGCGTGGGCGCGCATGGCGCGCACAAGGCCCGTCATCTCCTCGACGGACTCACCCTTGGCGCGAAGGCCGGCCACGAAAGCGGCTATCTGGGCATGGGTGGCGGCGCCCGTGAGCACTTCGCCCAGGGCCGTGAAAGCCTCCTCTGTCGTCAGGTCCTGGCCGCTCAGGATCTTCCCGAGGATCCCGGGCCAGCCGCCCATCAGTTCGAGGCCACCCGCCATCGCGGCCTCAGTCCCACCAGAGGTGGCGATCGAGCACACCTCGGCCGATGAGGTTGAGCTGGACCTGGGAGGTCCCCTCGACGATCGTGAGCTGGCGGGCGTCCCGGTACCAGAGCTCGGTCGGATGGTCCTTCATGTAGCCGGCCGCCCCTAGCAATTGCACAGCCAACCCGGAAGCTCTCACCGCGACCTCGGTCGCGTGGTACTTGGCCATCGAGAGATACGGCGCCCACTCCCGCGTGAAGCGGCCCTGATCTGCCAAGCAAGCCGCACGGTAGGTCAAAAGGCGCGCTGCCTCGATGTCGACTGCGAGCTTGGCGATCTCCCACTGGATGCCCTGGAAGTCGGCGACGGTGCCTGCGAACGCACGGCGGCGCTTGACGTACTCGACGGCGTACATGAGCGCCCCCTCGGCGAGGCCGACGCCCCGGGCGGCGACGATGGGGCGCATGGAGTTCAGCCCGAGCATGGCAAGGCGGAAGCCGCCAACCTCGCCGATGACGTTCTCGGCGGGCACTCGGACGTCGGAGAGCACGAGCTCACCCGTGTCGACGCCGCGCACCCCCATCTTGTCGTCGGTGGAGCCGATCGAGACTCCCTCGTAATCGCGCTCGACGACGAACGCAGTGATCGAGTCGTGACGGCGGCTCGTCGCTTCGCCGGTCTTGGCGAACACCGTGAACCAGTCCGCCTGGGAAACCCCTGAGATCCAGCACTTCACGCCGTTCAGCACGAAGCCGCCGTCATGTTGCGGATCGGCTGTGGCACGAGTCCGCATGCCCACGACGTCACTTCCGGCGTCTGGCTCCGAGAGGGCGAAACTGGCCCGATGCGTCCCGGCGGCGATGCCCGGCAGGTACCTCTGCTTTTGCGACTCGGACCCTGCGATGATGATCGGTCCGGTGGGCAGGCGCGTCAGCAGAAGCATGAGCGCACAGGTGCTCGAGTACTTCGCCACCTCTTCGACGGCGAGCGTGAGACCGAGGATCCCGGCTCCAGAGCCGCCGTGCTCGACCGGCAGGCACAGCCCGAGAAGATCGGCGTCACGAAACGCCGCAAAGATGTCGTCGGGGTACTCGCCTGTCTCGTCGATCTCACGCGCCCGAGGCTGCACCTTGTCCCTGGCCAGCTTGCGCACGACGTCGCGAAGCGCTGCCAGCTCTTCCGGCAGGTCAAAGTCCACCCCTGGAGGCTAATGGCTCCCGGTCGGCTCCGGCGGGAGAGAGCCGAGCGGGCGAACGACGGCGGCTCTAAGCGGACTTGCGGTGCTGACGGATGATGCGGCGACGCTCGCGCTCGGTGAGCCCGCCCCAGACGCCTTCACGCTCGCGGGCGGAAAGTGAGTACTCGAGGCACGACTGGCGGACCGGGCAGCATGAGCAGACGGCCTTTGCCTCTTCCGCGCGCGCGTCGTCATCGGACACCGGGTAGAAGATGTCTGGGTCAACCCCTCGGCATGCGGCTCGTTGCCGCCAACTCGCATTCATCCCATTCACTTTCGTCATCTGGTCTATCTTCGGCGGCGACTTGCCGCGCCAAGATCTGGTTACAGGGGGAATCGGCCGGCGGAAGCGCTCGTCCACACGCCAGGGGGTGCGCCGTCCGAAATCTCGATTATGAACGATCGTAACGAAACTGTCAACGATTCGCCCCCCGTTCGGTCAACTCTGTCCGATGCGGCGTGCTAGCCGTTTCTCCATTCTTCGGCTGGGAAAGCCCTCGCCTTGACAGGAAAATTCCCTTCCGAGGCGAAATTTCCCGGCCGCCCGCGCGACAGCGTGGAACCCACGCCAGCCAGCGCCGGGCCCGGCCGAGCCGGAGCGTGAGAAAGGCCCGGCCTGCCGAGGCATCTGGGCGCCCTAGCCTGGCCCGGTGGTGGTCGCTCTGGCCGGTGCGACAGCTCACTAGGTCTCCCGAGACCGACTGAATGTCAGATACTCTAAGTGGCAGTACGCTCGCTCTGAGTGAGGAGTTGCCTGTGACAACCGACGACCTCGTGAGAGACGCCACCGTGAGCCCGTCGCTCGACGACGCCCTCGAGCTGGCGGCCTCCCTCCAGGCAAACTTGAACGCCGTCGTTCTCGGTACTCCCGGCGCGGTCGTCGCCGCGACCACGGCCGTGCTCGCGGCCGGGCACCTTTTGATCGAGGACGTTCCGGGCGTCGGCAAGACGATGCTCGCCAAGGCGGTCGCCGTCTCCATAGGTACCCGCCTCGCGCGAATTCAGGGCCACCCGGACCTTCTCCCTTCCGACATCACTGGAGTCTCGGTCTTCTCCGCCGCTTCTGACACCTGGGACTTCCGCCCGGGCCCGGTCTTCGCCCACGTTGTCCTCTTCGACGAGCTGAACCGGACGCCACCGAGGAGCCAAGCAGCCTTGCTCGAGGCAATGGAGGAGCGACAAGTCACCGTCGACGGGGAGTCGTGGCCGTTGCCCGAGCCGCACCTCGTGCTGGCGACCCAGAACCCGATCGATCAGGCGGGCACGTTTCCCTTGGTGGAGAGCCAGATGGACCGCTTCCTTCTCGCCACCCGTCTCGGGTACCCCGACGAGGGCACCGAGACAAGGCTCGCCCTCTCTCACGGGGCGCAACCATCGCTCGCCGCGCTCTCGCCCGTCTGCACGCCAGCCGGGCTGGCCGCCGCCCAAAGGGCGGTCGCCGACCTGCCGGTGGCAAACGCGGTCGCCCGCTATGCGGTTGCCGTTGTCCGAGCCACCCGGGCCGACCCCCTCGTCCGGCTCGGTGCGAGCCCGCGGGCGGCGATAGGCCTTCTCGCGGCAGCCCGTGCCCACGCCGTCATCGCCGGGCGGAGCTTCGTGCTCCCAGACGACGTCAAGGCCGTAGCCGCCAGCGTGCTCGCGCACCGCTTGGTCACAGATGCGGCTCCGGTCGGCGCCTTCGATGTCGGGACCGCCACAGTGCAGGCGATCCTCGAACGGCTTCCCTCACCAAGGCCGTGATGCGACGGCGCTTGCGCCCGCGGCTCAAAGCTTCCGGGCAAGCGCGAGAAACGGCGGCCGCGAAAGCCAAGGTCCGTCACCTGGCGCTTCCCGAGCGTGCCTTGGGACCCGTTGCGGGCACCGCGCTCCTCCTCTTCGTGTGGGCGGGCGTGGCACATGCGAGCGGCTCCGGCTGGGTGCAGACCGTGGGGGCGGTTGTCGCGGGTCTGCTCCTGTTGGGCCTCGTCGCCCCGGCGTTCGCGGCTCCCGGGCTGACGGTCGTCTGTGAGATGTCCCCCACCGATGCCGAAGCCGGCTCGGCGGTCGAGCTCGTCGTCGTCGGGAACAGGTCGATGCGCTGTACCCCGCGTTCAACGGGAGGAGTGCCGGTGTTGCTGACCCGGAGGATACCCGCACCCCTTGTCGTAGTGCCGCCCCGCCGTGGCGTCGTCTCGACGCTCACGATCCGGCTCGCCACCGCCACCCCGTTCGGCCTGCTCTGGTGGTCGCGCGACCAGGTCCTCGAGCTGGCGCGGCCGCTCTATGTCGCCCCGCAAGCTCGTGAGCGCGCCCTGCCGTCGCGAGAGGCGCACGCCCTCGAGGAGGGAAGCAGGCCCCCGCGTCCGGCGCTCACGGGAGACTTGCGTGGTGTCCGCCCCTACCAGCACGGCGACGGACGGCGACGCGTGCACTGGCGCGCGAGCGCCCACACAGGTGACCTCATGGTTCGTGAGTCGGAGATCCGGACCGACGACCCGATCCGCATCGTCACCGACCTGCCCCGGGACCTGGAAGTCGCCGACCGCCTCGCCGAGGAGGCGATGGGAGAGATCGTGGCCCAGTTGAGCGCCGGGCGTAGCGTCGTGCTCGAGACCACCGAGATCACCGGCAGGGTCGTCGGGGCTGTGGCCGACCGTCTCTCAGCCGGTCGCCGCCTCGCCCGAGCGGTCGCTCCGCTCGACGGGCTCTAGGGCGGCGGGCGTGCCCAGGACCGGCCTTGTCGAGATGATCCGGCGGGCCAACGCCCCGCTTGCTCCCGAGCACTCCATCACCTTCAGGGTCGCGACGGCGATCGCCGTCCTGACAGGCATCCTCTCCTGCGCGGTCGTGGGAGAGATCTCCAGCCAGAGCGGCCTGCTCGCCTGCGCCGGGACCGTCGCCGGCATGGTGTTCTCCTACATGACCCGGACCAGGCCCTGGCAGTGGGTCAAGGTCCTGCTCGCCCTCGCCGTGCTCGGCATCTTCGCCTCGTTCGTCCTTCAGATCCTCGGCGCGGCCCGTGCCGGCCAGCTGAGCTCGATCGAGGTCCCACTCGCCGGCCTTTTCACCTGGGTGCAGCTCATCCATTCCTTCGACGTGCCGGCGCGGCGCGACCTGCTCTTCTCGCTCGCCGCCGCCGGTGCGCTGCTCAGCCTCGGTGCCGCCCAGGCGGTCTCCATCGGGTTCCTCGGCTACGTCGCGCTCTGGCTCGGGGCCTGTCTCGTCGCGCTCGCTTGCTCGTGGCGCTCGATGACGGGCGGCGTCGGTACCCTCCCGCTGGGCTCTCTGGCTTTCAGCGGACTCGCGGTCGTCTTGACCGGGGCGATCCTCCTTGTCTTTCTCCCGGCGCCCCGGGCATCTCAGTCGATCACATTGCCCGCCTCACTCACCTCGTACCTTCCCCTTCGAGATCCCGCCGGCATCACCGGGAGCGGCGCCCAGTCGACCGAGCCTGCCCAGGCAGGCAAGGCGACCGGGCGAACCGGCGTCGGCGGTTACCTGGGGTTCGCGAGCGAGCTCGACACCGCCATCCGCGGCGCCCTCGGCAACGAGGTCCTCATGCGGGTGCGGGCAGACCGGCCCGGCTACTTCCTCGGGATGACCTTTGACACCTGGGACGGCCAGAACTGGAAGCGCTCGCCCCAGATGGCCAGGATCATGCAGCTCAAGACCGGATCGCCCTTCCTGGTGGGCTCGGCCTTGGGCTCTTTCGACGAGATGCAGCCTCAACCAGGCGACAACCCTCCCCCGACCGAGCAGTTTTTCTCCGGGACGGTCAACGTCCAGACGTTCTACGTGGCAGAGCCGATCGCGAACCTCTTGTTCGCGACCTCCGATCCGACCGAGGTCTATTTCCCGGAGCACTCGCTGATCGTCGGGGCTGACGGCTCGATGCGGTCCACGATCGCCATGAGCCCGGGCACCGTTTACACGGTCGTATCCGCCGACAGCGAACTTGCACCCAGCACCCTCGCCAAGTTCCCTGCGCTCGTGCCTTCGCAAGTCTCCGCCGCTCTGGCTCCAGATCTCCAGCTTCCGCCGGGCCACTATGCACGGGTGGCTGCGCTCGCCCGCCAGATCGTGACGGCGGCCCGGGCCACGACGACCTACGCCAAGGTGACGGCTCTCGAGGCGTGGATGGGCCGCAATCTCCGTTACTCGACCGACATCCCGCCTCTGCTGGCCGGCCAGGACGCCGTCAACCAGTTTCTCTTCGGAACCAGGGTGGGCTTTTGTGAGCAGATCTCCACGGCGCTCGCGGTCATGCTGCGCACGCTCGAGATACCCGCCCGCGAGGCGATCGGCTACGTGCCGGGACCCTTCGACCCCCTCAGCGATCTCTACGAGATCCAGGCCAAGGATGCCCACGCCTGGGTGCAGGTGTGGTTCCCTGGAGCCGGTTGGCAAAGCTTCGACCCGACCGCACAGGTGCCCCTGGCCCCGCCGGACCCCGGCGCTGTGCTGCTCTCCGACATCGGACATAGCATCGCCGAGCTGCCGTGGGCTCCCATCGGCGCCACCGGTGGCGCCATGGCGCTAGGCGCCCTCGTCGCCTTCGGACTGCGCCGCCGCCGGCTGCGCCCAAGGCTCTGGGCGGAGCAGGTCGCTTCACAGCTGGAACGGCGCGGCGCTGCCGCCGGGGTGAGGAGGAGCCCGGCCGAGACCCTTTCCGAATATGCCTGCCGGCTCGCCGTCGTAGGCCGATGGCGAGCCGCCCCGAGCTCGACGGCCCTGCTGCGGACCGTGACGGCGCTTGTGGAGCGCGCCGCTTACGGCGACCACGAGCCGGACGCCGCCACACGCGCCTTTGTCGAGGAGGTGGTGCGCGGGCTCCGCCCGGTGGGACGCGCCCGGTGGCCCGGGGCCCGTCGCCGGCTCATGACGGCGTGATCGCAAGGGCTTCCGCGAAGCTGGCCCCGCGCCCGAGCAGGGCTTGGTAGGCCATCAAGGACCTGGGGCGACTGAACCCGAGGACACCGCTCAGAACTCCGGCGCGTCCATAGAGGGCAACGAAACGAAGCTCTTCGAAAGACCCGTCCCGCACCACGATCTCGTCGCTCGGCTGCGGGCTGCCGATCACTTGGATCTTGTGCCCATACTGATCCGACCAGAAGTAGGGCAGCGGAGCAAAACCGGACCGGGGCCCGTCGCCGGCAAGGAGGCTCCTTGCCGCGTGCTCGCCCTGCTCGGCGGCATTCGTGCGGTGCTCGATGCGCAGGTACTCCCCGCTCAGCGGATGTGGCCACCGGGCAAGATCGCCGGCCGCCACAACACCCGGAGCGGCGGTGAGCGACGCGTCGCAGACGAGCCCGGCGCGTCCGACCTCGAGCCCAGATCCCTCGAGCCAAGAGATCGCCGGGGCCGCGCCGACAGCCACCAGCAGCGCGTCAGCCTCGACGCTCGTGCCGTCGCTCAGGCGGCACCTCACGCCCGAGCCACTGTGGGCGCCGGTTTCCACACCTTCGATGGTGGTGCCGAGACGGAGGTCCACGCCGTGGCCCCTGTGCATGGCCTCGCACACCCGGCCGACGAGGGGCCCGACCGCGCGCTCCAGGGGAACTGCACAGGGCTCGACCATGCACACCCTGACGCCGAGCCCGCGGGCCGTGGCGGCAACCTCGAGGCCGATGAAACCCGCTCCTGCTATCACCAGCCGGGCGCCGCTTCGAGAGATCACGGCACGTAGGGCCAGCGCGTCCTCAAGGGTTCTAAGGCTCAGCACGCCCGGTCGCCCTGTGATCCCCGGGAGCGGGCGGGCGCTCGCCCCGGTCGCGATCACGAGCCCGTCGAACGCCAGGGCGCGACCGTCGCTCAGGGTCACAGCGCGCCCCGCCAGGTCCAGGCGTTCTGCGCTACAGCCGAGCTCGAGCTCGATCCCGAGCGCCTCGAGGTCCCCCGAGTCCTTCAACGTGCACCGGTCAACGTCGAAGGAGCCCGCGAGCAGTTGCTTGGAGAGCGGCGGGCGGTCATATGGCAGATGTGCCTCACTGCCGACGAGCCGCAGGCGGCCCTCGTAGCCTTCTTGGCGGAGGGCTTCGCAGGCCCGCAGACCGGCCAGGCCTGCTCCGACCACCAGCACGGATCTCAGTCGGGTCGCTACTGCTACCTGCCCTCGTCCTCGCGGGCGGCGTCCTGGCCCACCACATCGAGGCGCGGCAGCAGCGAGCTCACCTTTTCCCGGGTCCCGCGGATGCGACGGTCCAGCTCCTCGACGATCTCGACGGCACGCCTCAGGCGGACCTCGAGGAGGTCTACGTCGATGACGCCCCGCTCGAGCTCGGCGATGATCGCGTCGAGCTCGTCCGACGCCTCGCCGTAGCCGAGCTCGGAGACAGGCACGGGGATCTCGCCGGGATCGAATGTGCTCATGAGGTTCCTCCGTCGCCTGCTCTCTCGCCGTTGCCGTCCGCTTGCGCCCCTGGTGGTGCCTGTGGCCGGATCTCCTCGACGATCGACGCGGCGCTGCCCTCGGCGAATGTCGTGACCAGCCTCTCGCCTCGCCGCAAGGTGGCAGAAGAGCGAACTACCCTGCCGCCCTCGTCGCGTGTGAGCGACCAGCCCCGCTCGAGCTGGTGCTTGGGGTCGAGCAGCTGCAGCAGTTCGCGCCGGTGAGCGACGTGCTGTGCCTGCCCGGCGAGCTGCTGGGTCGACGGACCGGCCAGCCTCTGGGCGCGGTTGACCAGCCGGCCCCGGCTCCGCTCGATCGCCACGAGCGCGGCGTTACCGATCCGCGTCTTAGCGGCACGAAGCTCGAGCGCCGAGCGCTCCATGGAGTGACCGGCGGCCCGGCGCATCGAGGCGCCGGCGGTGGCGAGCTCCCGGCTCGCTTCGTCCAGGCGAGCCTCGACGCGCTGCGCGAGACGTCTTGCCCGCCGCTCGGTCTCCTCCAAGTAGGCGTCGACAACGGCCACGAGCGCCTCGCCGCACTGGGTCGGGGTCACGAGCGCTTGGTGCGCGACCTCGTCGGCGACCGACCTGTCGCCCGTGTGGCCGACGCCCGTCCAGACGGGAAAGCGCGCCCCGGCGATCGCCCGTGCGACCTGCTCGGAGTCGAAGGCAGCGAGATCGCCCTTGGCCCCTCCCCCGCGAACCACAACCACCAGCTGCGGCTCGAAAGCCTGCAACCTTGTCAAGGCACCAGCGATCTGTGCCGGTGCATCGGGTCCCTGGACGATCGACGGCTCGAAACGGATCTCGAAGTTGTAGCCGGATCGCTCCAGCTGACCCGTGAAGTCCCGGTAGGCCTCCGAGCCGGGGCTCGTGACGAGCCCGATCCGCAACGGCACCAGCGCCAGCGGCAGGCGCCTGTTGGCTTCGAGGAGGCCCTCGGCGGCGAGCGCGCCCAGCAGCCGTCTCCGGGCCGCAGCGATCCCACCGACCAACGCCTCCACGTCGAGCGCGGTCATGGAAAAGCGCAGCTTGCTCCCACCCTCCCAGACAGAGACCTTGCCGCGCACCCGTACCACGAGCCCGGGCACGAGCTCGACTCCGACCGCGGCCAGCTCGTACTGGACGACAGGCCAGTCGCGGGCCCAACAGGCGACCTCGAGCGTGGCAGTCGCAGTGCGTCCCGCCGGGGTGCCGCGAGGCGCAGCCGGGGCGCCAAGAACCTGCCGCGGTCCGTCGAGATAGTCCGCAAGCTCGAGGTAATGGTGACCGCGCGACGTGCTCACCTTGTAGATCTCCCCGGTCACCCAGACCTCGTCGGGAAACGCCTCCCGGAGTGCACCGCGCACGCAGGCGTAGAAGTCGCTGACCGACAACGCGGCGTCAGAGGCCGATCCTGGAGGGGCGAGCGCGCCGGGCGACAAGGCCGCGCCGGGCGACGAGAGCGCGCCGGACGACGGGTCGGCCGCGCCAAGCGACGGGCCCGCGCCGGACGACGGGCCCGCGCCGGCCGGAACGACCGACAAGCTGGGCGCCAGCTTGGGCACGACGACCGAGACGTCGGCCGGCTCGCGGTCTTCGACCGCCTCGTCAGTTGGCCGGGCCGGCGGCGCCTGGCGTGGTGTGGAGTCAACCTGATCCCGGGCTTCCTCATCACCCGCGGAAAAATCAAAGCGGAGCTCCTCGACGTCGGAAGGTCGCGTCTCTCGCGCCCGCTTCACTCCGGTGCCGGCCACTGGGCCAGGCTATCGCCGGGAGGTGACAACTCTCCCGGATCCTCCTCGGTCGAACTCGGCTCCACGAGCCGAATCCGAACTGGTAGCGGGCAGACTCGCGAACTCACCTCGGAGTTTGGACCCCCCGATCCGATCATGTGAGACTGCCGGCTCATGGCCTGCATCCTTTTGACCTCGCGACTGTTCGACGTCGCCCTCATCCCCCTCGCCGATCACGAGATCGTCATGCCAAAGCCCGAAGGGTCCATGACGACCAGCGAGATCATCGGGTCGGCCCGAGACGCCGATGCGATCGTCTGCCAGCTCACGGACCGCATAGGCGAGGCGGTGATCGCCGCCGCCCCGCGCCTTGCCGTGATTGCGACCGTCTCGGTCGGCTACGACAACGTCGACGTCGCAGCGGCCACAGGTGCCGGAGTGGCTGTCTGCAACACGCCCGGAGTGCTGACCGACACGACCGCAGACCTCGCCTTCGCCCTGATCCTGTCGGCGTGCAGAGTGCTCTCGGATGCCGAGCGTGACCTACGCCGGGGTGGTTGGAAGAAGTGGGAGCTCGACGGCTACCTAGGCCGCGATGTGCACGGCGCGACACTCGGCCTGGTCGGCTTCGGCCGCGTGGCTCAGGCAGTGGCCAAGCGGGCCGAGGGGTTCTCGATGCGGGTGATCCATCACGATCTGGCGCCCACCGGTCTGCCCGGCTACGTCGACGACCTCGACGAACTGTTGCGCGAGGCGGACGTGGTGAGCCTGCACGTGCCGCTTACGACTGAGACTCACCATCTGCTCGACGCCCGCAGGCTGGCTCTCATGAAGCCGACGGCGGTTCTCGTCAACACGGCCCGGGGCCCGGTGGTTGACGAGGAGGCACTCGGCGCCGCGCTCGAGTCGGGGGCTTTGTTCGCAGCCGGCATTGACGTCTACGAGCACGAGCCGACCGTGCACCCCCGCTTGCTCGCGGCTCCCCGGGCGGTCCTGCTCCCCCACATCGGCAGCGCGTCGTTCGCGACCCGTCTGGCGATGGCGCAGTTGGCCACCACCGCCGTGGCGCAGGTGCTTGCCGGCGGCCGGCCGCCGAACACGGTCAACCCCGAGGTGTTCGACAGGTAGCCCGCCGTCGTGACCAACCGGCCAGTGGTTCTCGGACGGTCAACACTGGAAAGGCCCGTTGATCGCCAAGTCCCATCGCCTGCCAGCGCTCAGGCCTCTGGCAAGGCGGCTGGAGTGACGCCACAGTCTGCGCAGTGCCCGAGCACCGCGAAGTGCCGGGGGTCGATCGTGAAGCCGTACTGGTCCGCCGCCACCAACGCCAGGGCGCTGAAGAGCTCCTCGGGCGCCTCGACGATCGTCCCGCAGGACTCGCAGACGAGGTGACCGTGGCTCTCGGACGCGAGATGGTAGGACGCCGGGCCATGGCCGAGATGGGCGTGGACGACGACACCGAGCCGCTCGAGCTCCTCGAGGTTGCGATAGATGGTCGACAGGTGCACATCAGGCGCGAAAGCTTGTACCTCGGCGGCGAGGTCCTCCGCCGTGTGATGGGCGCTGTCGGTGAACAAGCAACGAAGCAACAGGCGCCGAGACGTCGTGATACGCCCGCCGTGGGTGCGCAGCAGTTCGAGGGCCTGTTCGACGCGGTCCACACTCTCGGGCTCGAGCACGGCTAGGCGCCTGACCACTTTGCGAAAGACCGCACGTGCGTATGTTACTCGCCGAAATGCCTCCGGTAACCTCTTGCGTCCAGCTCGCATCTATGTTGAGATTGCCGGAGCGCGAGTTGCCTACGTGAACGGGGGACCCTTCCAATGCCCATCACCGAGTCGTCCCCCAAGCTCGGGCGGCTGAGGCAGCTGCAGAACTCGCTCAATCCCGCCGAGTGGCGTCGGGCCAGGTGGATGTTCTCCTCAATCGCGTTCCTCCACTTCCTCGGCTTCGGCATCTTCATTGCCTTCGTCGTCCCCGGCCACTACAAGGGGCTGGGGATCGGGGTGAGCATCCTTGCCTACACCTTGGGGCTTCGGCACGCCTTCGATGCCGACCACATCTCGGCCATAGACAACACCACACGCAAGCTCATGAACGAGCGACTGGGCGTCGACGGCTCGATGCGTCCGCTCAGCGTGGGCTACTTCTTCTCGCTCGGACATTCGACCATCGTCATCGTGATCGGGGCCGGCCTCATTGTCGCCGAGAAGGCCGTCTACGGCGCCGTCTCGCACAACAGCTCCGGCTTGGAGCAATTCGGCGGCATCTTCGGCACCATCGTCTCTGCCTCGTTCCTCTACCTGATCGCGCTCTTGAACGTCGTCATCCTGGCCGGGATCGTCAAGGTCTTCCGGGCGATGCGCAACGGGACCTACGATGAAGAGGAGCTGGAGAGGCAACTGAACAACCGTGGCCTGATGTTCCGCTTCTTCGGCAAGTGGATGAAGGCGATCACCAAGGAATGGCAGATGTACCCGGTGGGGGTCGTGTTCGGCATGGGATTCGACACTGCCACCGAGGTCGCCCTGCTCGCCACCACCGCACTGCTCGCGTCGAAGGCTCTCCCCTGGTACTCGATCATGTGCCTCCCCATCCTGTTCACGGCGGGGATGTCGCTCATGGACACCGCGGACGGCTGTTTCATGAACGTCGCCTACGGATGGGCGTTCTTCAACCCCGTCCGCAAGATCTATTACAACCTCGCCATCACCGGACTTTCTGTGGCCATATGCTTTTTCATCGGCACGATCGAAGTTCTCGGCCTCCTCCCGATGGAGCTGCACATCCACGGCGCGTTCTGGAACTTCATGGAGAACTTCAACATCAACGCGGCCGGCTTCGTGATCGTGGCGATGTTCGTCGTGACTTGGACGGCTGCGCTCGTCATCTGGCGCTACGCCAGGATCGAAGAGAAGTGGACATCGAGCCTGAAGGGCGCCGAGGGCATCTCCTCGACGTGAGTGGGCTCGTCGAGATGGAGGCAGGCGACAGCTCCAGCCCGATCGTCCTCGGATCGGGACAAATGACGCTGGTTAGCCCAGCCCTCGTCCCCGCGGCCCTGCTCGTGGCCCTCGGCGGGAGGTAGCTCCATGCCGGGCATGGGCAGGTCATTGCAGACGAACAACTCGACGGTCATCGCGGCCTTCGAGTCGGCTCTCGTCCACCAAGGACTTGTCGTTCTCGTGATCCTGGCCCTGCTCGCGGTTGCCTGGAACGTGCTGCGTCGCGTGCAGCTGCGCCAGGCGACAGCTCTGGGGGGACGGCAGGTCGCGGTCCCGGCCGGCGAGCAGGGCTCTCCCGAACCGGCGGGCCTCCGGCTCCTCCGGATCAGCTTCGGGTGCATATGGATCTTCGACGGGATCCTCCAGGCCCAGGTCTCCATGCCGCTCGGGATGATCTCGGGCGTCATCCAACCGGCCGCCGCGGGATCGCCTTCTTGGGTTCTTCGTCTCGTGAACCTCGGGGCGACGATCTGGAACAACCACCCCGTCCCGGCCGCCGCGTCCGCGGTCTGGATCCAGCTCGGCATCGGCCTCTGGCTGCTAGTCGCGCCCCGCGGGAACTGGCTGCGGCTCGCGGGAGCGGCGAGCGTTGTCTGGGGGCTGATCGTCTGGGTCTTCGGAGAGGCCTTCGGCTCGATCTTCGCCCCGGGTCTGACTTGGCTATTCGGTGCCCCTGGTGGCGTCGTCTTCTACGTCATCGCCGGCGCGCTCGTCGCTCTGCCCGAGCGCTCCTGGTCCGGACCCCGTCTTGGGCGGAGGATCCTCGCCGTGATGGGCCTTTTCTTCGTGGGCATGGCTGTGCTCCAGGCCTGGCCTGGCCGCGGTTTCTGGCAGGGCCAGCCCAACCCGCACGCCGTCGCCGGCACGCTCACAGGAATGGTGCAGTCCATGGTGCAGACGACCCAACCGGGCTTTCTCTCTTCTTGGGTGGCCAGCTTCGCGGCCTTCGACGCCGCGCACGGCTGGGCGGTCAACCTGTTCGCCGTCGCCACACTTGCGACGATCGGCGTCGCCTTCCTGATCGGCCGACCCCGCGTGGTCTTCTGGGCTGTCGTGGCCGGCATTCTGCTGTGCCTCTTCGACTGGGTGCTGATCGAGGACCTCGGCTTCCTCGGCGGGGTCGGCACGGACCCGAACAGCATGATCCCGATGCTGCTCGTCTTCGGCACCGGCTACCTCGCCATCACACGGCTCCCGCTCAAGGTACCCGAGACGATCCCCGAGATCGGCCCCACGGAGAGCTCGCTCGGCTGGTCCGGGCGACTCGTCTCGAGGCCGGCCTACGCGCTCCGCAGCCTGGCCGCGATCGGCGCGATGGGGGTCGTGCTGCTCGGAGCGGCCCCAATGGTCGCCGCCTCGACGAACCCCGTTGCGGACCCCCTCCTAACCGAGGCGATCAACGGCAGCCCTGGGTTCACGAACGTCGTGGCCTCGCCGTTCCGACTCATCGACCAGCAAGGACGGGCGGTCAGCCTGGGAGGCTTGCGGGGCAAGGTCATCGTGCTGACGTTTCTCGATCCCGTCTGCACCACGGACTGCCCTCTCATCGCCCAGGAGTTCGACGAGGCCGACCAGATGCTGGGCAGGCTTGCTGCCCGGACCGAATTCATCGCCATCGTCGCCAACCCGATCTATCGCTCCGTGGCGGCGACGCTGGCCTTCACCCGCACCGAGGGGCTCGCGGGCGTGAAGAACTGGCTGTTCCTCACGGGATCGCGCAGTGCCCTCGGACGCGTCTGGAACGATTATGGAGTTCAGGTGGCCGTCGAGCCCGCCGGGGCCATGGTGGCTCACAACGACATCGCGTACGTAATCGACAAGAAGGGTCGAGTGCGCGAGATCCTGCAGGCCGATCCCGGTTCGGGGACCGCTCCGATGAGATCCTCCTTCGCAGGGCTCGTCGCCGGCGAGGTGCGGGACCTCCTGGCGACGTCATGAGCTGTCTCGTGGCACGAGAGAGCAGCTCATGGGGGCGGGCCGTGCGGGTCCTGGCGCTCGGGGCCGTCGGCGCTCTCGTCGCGGCTTGCACGTCGGCTGGCAACACTTCAGCCGGCGCCACCAAGCCGACGTCTTCACCTGTGGTCCAAGTCTCGCTCGACGGATCGCTCGCAACACCCGACGGGAGCTGGGCGGTTGTGAAGATGGGTCATCTCGACGAGCTCGCGAACACCTTCTGGCAGCTCTTCGTCCTGCGGAGAGGTGCTTCCCGCTGGTCTCTCGTCACCCCATCCGGCTTCGCGGACAACGGCGGACTCGTCGCAACCTCCGCCAGGGGCACCCAGCTCGTGACGGGTTTCCAAGCGAACCAGCTGAACCACTTCTCGCCGCTGGCTGTTACCTCTGACGGGGGTAGGACGTGGGCACCGGGTGTCCTGGGACAGGCCCTCGCCGCCGTCCCTGATGCCATCGCCGCCTCGGCGACCGGCGAGATGTTGGCGCTGGTCGGGGGACAGGCGAGCTCGATCCTCTGGAGCGCAGGGAACCTGTCGGACTGGCAAGAGCTCGTCTCGGAGAAGTCGCTCGCCGCCTCGGCGCCCGGGCGCAGGTGCGCAGTGACGACGCTGACCGCCGTTTCCTTCACGTCTGGAGGTGAACCGCTCGTCGGAGCGATCTGTTCGCGAGCTGGAAGCGTCGGGATTTTCGAGCACGCCGGCCAAAGCTGGCGATCCTTCGCACCTCGGCTTCCGGCCTCGGTGAGACACGCGACGACGCAGGTTGTTCGCCTCACGTTTGCGAATGGGACTGTCTTCGCGGTCATCGCCGCCAATACGGGCCCGCTCAGGGCGCTGTTCGCGGCGCGGTTCCTGCCCGGCCTGTCTGAGTGGGCGGTTTCCGGCGCGCTCGTCTTGCCGCAATCCGCCCAGGTGCTCTCCTCCGGGACGTCATCTGGTGGCGGCGTCTTCGTCGCCCTTTCGAGCGGGACTGCGGAACGCGTCGAGGCGCAGGCCGCTTTCAACGGTTCCTGGAGGCAGCTTCCGGCGGTGCCAGTCGGTACGGCAACGGTCGCCTTCCCCCTCCCGGGCCGCGTCGATGCGTTCGTGTCAAGAGGTTCGATGCTGACCGACTACACCCTGGATGCAAGCCAAGACAGATGGCGACGCGCGCAGGTGATCGAGGTGCCGATTCAGTACGGCTCCTCGAGCTGAGCAGCACCTCGAGCCGGGCGGCGGCGCCCTCAGCCCGTCGCCGCAGCCCGGTAGGGGCGGAAGAACACCCGCAGCTCTTCCGCGTAGAGCTCGGGCTCCTCGAACGGCGCGAAGTGCCCGCCGCGGGCGGGCTCGGTCACGCGCACGACGTTCGCCGTCCGCTCGAGCCATGCCCGCGGCGGGCGGACGATGTCGCCGGAAAAGAGCGAGAAGCCGGACGGCACCTCGACCCGGCGGGCGTGCTGCGAGGGCGGGATCGCAGCGTTCGCGCGGTACATGCGCATCGACGAGCCGATCGTCCCCGTGAGCCAGTAGAGCGTGACGTTCGTGAGGATCTCGTCCTTCGTGAAACGCCTTTCGACGTCGCCGTCGCAGTCGCTCCACGCCCGGAGCTTCTCGACGATCCACGCGGCGAGCCCGGCTGGCGAGTCGGTAAGAGAGAAGGCGGCGGTCTGGGGCTTCGTGCGGTGCATGGCGGCGTAGGCGCCCTCGGTCGCGCCCCAGGCCGCGGCGCTCTCGAGCCAGGCGCGCTCTTCGGGCGCGAGATCCGCCGGGTCGCCGGTGAAGACGGGCAGGCCCGCGTCGGTGCGATGGACGGCCACGACCCGGTCGGGGTGGTCGAGCCCGAGGTAGCGGCTCACGTGACTGCCCATGTCCCCGCCCGCCGCGCCGAACCGCGCGTAGCCGAGGATGCCCATGAGCTCGGCCCACAGACCGGCGACGGCGATGGCGTCGAGGGGCGGGCCACTGGGGCGGTCGGAGTACCCGTAGCCCGGCATATCGGGCACGACCACGTCGAACGCGTCGGCGGGGTCGGCGCCGTGCGCGCCGGGGTCGCTGAGGAGTGGGACGACCTTGGCGTAACGCCAGAACGAGTCCGGCCAGCCGTGGCTGAGGACCAGTGGCAGGACGGGCCCGGCCGGCGCGGCGGCCCGGGCGTGCACGAAGTGGATCCCGAGGCCGCCGAGCGGGACGCGGAAATGGGCGAGCCGGCCGAGCGCCGCCTCCTGCGCCGGCCAGTCGAACCCGTCTGCCCAGTAGGCGACGAGCTCGCGGAGGTAGGCGAGGTCGGTCCCGAGCGACCACCCGGCGTCCTCGGGCGTGTCCGGCCAGCGAGTCGCGCGCAACCGCGCACGGAGGTCCTCGAGCGCCGCGGGGGCGGTCTGCGGGGTGAACGGCTCGGCTCGGGGCGGGGCGTCCGACATGGGACGCATCCTACGGATCGCGCCGCACTACTCCGCGAACGCGCTGAGGCGAGCCGAGCCAACGTGTCGCTCTTGCGCTTTTCGCGCTGCGTGTGCTCCCAGCGCCCGCGCCCTGACGTTCCTATCCCTGCTCAGCTCACTGCTTTCTTCACGAGGGCTGCGACAGTTGTCTCTTCCGCGTCCGTCAACCCCTTCAGCGCGAAGTAGATCGGCCACATAGCGCCTTCATCTAGGTTCGCCCCATCGTTGAAGCCCAGGGTCATGTACCTCTCTTTGAACTTCTGTGCGCTGCGGAAGAAGCAAACGACCTTGCCGTCCTTGGCATACGCGGGCATCCCGTACCAGGTTCTCGGCGACAGCGCTGGGGCGTTGGCCTTGATGATGGCATGGAGCCGCTCGCCTATGACGCGGTCCGGCCCCGGCATCGAAGCGATCGCAGCGAGCACCTCGGCCTCACCGTCCGCCTTCTTCGTTGCCCTCTTGGTCGTGTTCTCGTTAGCCATAGTCCTTCCTCGTTAGGAATATACGCGGCCTCCCACGCGAACCCGTCGGGGTAGGTGAAGGGAGGTCATGGCAGGTTATTTCGTTACGTGAGCGCGTCGTGCCGTCCGCGACCGCCACGCACCGGAGGTGATGGGGGCACGGTCGTGGCGCCATAGGGGTTGAGCCGGGTTGGCATTTCCCGTTTGCCGGAGCGCTCAGCGGAGCTCCTGGATGCGGACCAGGTTGCCTGCGGGGTCGCGGAAGGCGCAATCGCGGATCCCGTACGGCTGCTCGATCGGTTCCTGGACGACCTCGGCACCGCTGGCCTGCACATGCTCAAAGGTGCCATCGAGGTCCTTGGTGGCCAGCATGATCCAGCCGTAGGTGCCCTTGGCCATCATCTCGACGATCATGCGACGCTCGTCGTCGGTGATGCCGGGGTCGAGCGCCGGCGGCGCCAGCAGGATGGAGGTGCCCTGCTGACCTGCCGGCCCGACGGTGATCCAGCGCATCGTGCCCGACCCGACGTCGGTGCGGACCTCGAAACCGAGGATGTCGCGATAAAAGGCGAGGGAGGCCTCCGGGTCCGTATGGGGAAGAGGCGTCGTATGAATGCTCAGGTCCATGGCTGTCATGGTAAGAGCTGCCCGGTGACCGGCGCTTCTCGATTCCTGACGGGTCTCGTCACCTGTTTCTCCATGCAGGGCGGCATACCCGCTGTGCCGAGCGCCGCGTGGCGCCGGTAGGCGCTGGGCGACGTCCCGACCAACTCGGTGAAGCGGGTGCTGAAAGTGCCGAGAGACGAGCAGCCGACAGCGAAACAGACCTCAGTGACGCTCAGGTCGCCACGGCGTAGCAGCGCCATCGCGCGCTCGACGCGCCGCGTCATTAGGTAGCTGTACGGCGACTCGCCGTAGGCGAGCTTGAACTCGCGGCTTAGGTGCCCGGCCGACATGTGCACGCCACGGGCGAGCGCCTCGACGTCGAGCGGCTGCGCGTACTCCCGGTCGATCCGGTCGCGGACGCGGCGCAGCCACGCCAAGTTGCGCAGGTGCCGCGCCGCGCCTGGCGGTCCAGGCCTAGCCACGACAGATGACCTGCCAGGTGGGCGTTCCTTTGGTTTGACCGGGATGCCTCCGTCCAGCTCGGCGCGCAAGTGCTCGCAGTCCCCCGGGGCTGTGAGACCTGCTGGGGAACGTTGGTTCAAGCTTCAAGTCGGACTTGGTAGCCGTTTGTTCCCGCCTTTCGCATTGCGAGAAGGCCCCCCCACCCGCTTGTCGGGAGCACTCCCGCGCTTTCTCAACCGGACGTTGTCGGGGAACAGTAGACGCCGCCCAGATCTTCAGTGCTCGTAGTGATACCTGGCCTGGAGGATTACGACGTCATCACCGTCGACTAGGTACACGAGGCGGTGCTCCTCGTCGATGCGCCGCGACCAGCAGCCCTGCAGAACATGTTTCAACTGCTCGGGCTTGCCGATCCCCGTCAGCGGATCGCGGTGTACCGCTTCAAGTAGGCGATTGATCCGCTTGCCCGTGGTCCGATCCGTCGCTTGCCAGTAGAGGTAGTCCTCCCAGCCGTGGGGAGTGAAGACGAGACGCACTATGTGATCTCATGCTCTTCACGTTGTCCCTCGAGCGACTGTCGGAGGCTCTCGAGCAGGCGACGGGCATTGGCCGGAACACGGAGCAGGTACGCCGTCTCTTGAAGCGCGTCGTAGTCCGCTCGAGACATGAGGACGGCATCGCCCCGCTTCGAGGTGATCTCGACCGGTTGGCGGTCGTCGTTCACCTGCTCGATCAACGGGAAGAGGTGCTTCCTCGCCTCGCTCGCGGTTATCGCCATGGCCGTCTCCTCTCCAACTGGTACGTCATATGGTACCAGTGTTCATTGTCTCGCCGGACGCTCGAAGCAGTGACGACAAAGCGCTGCTCCCTCATCGCTGCGGCGAGGACATCGTGGTCACCGGCGCCCGTGAGACCTTCGTCGATCGCGGTGTCGACGTCGTGGCCCAGCGAGGCGGCGACAAGCCTCGCTGCCTCTGGGAGATTCTCGTCTAGCTTGAGCTTCACCCCGGCGACGGCTCGAGTGGATGTAGCTCCTCACGAGCGAGAAGGGCCGTGTAGGCAAGGGCGGCGGCGACAGCGCCTGTGGGGAGCGATGGGTACTCGGCGTGAAGCTGACCCTCGGTCATTCCCGCGGCCAGGCAGTCAAGTACGACGCTCACCGGGATGCGGGTCGACCTGCGTCGTCAGCTGTTCGAGGAAACCATCGAGACCGACCACGCCGAGCTCGCGGTGGACTCGGCCGCATAGCATTTCAATGGAGCCTCACCCGGAGCCGTTTACACCGGATCTAAGACGTCACCACGGAGCGCCTAAGCACGGTTAGAGCCGTGGCCGACGTTGAGCCGAACAACATCCCGGGTGCAACCGAGGTGCTCGCCCCAGCTGGGTCGTGGGCGAGCGGCGTCGCAGTACGGCGAGAAAGAAACCCATCGTGGTCAGTTCACAACGGCCTGGTCGGCGACAAACCCCCAAGCGGGGTTGAACTCGTAGTTGCGCAGCCGCTTGGAGATGACGTCGACTTCATTGAGGTCGACGGTCGCCACCCACTCCGCCTGGTCGGTGAGCTGGTGGTCGACCCTGGCCCACATGGGGCCCGCCTGGGCCGGGCCCTGCAGTTCGAGCAGCGTGGCCCTCGTCATCTCCTGATCGATGGCCGGGTTGCAGTAATAACCGTTGCCGTGACTGCCGTTGCAAGCGAAGAACGGCGGTAGATAGGACGAGGGGGCTGGGTAGTCAGGGGTCCAGTCGCCGGAGACCGAAATCTGGAACTGCGCCCACCTGGGCTGGCTGATCGAAGCCATCGAGACCGTGAGCAGGCGCGCCCGGTAACCCAGGGAGCGGAGCACTTGGGTGACATAACCGGCTTCCTGGGGTGGGATCGATCCTTGGTCGGGGATCCCCCAGACGGTCACCACGGCGCCCTTGGTACCAGACTCGTCGACCAGCTTCTTGGCCAGCGCCAGGTCCGGTGCAGTCCAGGCCCCGTCAGGGCTGGGGTGCAAGGTGTACGGGCAGTAGCGCTGGTAGCCGAGCAGGCCGGGCAAAAGGGGCTGACAAATGGGCGTGGCCACCGTCGGGCCTCCGTACATCTCGGCGATCTTGTGCCTGTCGATGGCATAGTTGAGCGCCCTTCGGGCCAACGGGCTGTTGAAGGGGGCCACGCGGGTGTTGAGGGGGATGAACTCTACGATGAAAGATGGGTCCGAGCGCACCTCGGAGGGGTCCTCGACCTCGAGGGCATGCAGCTCGGGCGGTGGTATGGAGTCCCAGGTCCAGTCGGCTTTTCCCTCGGTGATCTCGTTCACCACGTCCTGCTCAGAGGGGAGGATACGCCAGATGATCACGTCGGGGTTACCCTGTGGTTGGGCGGCGTGGGACCACTCTTGGAAGTAGGGGTTCCGCTTGAAGACCACCTCTGTCGGTGTGGTGCTGGCGACCCGGTATGGGCCAGTGCCGGGGACCGGGCGCAGGCCCATGTCGTGGTCGGGTGTGCTCGGCGGGACAGGAGCACCGTAGGCCTGCGGAGTCAGCTTGTCGAGGAAGTCGGGGTCGGGGGCAGTGAGATGAAAAACGACCAGGCCGGACCGGTCGTCGGTGACCACGCCCTGGGACAGGTCGCAGGTCTGCGGGCCGGTGAGGCACGCCTGCGCGCCGACAAGGCCGCTGTAAAAGCTGGCCCCGGGAGAACCAAGTGCGAAAAGCCGCTCTAACCCGCGCCGAAAATCGGTGGCCTTCACCAGCTCGCCGTTGGAATAACGGATCCCGGTCCGGAGCCGGAAGCTGTATGTGCGGCCCCCGTCGCTGGCGACGGGGATCTGGAGCGCCAGGTCAGGAACAAGCCTGAGGCCGTTCGGCCCTGGGGCGGGCTCGAAGGTGACCAAGGTGTCGTACTCCAGGCGCAGGAAACTCAATGGGGTCATCCCGTAGTACAAGGCGGGGTCGATGCTGCCATAAGTCTGGGTGCTGACAAGGACGAGAGTCCCACCTCTGTCATCACCGGCGGGCGCGGACGCCGCCACCCAAACTGCCCCGTTCTCTGAGGCCAGTGCGACCGGGTTGTCGCCGACGTCGACGGTGCCGACGACGGCCAAGCGTTGCGGGCTGATGCGAGAGACAGTCCCCGAGTACTGGTTGGCCACCCATAGTGAGCCGTTGGCCGCCACCAGGGCAGCCGGCCCGCTGCCCACGGCGATCGTGCTGAGCACGGCAAAGGTGGCCGGGCCCACCACCGAGACCGTGCTGTCCAGGCTGTTAGCGACCCACAAGTCGCCATCGTCAAACGCAATCGCCGACGGGCCGTTGCCGACGTTGACCGTGCCTACGACCTGCCCGGTCCGGGGGTCGACCCCTTCGACGGTCCCCGAGTTATAGGCCGCCACCCACACCAGCCCATCAGCCAAGGCGAGCGAAGTGGGGTGCACATCGAGGGAAAAGCTCTCCAACACCGAGCCCGACAGCGGGTCAAGTTCGAGCAGGGCTTGGTCAGTTGAGTCAGCTACCCACAGGCCTCCCTCCCCGTAAGCCATGGCCACCGGGCCTGTCTCGGCCAGGACGGCGGTCCAGGTGACGGTGCTGCTGGCAGGGTCGATCCTCTCCGCCGTGGCGCCCATTGTGCCGGCCACCCACAGGGCTCCTCCCCCGCTGACCAGGCTGCCCGGCTGGCCACCAACCGGGATGCGGTCAACCACCATGGCCTTTTCCTGGTCGACCTGGAGCACGGCACCGCCGCTGGGGCTGGCCACCCACACGGACCCGCCGGCGGCGGCGATCGCCCCAGGCGGGGCCGGGAGCTCCATGTGGGTGACTGGGAGGTCAGAGCGGGTGTTGATGGCAACCAGCACGTTGGCCTCGGTGGCCGCGGCCAGCGAGGCCCCTCGGCCCAACGTCGGCAGGAGTGCCGCCACCAGGGCCACGGCCACAAGGCCGGCGGCGGGGACGGCCCAGGCCCACGTCCGATGGTTCGATTGGCGTTCGGCACTCGACGTGGCAGGGCTTGAGGCTCGCGAAGTAAGGGGACGCGGAGCCGGGGTCAACGCTTCGTCATGTTCGAGGATGCGCTGCTCCAGCCGGCGCAGCTCCGGCCCCGGTTCCAACCCGAGCTCTTGGGCCAAATGGCGCCGGCATAAATGCATCGCGGCCAGAGCGTCCGACTGACGGCCAGAACGGTATAGCGCCAACATGAGGTGGGCCACCAGGCGCTCGCGCATGGGATGGTCGCGTGTTAGGCGCTCAAGTTCAGGGACCAGCTCCGGTCCGAGACCGACCGCCAGGTCCGCCTCCGCACGCCGCTCCAGTGCGGTCAGGCGCCTTTCGTCCAGCCGGTCGCCCACGCCAGTGGCAAAAGGCTCCGAGCGCAGGTCGGCCAATGCGGCGCCCCGCCACAGACCGAGGGCCTGGCTGAGCGTACCCGCCGCGGCAGCGGGATCTTCAGGTAGCAGCTCCTCGGCTTGTGAAACGATCCCTTCGAAGGTACTGAGGTCGAGCTCACCTGGTTCGACCCGCAATACGTAGCCAGCCGGGCGCCGGGCCAGGCGGTCCGGACCAAGGAGTCGGCGCAGCCTGGATATGTACGTGTCAAGGATCTGAGGAGCATTCAGCGGTGTCCTGTCGCCCCAGACGCCGTCAATCAGCCGGTCTTTCGAGATGGGCCCGTTGACCTCCAACAGGAGCATGGCCAGCACGGCTCGCTGCTTCGGCCCACCCAGGCGCAGGGAGCGCCCGTCCTGCACCACATCGAGGGGGCCAAGCACAAGGAACTGCATTAGGTGCAATTAACCAGGGCTTTCAGGTTCCTTCAAGGTTCTTTCAAGATCGATAGGGCAATCTTCGCCTTCGCCGGACCGTGTCGGGGTCCGCAGAGAAGGAGGGGAGTCATGGGCCAAAGCCCCCTAGCACCGGTTGCGGCCACGCAGGTGGCTGGGCTAACGCGGACATTTGCCACACGGGCGCCGCGCAAGATCGTCTCGGCTCGCGGCGTCGCGCCATCGTTGCCCGCAACGACCGGGAGGAGCCTCAGGTTCCTCGTCGAGGCGGCACTTAGCTGTCTGGCGCTGCTGGTGGGTGTGAGCACGGTCCCGACCGGGGCCGCGGCAACTGGCACGCCGGCTCGGAGCAGGCCCGCAGCCCTCAACGGCCCGATCGGCTCCAGGTCGGCACTGGTCGCCTCGGCACCGGTCGGCAACGGCCCTGGGGCGGTCGCGCTGAACCTCGCGACACAGACGATCTACGTGGCCAACGGCTACAACACGAACGGCCCCGACGCCGGCGGGAACACGGTTTCGGTGATCGACGCTCGCCACTGCAACGCGCAGGCCGTTTCGCGCTGCAGGGGGCCGTGGCCGACGATCAAGGTCGGGAACCTGCCGAGCGGGATCGCGATCGACGAGCGCACCGACACCGTGTACGTGAGCAGTGGAGAGCACGAGGGACCGGGCATCGTATCGGTCTTCGACGGCGCAACCTGCAACGCCACGAACACGGCGGGGTGCGACCAGACGCCAGCGAAGGTCCCCGTCGGGTTAGGACCGCTCGGGATCTTCTCCGACGACGCGAACCACACCGTCTACGTCCCGAACTACGACAACGGAGCAGCCAACAGTACGACCGTGTCGATGATCGACAGCGCGACCTGCGACGCCTCCGATCTCTCTGGCTGTCCACACGCCCAGCCGCCGACCGTCAACGTCGGGGCAGCACCCGACGCCGTCGACGTCAACCAGGCCACCCACACCGTCTACGTGACCACGATCGGCAAGCTGAACGGGTGGACGGTTTTCGACGCCAACACCTGCAACGCGACGGACCAGAGCGGCTGCCGCGACGTCGGCCACCTCCCCGGCGATCCGGCCGGACCGAATGACGCCGAGGTCGACACCGTCAACGACACCTTGTACACGGCCAACTACGACAACACCGTCTCGGTGTTTGACCTCGCCGACTGTGACGCCAGCGACCTGTCGGGCTGCAAGCACGACGCGCCTGGGACCGTCACCCCAGTCCCACCCGTTGGCTTCGATCACGACCTGTGGCTCGCCGTGGACGCCCCGCTGCACAGCGTTTATGTCGCCTACCAGAAGGACGACTCCCTGATGGTGGTCGACACGGACAAGTGCAACGGGACCCATCTGGCGGCTTGCGCGACGCTCAGCACACCCGAGATCCACACAGGTGCGGATCCTGAGTCGGTCGTCGTCGACGACCAGACCCAGACGCTTTACACCGCCAACGAGGTCGACAACGACGTCTCGGTGATCGACGCGACCCGCTGCAACGCGCAGACCACGACTGGCTGCCGGCACCCTGCGCCCGAAGTCGCGGTCTCGCCGGCCGGAGCCCTGGCGGCCGACGCCGACCCTGGCGTCGGGACAACCTACGTCCCGACCGGCGACGGCACGGTCGCGATGATCAACACCAGCAAATGCAACGCCCTCCAGACGGACGGGTGCACCAAGGCACCGCCAACGCTCACGGTCGGCGAGCACCCTTCGGCGGTTGCCGTCGACGCACCCACGCACACCGTGTACGTGGCCAACTACGGCACCGGCTCGGCCGGCACTGTCTCGGCGTTCGACGACCGCACCTGCAACGCGACCGACCAGGCCGGCTGCGCCACGATGTCCACGCTCAAAGTCCCCGGCGGGAACCCGTACGACATCGCCGTCAACAGCGCCACCAATACCATCTACGTCGCCACCATCACCCACAGCGGCCCCGACCTCATCTCGATGTTCAACGGCGCCACCTGTGACGCCACCCACAGGGGCGGCTGTGACCAGACGCCCGCGACCGTCGCCGTTGGCAGCTCGGGGCACGCGCCCAACAACTCGTTTCTCGAGCTGGCCATCAACCCGGCGACTAACACGGTCTACGCGGCAAATGTCTTCAACACCGCGCCCAGCGAGCCCCCGCCCTATCTTGGCAACAGCGTGTACGTGGTCAACGGCGCCACTTGTGATGCCGTTGACAGGGCCGGCTGCGGGCAGGTCCCCGCCGCCGTCAAGCTTGCCCCCCACCCCCCGGTAGGGTCCGACCCCTTCGGGATCGCGGTCGACGAGGCTACCGACACGGTCTACACGTCGAACATCGCCGACGACGAGCACCCTGGCACCATCGCGGTGATCAACGGCGCCACCTGCAACGGCTCAGACCACGCCGGCTGCGGCCAGACCCCCGCCACTGCTCCAGTTGGTTTCGGCGCCAACCAGGTCACGGTCGACCAGCTGACGAACCGGGTTTACGCCACTAGCGTCTCAGACACCAGCGTCACCGTGATCAACGGAAACACGTGCAACGGCACCAACCACACCGGCTGCGACAACACGCAAACGGAAGCCACGGTGGGCGACTACCCGGGCTGGATCAGCGTCGACCCGGCGGTCGGTACCGCATACGTCACAAACAGCGAGGGCGTTTCGGTCATCCCACTCAACCACTAACGCCTGCACAGGCGGCCCACGACGATCCCGTTCGCTGTCGCGACGACGGTCCGGCTTGTACCCACGGTGTGCTGGCCGGGCGCGCAAGAGCCTCAGTGACTCGCTCGACGCATAGCCTTCCCGCCACTGAGGACCGCACGCTGCTTGGCGGGACCTAAGGCGAGCTTACGTAGCCGGCGAGCGTGAAGTCACCTTGGCTGTCGGTGACCTGTACCTGGTCGGTCCCCGTCTCGACGACGGAGAAACCGGTCTGGTCCCCGTCCCCGTCCACGACGTCTGGGCCCGAACGGCCGGGCGCGTCGTCGATGACAACCGCCACGTGGGCGGCAGACGGGTCGGCGCCGAGCAAGAGGCCGTAGACCGCCACGTCGCCAGGTGCAGCCACGTAACCGCTCGTCGCCGGATGCCACTCGCCGTTGGCGACGGCCCAGTCATAGAAGCTGACAGCGCCGCCGTTGATCTCTCCCGGGCCGTAGCCGTAGGTGAATTGCGCTCCGGCCATTTGCCAGGCCCAGGCGGCGAAGTCGGCGCACCACTCCTCTGCCGTCTCACCGCTTGGGCAGCCCGCGGTGCCGGCATCCCAGTTGGCGCTGAACTTGTTGCAGTAGGAGTTGGAGGGGTCGGTGCTGTAGCCGACCTGGCTCTCGGCGAAGGCCACGATGCGCTCGGGCATGCTCAAGCCGGCAAGCATCGCGTCGCTCGGCATTGGGAACGATGGCGTGTTCCGGGTCACCCGGTGCAGAGTCGTGAACAAGATGACCACGACCGCGCCAGCCCCGATGATGAGCCTCAACGAGCGCAGGGACCGGCCCAGCCAACGCGATCTCACGGCGTTCGTCGCAGGCATCTCGGAGCTGGGGGACGCTCCGCCACCGAGTACGGCCCCTGTGACCCCAACCGGCGAGTACGCCGAACGAACCGCCGTCGGGCGGCGCGTCCACGAGTCTCGCGGCTGACCGGACCGCCCGATCATCGACAGCCCTCCGTCTCGCTCGAGCTGTTTTCGACTCACGCGGGCTCGGCTCACGGCGTTCAGACCGCGCGCCGGCGAACCATCCACACCGTCACGGCCACGAGCGACACAGAGAGCGCGAGTAGCCAGCCACCCTCGATCCACTGGAATGGCCAAAACCGGCTGGCCGGCTGGTAGGTGGTCCACTGCGTGTACCCGCGCTGGGCGAGGTAGTGCACCGTGTTGAAGGACTTCGCAATCCCGCCTTTGGCGGCCACGGATGCTGGTGCCCTGAAGAGGACCTGGTCGATCACGGACTGGCTGACCGGCCGGCCCCCTTTTGTCCAGTGCTGGCCGATGATCCACGCGGAACCGGAGAGGCTCGCCTTGCTGGTGACCAGCGGCGTCAGGTAATGCTGCCGCAGGAAGCCGCCGGTCGCGAGAGCGAGCCCGGCGTACGCGGCCAGGGTGGTGGCAATCGCGGGGACGACCCGGCGGATGAGGACGCCCGCCAGGCACCCGATGGCGAAGGCGGCCAGGGTCCAAGCGGCGAAGCTGACCCCGCGTAGGTCGAACAGGGGGGACCGAGTGGAGTCCACTCCGAAAGGGAGAGGAACTGGTTGCCGGAATTGAAGTAAGGCTGGTAGTACCAGGACAACAGGATGCTGATCGCACCGGCCGCGGCCGCCACGACGACCGCGAGCCCTACGAGCTTGGAGAGCGTCCAGCGCCACCGCCCGAAGCCCTGGGTCCAGGCGAAACGGTAGGTGCCGGTCTCGAGCTCGCGGGCCAGAACCGGCGCTTCGACGAACGCCCCGATCAGCACGGGCACCACTTGTGGCAGGAAACCGTTCGCCAAAAAGCCGTACATGCCATTCAAACTGCTGACCAGATCAACGCAGGCAAATGAGCTTGCTGGGTGGCACGAAACTGCGGCGGCGTAGGCGTGGTGCAGCTGCAGGCCGGCGATGAAAAAGCACACTGCCAGCGCGCCGAGCAGAGCACCTACGCCGGTCAGCGCGGAGCGGTGCTGTCGCCAGGTGACCCAGAGCATCCGCCGCCACGGAAGTGGCCGCGGCCTCGCATCCTGCTCCGGGCCGGCGGCTGTGATGAGCGTGGTCGGCGCGGTCACTTCGCCACCTCAGACCGTTCGGCGTCTCGTCCGCGAGCCGGGCCGGGCAGCGGCGCCGGGCTCCCGCAGGTAAGAAAGCGTCAGCTCTTCGAGCCTGACCGGGTGAGCCTCCCATCCCGATGGCACCGGATCGGAGGTACCCTCGCAACGAACGAGCATGTGCGCCTGCGACGCGGCGCGGCTCGCGTGCACGACGCTCCACTCGTGCGCATGCCGCTCGGACTCCGAAGCTAGGCCGACGAGCACGCGATGGGTCGCGAGGAGGTCGTCGACCTTGCCAACCATCTGGACGCTTCCGCGCGAGAGGAGCACGAGATAGTCGGCAATCCTCTCGAGCTCTGCGAGGACGTGGGACGAGAGCACGACCGAGACACCATCGTCCGCGACCGCCATCATCACCATCGCCATGAAGTCGTGCCGGGCAAGCGGATCGAGCATTGCCATCGGCTCGTCGAGCACAAGGAGCTGTGGCCGGCGCGCCAGCGCGAGGGTCAACGCGAGCTGGGCCTGTTGACCGCCCGACATCTTCCCCGCCTTCTGCTGCAAGGGGATGCAAAGCTCGCGTAAACGATGCTCGGCATAGTCCTCGTCGAAGCGGCGGTTGAGGTTGCGGGTCACATGCAGCAGGTCAGCAGCCGAGAGGTTCTTGTACAGCGGCGTGTCCTGGGCGACGAACGCGATCCCGTCCAGCGCGGGCAGAGAGCCGGCGAGATGTCCACCGAGCACCGCCACCTCCCCAGAGGTCGGCGCTGCCAGTCCGACCGCGAGGTTCAAGAGTGTCGACTTTCCGGCGCCGTTCGGGCCGACGAGCGCAACGACGTGCCCGTCGGGGATCGCCAACGTGCAGTCATTCAAGGCTCTCGTCGAGCCGTAGGACTTTCCGAGGGCGTGGGTTTCGATGACGTTCATGCCGCTCCCTCCGCCTCGCCTCTCGCGGCGTCGCGCCGGTCGGCCGCACCCCCGCGACGCTCACGAAAATCCCGCAGCACATTCGCGACGAGCGCAGCGATTCCGTCCTCGTCGAGTCCCGCCGCGTCGGCAGAGGCAACCCACGAGACGAGAGAGCGACGGAGTTCAGTGAGTTCGGGCAGTGCCATCTGGCCGAGCGTCGCCACGATGAACGTTCCCTGGCCTGGTCGCCCGACCGCGAGGCCTTTCGTCTCCAGCTCCTTGTAGGCCTTCAGCACGGTGTTGGGGTTGATCACTAGTTCCGCAACAACGTCTCGGACCTTCGGAAGCTGATCGCCGGGCTTGAGGTAGTCGAGACGGAGCGCGTGCTCAACCTGATGGACGAGCTGCAGGTAAGTCGGCACGCCCGAAGCGATATCGAGCCGGAACTCGATCGGCGAGGCTCCCTTCGGCGCCGCGGTCTTGCTGAGCGCTTTATCTAACGTCATAAGACAAGGCTACAGAAGAAATAGCGGCTGTCAACCGCGCGAACGTGACAGGCGAGCTGAGCCAAGGGCTCGTCAGGTCCTCAAAAGTCCTCAGCCCTGAGGACTACAGCGGTGTTTTTCGGTCACCAACGGCGACCAATGGCAAGGACGAAACCGCAGGCCAAACGGCATTTTAGCGCGCCTCGCGGCTGGTAGTGGTGGCGAGCCGGCCTATAGGCGGGGTTCTGTCCGCCGGCCGGCGAGGCCGGTACCGGCGGGGTGGCCATCCATCTAAGCGGCCTACCTGGGGACATCGGGCGGGCCACCCGTCCCACGTTTTGGCCTTGCTCCGGGTTGGGTTTACCAAGCCGACCGGGTCGCCTCGGCCGCTGGTGCGCTCTTGCCGCACCTTTTCACCCTTGCCTGTGCACGGCGAGCCGCGCCATCGGCGGTCTGTTCTCTGTGGCACTGTCCTGCGGGTCGCCCCGACTAGCCGTTAGCCAGCACCCTGCCCTGTGGAGCCCCGACCTTCCTCAGCCGGCTGCGGCGCCGAAACACCGCCCCGGCCGCGGCCACCCGGCCGGCTCGCCACCACCGCGCTCATTCTCTCACGTGCCTGCATGCGCGGGTCGTCGTCGAGACCTCTAGCCGGCCCGGCCGGCTCCTGCCGAGGGTGAGTGCATGGACATCGAAAATCTAAGTGCTATACTGTCAAGAGAAGTGATAAGGCTTAAGAAGGAGTTACAGACAAGATGATGCGCTTCGATCCATTTCGTGAGATCGATCGGTTGACACAGCCGATGTGGCCTGCCCGGGCCTCTGTGCCGCTAGACGTCTACCGCAAGGGCGAGAAATTCATCGTCCGTGTCGACCTGCCCGGTATTGACCCCAAGACCCTCGATCTGACCATCGAGAGGAACGTGCTGACGATCAAGGCCGAGCGTTCCTGGACGCCTGCTGAGGACGAGGAGGTCCTCGTTGCGGAGCGACCTCAGGGGACCTTCACCCGCCGGCTTTTCCTCAGCGACGGCCTGGACCCTGACAAGATCAGCGCTCAGTACGAGCACGGCGTCCTCACCGTCACGGTACCGGTCGCAGAATCGGCCAAGAGCCGTAAGATCGAGGTCGGCCTCGGCGCCTCAGACGACAGGGTGCTCGACGTCGAAGCGACCAAGCACTGACCTCATGGGCGCACGGCGCCCTGGTCACAAAGCCCCGATCACCCGCGACCCCCCACAAAGGTGATCGACGTGGGATCCTCCCCCGGGACCGGCCTTGAAGGCCGGCCAACCCGGGGGACGGTCGCGTTTGCACGGGGACGTGAGCTTGCGTCACCCGAGACGAGCTAGGTGATCCGTCTCGTTGAAGCTGACCAGTGCCGGACCCCTCGGGCCATCGGTTGCGATCCGGGTGATGGATGCGACGCCCAGGGACAGTCGCCAGGAGACCTCGGGACCGGCATGCAACGCCCAAGCGACTGCCGCCTTGATCGGCGACACGTGGCTCACGATGACGACCTCGCCCTGGGCTGCCTCCGGGGCGAGCTCCTCGCAGGCCGCGCTCACCCTGGCCGCTACCTCCCAGAGGGTCTCGCCGCCTGGCGGTCGCCAGGTGGCGTCCGAGCACCAATGCTCCCAAAGCCCTGGGGGGAGCTTTGAGGGCGCCATCCCCTCGAGCTCGCCATAGTCGAGCTCCACGAGACGGCGGTCGACACTCACCTCGGGCACGGCTCTTCGTGCGGTCGTGCTCGCCGACCCCGCCGCGTGGGCCGTGGCGCGGGAGTAGGCGGCCGCGATCGCGTCTGCGGTCTGCCTGGCGCGTTGAAGCGGGCTCGTTAGGATCCGGCATGGAGCCGTGGCGCGCGACGCCAGCACCTCGCCGAGCACCTCTGCCTGCAGGTGCCCGAGCTCCGTCAAGGGGGAGTCGGCCCTTCCCAGCAGGAGCCCGGCGGCATTGGCCTGGCTCTGTCCGTGTCGGACGAGGAGCAGCACGGTCGCTAGCGATCTGCCTGTTCGCTTGTCACGGCACGAGTATCCGGCCGCACTGGTCGCAGTAGACGACCGAGCCAGGGGCGGCTTGGCGCAGCCTGTGCAGCTCGCCGGCGGGCACATGCAGGTGGCAACCGCTGCACGCTCCGCCAACGAGGTGTGCGGCTCCGATGCCGCCGAGCTTGGCCCTGAGACGCTCGTAGGAGGCCGCGAGCTCGGGTGCCACGCGAGCGGCCCGTTCGTCGCGAGCGGCGCGGATGATCGCGACTTCGTCGTCGATGGCGCCTTCCGCGATCTCGAGCTGCCCGCGGGCGAGAACCAGCTCCTCGGCTGCCGCAGAGGCGCCCGCCTTGAGAACGGCGAGCTCCTCGTCCAGCGGTTCGAGGGCCTCCATGACCTCGAGCTCCTGGTCCTCGATCTCCTGACGCTGACGTGCCAGCGACGACGCCTCCTCGCCCATCGTCTCCTCGTCCCGGTAAGACCCGGCTCGTCCGGAGCGCAACCGTTGCTCGATCGTCGCCACCCGGGCACCGACGGCCGCGGAACGCTGATCGAGACTCAGCAACTGGGAGGCGAGCTTGTCGCGCTGCTCCTGAGCTTCTGTGGCCCGCGCGGACAGCTCGGCGAGCTTGGCGCTGAGGGCCGACACAGCGGCGCGCTCTGCCAGCTCACGGCGACGATAGGCGAGGCGGTCAAGGGCGAGGTCATCCTCTTGAACCTCGAGCAGGAGTGACAGTTGCGAGGTCGGCGCCGGTGCGGGCGACTCGGTCTGAGAGGGCTCGGTCTCGCTGTCGGGCATCGCAGGATCGAGGCTACAGGCGCCACGTGGCCCTGGACGCCAGAAGCTCAGAGAGCAAGGCTGAGGTGCCTGCAGCGACCGGAGTGCGCCGACTCGAATGGTCCCGCACCACGAGCTCTCGACCGGCCCCGTCGGCGACCAGAGCACCAGCCTCGGCACAGACGAGCAGACCGCCCAGGTAGTCCCAGCCGCCGTGCGCATCGCGCATGCAGTCGATGTACCCGTCCAAGGTCCCGTCGGCAACCGCGCACAGGTCCAATGCGGCGGCTCCGAGCGCCCGGTACTGCCGCCAGCCGAGATATCGCGGCGGGTAACCCGACAACCCGATCAGCGAGCGCCCGAGGGACTCCTCACACGACGGTTTGATCGGTTCCCCGTCACGGCGTGCGCCGCCACCGCGCACCGCCTCGTAACGGACACCGGTCGCCTGATTGACCACCAACGCGGCAAGAGGCCCTTCCTCGTCGAGAACACAGATGCTGGTGGCGTACCACGGGATTCGCCGGGAAGCGTTCGTCGATCCGTCGACGGGGTCGAGCACGGCGAGCAGCGGCCTGCCCGAGGCCCCGGCGCTGAAACCCGACTCCTCGCTCAAGACCGCGAGACCGGCCGCTAAGAGGACGCGGACGGCAACTGCGTCCGCCACGAGATCGGACCGGTACTGGCCCGGACGCGTACCCGCCAACCCCCAGTCGGCGAGCCCGCTCAGAGAACCGGCAACGCCGTCTGCCGCTTCCCCGAGGACCTGCAGTAGCTCGGCCGCGTCCACAGCACGAACCGTAGCGTGGCCGCCCTCTGCCGGTCGCTCGCCTAAGCTTGGTGGCCGAATGGCCGTCATCGACGTCGCGGGTTATGTGGCCGAGCTGAAGGATCATGCGGTCGACCACAAGTTTCACGTGCACGACGAGCGGCACTTCGTCGAGACGTACTCCCTTCGCCAGTTCTGGGAGGTCGACCTGCACCCTGAGGAAGGCTGCGGCGGACCGATCGACCTCCACCTCGCCCTCGAGGTGGAGCCACGAGTGCTGCTCGACTTCGAAGATGCCGTTGTCGCCCTGCCAGAAGACGAGGACCCCCCTGACAAGTGGTTCTTCCCGCTCACCTTCAACTGGGGTGTCCCCCCACTACCGAAAGGGCCGGACCTGCTTCGGCTCGCCATCGATCTGGCGGGCGTCGGGGGCGTCGAGCTTCCGCTCGAGATCTCGGCGACCGACTCGTTCGGTTCGGTTACCGACGCCCCGGTCCGACGTCTCACCATTGTCGCGAGACAGCAGGTGTCCCTGGCGCGTGTGCTGGCAGGCGAGGAGCTGCTCTGCGACACGTTCGACAGGGCGCTCGCTGTCACCCGCTTTTTCCTCGACAATGCCCCGATCTGGCTCGGCGAATAGATCGGCGCGGCGGCATCTGGTCGGCGGCTGTCTGATCCTCGCCCTTGCCTGCGGGGCCGGGGTCGCAGGCTGCTCCGGTCAAGACTCCCAGGCTCTTGTCAACCGGGCCTGCTCCCACATCGAACGCGGCTTGGCAGCCGCCCACGAAGCCTCCTCCGTCGGCCCCGCCCAAGCGGTGCGACTGCAAGCCGAGGCGCTCGACCAGATTCGTATTGCCCTCCCGCTTGTCGCGGTAGCAGCAGGTGAGGACACGACCTGGCAGCCCCTCGAGGCCACCTTGAGCGAGTCGAGCCGCGTCCCGTTGCACTATCTGCTACCGGCGCTGGCCGCCCAGTGTGCCGGCATCGGCTGATCCCGGCTCAGCTCGGATCCCGGCTCAGCTCGGACCCCGGCTCAGCTCTGACCGCACACTTCTGATCCCGGCGCCAGCCGCCGATCACTCAGTTTTCCGGCAGCTCCCAGAGCTTGATCCCGCCGAGGATTCCCGCGATGTTGTCGACGATGGTCACCGACGGGTCCAGGTGGCCCGCGAGGAGCCGCGAGTTACCGCCTCCGATGTAGAGCCGGTCGTAGTTGAGCAACCTCTGGAAGTCGCCAATGGCCTCGTCGAGGCGCTTGCGCCACTTCTTGACGCCGATTCGCCGAAGCGGCGCGTCTCCGAGCTGCTCGTCATAGGTCTGGTCCTTGCGGAAGGGATGCTGGGCCAGCTCGAGGTGAGGCATCAGCCTCCCGTCGAGGAACAGCGCTGTGCCGACGCCGGTGCCGAGCGTGACGACGAACTCGAGTCCGGAGCCGCTCACGACCTCGAGCCCCTGGAGGTCCGCGTCATTGGCGACGCGCACTGGACAACCGAATCGCGCCGCTAACGCAGCGGCGAGGTCAAAACCTGACCATGCCGCCAGCAACTTGCCGACGACCGGTTCTCCCGGCTTCCCCGTGCGAGTCACGAAATGCGGCGCTGTCAGGACGATCCCCTTGCGGACGACGCCGGGAAAGCCGACCGACACACGGTCGAAGGAAGGCAGCGGGGCGATGAGGGTAGTCAGTGCGTCAACGAGTGCCTTCGGGGGGCAGGGGTAGGGCGTCACCACGCGGACACGGTCCGCCACGAGCTTGCCGGCCGCATCCAGCACGGAAGCCTTGAGGCCGGTGCCGCCAACGTCGATGGCGAGCGTCGTCGGTCGAACCGGCGGCACGACGGCCGGTGCGGCGACCTCGCCGGCCCTTCGTGTGACGGGGGCCACCGAGGCCTTGCGGGGTGCGGAACCTGCTGCCACGCGCCTTGTTACCGTCTTCCTGACGGAGGAAGTAACGGCGCCCTTTGGTTCTCCGGTCTGTGCCACTGCTTCGGTCTGCCTCGGCTTTGCGCCTCGCCCGGACCCTCCGGGTTGCCCCGGCTCTCTGGGTTGCCCCGGCTCTCTGGGTTGCCCCGGCTCTCTGGGTTGCCCCGGCTCTCTGGGTTGCCCCGGCTCTCCGGGTTGCCCCGGCTCTCTGGGTTGCCCCGGCTCTCCGGGTTGGCGGACATCTTCGCTGCCGTCCGCTGTCGCGGCCTGCGAAGGCTCTTCAGCCCGCGGCGGCTCTTCGGGCGCGGCGGGCTCTTCGGGCGCGGCGGGCTCTTCGGCCCGCTCCACCTCATTGCCCTGGGTGACCTCTTCGGGCCGCATTCCCTCGTCAGTTTCGTCGCGGTCGGTCATGGGATCACCTTCCCACCAGCGGCACCGGCCGCGGGCGAACTCAGGGGCTCGTACGCGATGAGAAACTCGAGCAACGTGCGGACGCCGAAACCGGTCGCGCCCTTGCAATACTCGCCCGCGTCCTCGTCAGAACGCGACGGGCCGGCGATGTCCAAGTGGGCCCACGGCCGATCGGCGACGAATTCCTGGAGCAGGAGTCCCGCGGTGAGAGCGCCTGCCCCGCGCTTGCTCATGTTCTTCATGTCGGCGACATCGGAGTCGATGTCGGGCCTGTAGGCCTCAGGAAGCGGGAGCGGCCATGTCGCTTCGCCGGCACGCACCGATGCTGCCTGGAGCGCGGAGACCAGTCGATCGTCATTGCCCATGAGGCCGGCGATCTTAGATCCCAAGGCGACCGTGCAAGCACCGGTGAGCGTCGCCAGGTCGACAATTGCGTCTGGGCCCTCCTCGACCGCAAGTGACAGGCCATCGGCGAGCACCAGCCGGCCCTCGCAGTCGGTGTTGAGGACCTCGATGGTCTTGCCGTTGCGAATCTCGAGGACGTCGCCAGGCTTGACGGCCTTTCCACCCGGCATGTTCTCGGTTGCCGGGGCGAGTCCGACGACTCGAATGCCGACGCCCAGTGCCCGGCAAGCGCCGAGCGTCGCGATCACATCGGCGGCACCACTCTTGTCTGTCTTCATCGTCATCATGTTGTCGAGCGTCTTTAACGTGAGACCACCGGAGTCAAAGGTGATGCCCTTGCCGACCAGGGCGACGGTCGGGATGCTGCCGTCAGGGCGCTTTCGGGCCTGAGCGGCAGGCGGTTCGTACACGAGTTTGATGAGCCGTGGCGGCTGTGCCGAGCCGGCGGCAACACCGAGCAGGCCGCCGAGGCGAGCTTCCTCGATACCCTCCTCGTCAAGGATCGTCGCCTCCAGTCCTTCGCTCTTGGCCACCTCGGAGGCCACCTGGGCCAGCTGAACGGGGGTGAGCGCTCCGGCTGGTTCATTGGCCAAGTCCCGTGCGAGCCAGACCGCGTCCGCGATCACGCGGCCCCGTTCGAGCCCGCGCTCGGCGGACGAGACGTCGTCGCCCGCGACGATGATCGTGAGTGACTCGAGGGGATCCGGATCGCCGACGTGATAGCGCGTGAAGCGGTAACGAGCACCCCAGAACCCTTCGATCGCCGCCTGCACGGCTTCGGCCGCTCCGACACCGAGGCTCGTGATCCCGGTGAGGTCCAATGCGACCGTCTTTGCGTCGCCCGTCGAGCGGGCAAACTCCCCTGCCGCTCGGCGCAACTTTGCCGTACCGAACTGCGCGGCCTCCCCGAGACCGAGGACCACGTCGACCCGCCCGCCGTCGCCGGGTGCTATGAGCGTCTCACCGGGCTTGGCCTTGAACCGCCTCTGCTCGCACCAGGCGAGGTCCAGCTCGAGGCCGGGCCTGGCCGTCACGAGCCCTTCCAGGGCGCCCCAACCAACAGCATCGGGGTGCTCGGGCGCAGAGTCGGATACTTGGGTTCTCAGCGTCAACGGGAGGTTCATGTAGCCATCATTCCTTTGCTCGGGGAGCTCGCACTCGTCCAACGCGAGCGGTCAGGTGTTCCTGCTCGGACGAGCGGGCCATCAACCAGCACAGATCCGATAGGCGGTTCAGGTACGGCACTACTCGCGAGCCCTCGTCCAGCCCAAGGGCAACGGCGTTGCGCTCCGCACGTCGGACAATCGTGCGGGCGAGGTCGAGCGCCGCACTGGTGCGGCTCTGACCGGGCACGACGAACTCGGACGGTGTCTCTGAGGAGGCCTCGAGCTCGTGCACGCGGCGCTCCAGCCGGCTGACCATCTCCGTGGTGACGAGTGTCACACCAGCGACGAGCTTGGGCCGATTACGAGGCAGCGTCGCGACCTCGGCCATGACGACCCAAAGGCCGCGCTCGAGAGCCACGAGCTCGTCGTCGAGCGAAGTGCCGCTCACCTCTGCCCGCGCCAGGCCGAAAGCGGCCTGCGCTTCGTCGATGGCTCCAACGGTCTCGATGCGGGCGGAGTCCTTCCTCGCCCGCCCGCCGTAGAGGAGACCTGTGGTGCCGTCGTCTCCCCGTTTCGTCGAGATGGTCACTGGACCGCAGCGTACCGGCGATCTCCGTACCTGCGAGACGGGCCGTGGCGATCCGAACGTCATCGCTGGAAAAGACAAAGACCAGGTGGCAGCCGTAGACTCGCCACGTGCCGACCAACCAATCGCCCCAGCGCGCCCTCGCGATCTGTGCCGGCCTGACAATCGCCCTGGGGCTCGCCGCCTGTAGCTCATCGAGCACTCCTCCGCCCACCACCACGACCACGACGCTGCCGTCGGTCGCGGCCTCGACAGCCGCGATCAAGCACGCCTACAGCGTGCTGTTCGATCTTGCGAACCCCACCGTGGCACCCAAGCTCGCCGTCATCCAGGACGGCTCGACGCTCAAGGCCGTGATGACCTCGATGCTGCGAACCTCACTCGCGAAGCAGGCCGCAGGCGCGACGGTGAGCAAGGTGACCATCGAACATGGGGCTGCCTGCAAGAACGAGATCCTCCCGAGTCCTTGCGCCACGGTGACCTACTCGATCTTCAGCCCGACGCACTCGGTGCTCCTTCCGGCTTCGGGGGGTCTCGCCGTCTACCAGCACGCCAAGTGGCTCGTGGCCAAGGTGACGATCTGCGGACTGATCAGCCTCGGCAGCCCAGGTGGGAAGGAGCCAGCCGCCTGCTCCGCCTAGGAACTCGCCTCCGGACCGGGCAGCATTTCTCGGGTCAGGTCTCCGAGCTTGTCCACGGGGCCGGCCTCGACGACCTGACCCTTGCGCAGGACCACTAGTTGCTCCGCCAGCTCCAGCGCCCGTGGCAGCTGCTGCTCGATGACTAGGAGCGAGGTGCCTGCGTCCCGGATCTCACGCAAGGCCCTGTAGACGTCGTCGACGACGCGTGGCGCAAGCCCGAGCGAGAGCTCGTCGACCACGAGCAGCTTCGGCGGCAAGGCCAGGACGCGGGCGAGCGCGAGCATCCGTTGCTCGCCTCCAGACAGCGTCCCAGCGAGCTGCCGGCGGTGGCGGGCGAGAGTCGGAAAGCGCTCGAAAGCCCTTTCGAGCGCTTCCCCGGTGCCCTTGCGGCCGACGGCACGCATGAAGGTGAGGCGAAGGTTGTCCTCGACATCCAAGGTGGCGAACACCGAGCGCCCTTCGGGCGTGTGCGACACGCCGAGGCGCACGAGCCTCCAGGTCGCAACCCCTGTGACGTCTCCGCCGGAGAAGAAGATCCGGCCCGACGTCAAGGGGACGAGCCCGGTCGCGACACGCGCGATCGTGGACTTGCCGGCACCGTTCGGGCCCACGAGGGCGGTGACCGACCCGGCAGGGACAGCCATCGAGACACCGAACAAGGCCCGAAAACGGCCGTACGCGGCCGAGACGTTACGGAGCTCCAGTATCGGGGGCACCGCCTTGGCCGGGGGCACCGCCTGGGCCGGGGGCACCGCCTGGGCCGGGGACCCGGTCGGGACGGAAGACGAAGGGTCGGCGTCGGTCACTTGACGTCTCCGAGATACGCCCGGCGCACCGCCTTGTCGGCGAACACCTCGTCGAGCGGGCCCGAGGCGATGAGCTTGCCGAAGTCGAGCACGTAGATGCGCTCGATCACGCGCCGGACCAGGTCGATGTCGTGCTCGACGAGAAGCATGGCGGTCTCGCGGCGGTCGCGCAGCTTGATCAGGATCGTGGCGAAGTCGACCGTCTCGCGGGTGTCGAGTCCCGAGGACGGCTCGTCGAGCAACAGCAGATGCGGCTCCTGGACGAGTGCGCGACCGAGCTCTACGCGCCGGCCATGACCCTGGCTGAGCGACTCGATCGGGTCGTCGGCCACGTTCTCGAGGCCGAGCTCGTGAAGAAGCATCTCCACCCGCGGTACCGGCTCTCGCGCCCGTCCGCGGCCGATCAGGTCCTTCCAGAGCCTGCCGTCGCCCCGGTGCACCCGCTCTGCGACCATCAAGTGCTCGCGTGCGCTCATGCCGGCGAAGAGCTCGAGCCGCTGAAACGTGCGCCCGATGCCGAGCCGAGCTCGCTTGTAGACCGGCAGGCCCTCGATCCTGCGCCCCAGGAAGTTGATCTCTCCCGAGTCGACGCGGCGCACGCCGTTCAGGCAGTCGAAAAGCGTCGTCTTCCCCGCGCCGTTCGGGCCGACGAGTCCGACCGCCTCGCCCTGCTCGAGCGCGATCGAGACGTCGTCGAGCGCCACGATCCCACCGAAGCGCTTGACTATCCCGCGAACCTCGAGGAACGCCATCTCAGGCGACCGCCTCGGTGTGGCGCTTGCGCCAGGCGAGAAAGATCTCGACCAGGCGCCGCTTCTGCCATTCCACGACGCCTTCGGGATGGAGCGCGTAGGTGATCGCCCCGAATCCGAAAAGGATCGGGAAGAGGTTGCGCCATTGCGAGGGGAAATAGTCGAGCAGCTGGTAGAGGACTACGTAGGCCATTCCTGCTTGGATGGCGCCTTCCACCGTGTACACCCCGGTTGTCACCACGACGACCATGAACACGAGCGACAGGAAGGAATTGAAGTCGTCGGGCGAGACCGTGCCCTGCAATGAGCCGTAAAGAGCCCCGCCCACACCGGCAAGTGCCGCGGCGACGGCGAACACGGAGATCTTCAGCTTCGCCAGGTTCATGCCGATGGCGTTGGCCGCGAGCTCACTTCCCCGCATCGCCGCGAGCTCGCGCCCGGTCGTGCCCCGGCGGATGGCGAGCACGACAGCCGAGGCGACGAGAAGCGCCAGGCATGTCAGGACGAAGAAGGCCTTCCCGCTCTCGAAGCTGAGCGAGCCGAGTTGAGGGCGCGGGACGTTGACCCCCGAGTCTCCGTTTCCTGACCAGGAGAACTGGAAGCCGACGTTGTCGGCCAGCAGGCCGAAGGCGAGCGTCGCCAACGCGAGGGCGAGGCCGCCGAGGCGCAGCGCTGGCAGGGCCACGACGACGCCGAGAAGGGCCGCCACCGTAGCTCCTGCGACGATCCCGAGGAACACCGAGGACCCGAAGTGGTTGGCGAGCTGGGCGCAGGTGAAGGCCCCGACACCGGCAAAAGACGCCTGGCAGAGGGAGATCTGGCCGCTCATCCCAGTCAGCAGCACGATGGAGAGGAAGATGATCGAGTACGCCAGGCCCTGGGTGAACGTGAAGGTCCAGTTGCCCGGGACCCATGTCACGCACGAGACGAAGAACACGGCGAGCACCGACCATCTGACGATGCGCATGAGACCCTCGAAGCCGTAGCCGCCGATGGTCCTCGCCGTCGGGGGCGGCGGCGGGTCGCAGCCGGCGAGCGGGTCGTCGTGGAACCATCGCTCGCGAAGTCCCGGCATCACGAGCAAGAGAACGAGCAGAACCACGAAGGGAAGGCTCGGCCGCAGGCCCGAGGAGAGCACGCTGCCACTTGGGAGGTACCCGCCGAGCAGCTCTTCGAGGACACCGAGGCCGATCCCGCCCCAGAAGGCGAGAGGGAGGCTCGTCAAGCTCCCGAGGGCCGCCGCCGCGATGGCCGACACCAGCAGCTCGGTGAAGTTGAGCGCCTGCAGGTCCGCGAACAGAGGGGCGAGCAACACCCCGGCGAGGCCAGCGAGGAATCCGGAGAGGACCCAGGTGGCGACGCCGACCAGCTCGGAGTTGATGCCGGCGAGCTGGACCATTCGTGGGCTCTCGGCCATCGCCCGCATCCGCAGCCCGATCTGGGTGAAGTGCAGCATCAAAGACAGCAGCAGCACCACCGCCAGGGTCACGATCACCGTCGACAGCTCCGTGCCGTTGATGGCGTCGCCTGCGAGGTGGAAGTAGACCGAAGTGGGCGGGAGCCACAGCGAGGGTGGCGCCAGCCGCTCCTGGCTCCCGAAGATGAGCTGGAGCGCGCTCGGAATGGCGATCATCATCCCGAGCGCGCTCACCAGCTTGACCAGCACCGGGGCCGAGCGGATGAACCGGTACAGGCAGCGGTCCATGGCCAGACCCATCAACGGGGCCACCACGACGACAGCGACGAGGAAGGCGGCCCAGTGGGGCCAGCCGGCGTGCACGCCGACGTAGTAGATGAGCGCCGAGGCGTACGCCTGGGCGCCATAGGCGAGGTTGAAGACACCAGATGTCTGGTAGGTGATGACGAGCCCCACCGCCATGAGGGCGAACACGCACCCATAGGGCAGGCCCGGGATGGCGTAGCTGAGAAACCTGGTCACCCGACTGCCGGCCCCGTGCTCAGCTCCTTCAAGTTCCGGGCACGCCCGCACTCGGCGGGACCACCACCACCTGGCGGGCTCCGGCCGGCTGGGGATACGCGAAGCAGGTGAACACGCTGCGGGGCGATCCGAACAGCGGCACGAAGCGGCCCCCGAGGACGCGCACGAAGACATTGCAGTCGATCGGGCCGAGACTCGTGTGCTCGTAACGCCAGTCGATCGGCGAGACGAGGCCGTCGGCGGTGAAGCCCGTCAGCGAATTGAGGGCATGGACGAGCCCCGTGCGGGAAACGTCTCGCCCGACAAGGCGCAGCCCGTCGACGAACATGTCGGCGTCGATCCAGCCGGCGAGCGAAGCCTCCCCGGGAAGATCCTTGGGGAAGTACTTGGCCAGCTCCCTCAAGTACAGGTCCATCCCGGGGTACCTTCCCGGCGTCAGCTCCGCCGACTCGAAAGGAACATGGCCGATGAGGAAGTACACGCCCTGCATGAGCGAGGCGTAGCTCCTTATCGCGGACTCGTCGTAGCCGTTCAGCCAGTACTGAGCGACCGAGCCCATGCCGTCCTGGTGCATCGTGCGCGACAGCAAGACGTTGCCCGACAGGTCCATGCAGCTCGCGACGAGGTCGACGCCGGCGGACTTCATGCGGTTGACGTCGGTCGTGAGATCGACGGGGGGGGCCTGGATCGAGATGTCCTCGTAGGCCACCGGGATGTGAAAGCGCCTCATCTCATAGGCCACTCCCTCGCAGCCCTGAGTCGACCCGCTCACGTTGTAGGCGAGGATGCCGACCGCCTTGGCGTGGATCTGCTCGGCCAGGAAGGCGGGCTCGGGGCCCGGACGGGTAAAGGCGATGTAGGAGCCCTCAGAGCCGTACAGGCTGGAACCCGCCGCCCACTGCGTGCTGACCGCGTAGCCAAAGGTGGGCACGTCGTTCGCGGCGAGGTAGCTGGCCCCGGCGAAGGTGGGAGTGGCCACGCCGACGACCGCGAAGACCTTGTCCTGCTCGACCAGAGTGCGCACCTGATCGGTGTCCTGGGAAGGGTTCGAGCCATCGTCGAGAGGGAAGGCGAAGTCGATCTTGCGGCCGTCCACACCTCCGTTCCCGTTGACCATGTCGAGATAGGCGTTGACCCCGTCGAAAATCGGCGCGAAAGCGGCCGGGAGCGGTCCGGTCAGGGAGGCGACGCCACCGACGACGATCCGCGAACTCGTCACGCCGTCGGTGTTGCCGGCATTCGACACCGTGACCTTGGCGTTCCCGCACGCCCCCGCGACGAGAGCGACTGCCGCCAGAACCCCGAGCGACTTACGAGGACTACGCACGCACGTACCCCTTGCTCTCGGCACCGAACGCCATCACCCGCAGGCTCGACCCTAGCAAGGAGCCTATGTGTCTGACGGTTTCGCAAACATCAGCCCATTTCGTTGGGGGCGGCCCGCCTCGCATGCGGGTTCCCGTCCTGGTCAGTCATGGGACGGGCCCTCAATCGCGCCAGGGTGCCGCGGACAGGGCTGCCGCCGTACGATGAGGAGCGTGAAGGTGTCGACCCGTGGGGACTACGCGAGCCGGGCGCTGCTGTCCCTGGCGCTTCGCGAGGATGCATCGCCGACGTCTGTCCGCGACATCGCCGAGCGGACGGGCCTTCCCCAGCCGTATCTCGAGCAGATCCTCCTCGCGCTGAAAGGCGCCGGTCTCGTCCGCTCCAAGCGCGGCGTGGGAGGCGGCTATGTCCTCGCACGCTCGCCCGAGCAGATCACACTGGGCCAGATCGTCAGCGCCGTCGACGGTCCGATCGTGGCCGGGGACTTCGGGCTGCCTCATCAGAACGGCGCCTGCGACCACGAGGGCCAGTGCGTGCTGCTCGCCGTTTGGGCCGATGTCGGCGAGCACATGCGGCACCACCTCGACTCTTTCACCCTAAAGGACATGGTCCTCAGAGCCCGGGGTGACGCACCGCCTCCTTCGCCCCTCGACTGACCCCGAACTTCGCGCTGACCCCGAACTTCGCGCGCATGCCCGTCATCGGGAACGGGTATCGGCAAAGACGCGCAAAGCCACACCTCAGGTGGAATGGCAGGGCCTCAATTCGCGTTACACCAGGTGAGCACAGAGCAGTGAGGAAGGAGAGGGGCGTCATTACAGCTGACAGCAAGATCGAGGAAGTCAACATGCCGGAACTGACCGCAGGCGGGCGGAGCCGCGCCACCCGGGAGCCTAGCTCCAGTGGACCGGACCTCATGCGGTTGTTCCTCGACGACCTCGGCCGTTTCCCGCTTCTGAGCGCCGCCGAGCAGACCGAGCTCGCGAAGAGGATCGAGCAGGGTGACGAGGAAGCCCGCAAGCAGATGATCGGCTCCAACCTGCGCCTCGTGGTGCACTGGGCACGCCGTTACCAAGGACGTGGTGTCGACCTGATCGACCTCGTCCAAGAGGGCACCTTCGGCCTCATGCGCGCCGTCGAGAAGTTCGACTGGCGCAAGGGGTTCCGTTTCTCGACCTATGCCACCTGGTGGATCCGCCAGGCCCTGCAGCGTGCCGTGCAGTCGAAGGGCCGTGCCATTCGCCTGCCCGAGGACGCGCTTGCCTCCGAGCTCGAGGCGGACCCCGATCATGCCCGCCTGCCCCGAGTCGTGGCCAGCTTGGACCAGCCCTTGACGAGCGAGGCCACGGCCACGCTCGGCGACGTCGTGAGCGGCGACGAGGCGCCCTTCGAGGACGAGATAGCTCACAGCCTCACCCTCGGCAAGCTCGACGCCGCCATCGACCGCCTGCCCGAGCTGGAGCGCCACGTGGTCCGTCTGCGTTTCGGGCTCGATGGCAGCCCCCCCGCCTCGCTGGAGGCGACGGCGCGTACCTTGGGCATCGGCGTCCGGCGCGTGAGGCGGATCGAGTCCTCGGCCTTGGCCTTCCTTGCCGTGCAGCCCGAGGTCGAAGGCATCCACGACGCCGCCTGAGGCTTCTCGGGCGCGTCACGAGGTCGCTCCTCAGGAGAAACGTCCCAGTACGGCGACGAGATCGGCGGGAAGCGGAGAGGTGAAGCTCACCTCTCGCCCGCTCGCCGGGTTCACGAAGGCCAGTCCTGCTGCATGCAAGAACGGGCGAGCGCAGCCCGATCGCCTGCGGTCGCCTCGGTAGCGGGCGTCGCCGACGACGGGATGGCCTATCGCGGCGAGGTGAACGCGGATCTGATGGGTACGACCGGTCTCGAGACGCAACTCCAGGAAGCTGGCCTCGAGGGGCTGGGCGAACCTGGCGAGGACGCGGTAGTGGGTGCGTGCCGCTCGCCCTCCCACGGCGACTGCCATCCTCGTCGGGTCGCGCAGCGACCGTCCGATCGGCGCGTCGACGACCCCCGCCTCAGCCTCGACGGCGCCGCAGGCGAGCGCCAGGTACGTCCTGCTCATGGTTCGCGCCGCCAGCTGGGCAGTGATGGACCGGTAGGCGTCCGCGCTGCGGGCGACGACGAGCAGACCGGAAGTGTCCTTGTCGAGGCGGTGCACGATTCCCGGCCGGTCCGGCTCGCCGCAGCCGAGCTCTGGCAGGCGGGCGAGCTCGGGATAGGAACCGAGGAGGCCGGCGACGAGCGTGCCCGAGGGGTGGGCGGCATCGGGATGGACCACGACGCCCGCCGGCTTGTCGACCACGATCACGGCCGAGTCGGCATGGACGACGCGAAACGGGACCTCGCCGGGAGCGGCGGCGTGCGCTACGGCGCGCCCTGCTTCGGTCAGTAGCCCGAGGTCTGTCTCCAACAGCTCGCCGGCTTGGACCCTGCGGCTGCCCGCGGAGACGGTGAGGTTCCCGAGGCGCACGCCCCCGGCCGCGATGAGCCTGGCCACCTGCGCCCGGGTGCGCCCGGAGAGGAGCGCCACGACGCGGTCCACGCGCTCACCGGAGAGCGCGGCGGGGATCTCGACGAGCGGGCGCGTCTCCGCCTTTCTCACGGGAGGGAGTGACCTTGGATCTCGGACGACTGCCCTGTGACACTCGCCCGCCACAGCGCGACACCGAGAACGACGCAACCGCAGACGATCGAGGCGTCGGCAAGGTTGAAAGTCGGCCAGAAACCCGAGTAGATGAAGTCGATCACAGCGCCATGGTGGCCCCTGAAGAGCCTGTCGGCGAGATTGCCGACGGCGCCGCCGAGGATCATGCCGACACCGACCGCTGCTGCGGCGTTGGGCACGGTCCGGCCGAACCACACGACGAGCGCGACCACGACCACGACGATCACCACGATCGGCAGCGTCAGGCCGGTGCCGATGCTGAAGGCGACACCGGTGTTGTAGGAGAGCACGAGAGAGAACGGCCCGATAACGTGCACGGGGCCGGAGGCAAGCCGGGAGACCGCGAGCGACTTGGTCACCTGGTCGGCGACGACCACCAAGAGCGCGACCAGCAGCGCCACGCGGATGCGCCGGCCACGGCCAGGCGCCCGACTGGATCTCGCTTCACCGGTGGCGCCAAGCCGGTCCTCGCCGGCCTTCGTCAACGTCTCGAGAGTCCCCCGCTCTTGCAGTCGATGCACAAGCGCGCGTAGGGAAGGGCTTCGAGCCGGGCCCTCACTATCTGGCGGCCGCAGTTCTCGCAGATCCCGTAGGTGTCGCTGTCCATCTTGGCAAGAGTGTGATCGATCTCCTCGACTGCTGCCAGGGCCTGTGCCGAAAGAGCGAGATCACGCTCCCGGTCAACGGTCACCGTGCCCCCCTCGCCCGACTCGTCGTCGAATTGGATGTCGCCCGGCTCCATCTCCTCGACGAGCGACTCCGCCTCGGCCTTCAAGGAGGCCGCCTGCTCGAGGTACGTCGACCGCTCGCGCAGCAGAGCCGCCCTCTGGCTCGCCAGGAAACGTTCGTCTTTGACATAGGTTTCGCTGGGGCGTTTCGGTGCCGCGAGCTTTGCGCCGAGCACGTTGGCCGATCTTGGGCTGCCGGTGTGTGCGGTGGTTGCCGGCGACTTGCGAGAAGCCTTGGCGGCCTTGGCGGCCTTGGCGGGCTTGGTTGTCTTGGTTGTCTTGGAGGTCTTGGCGGCCTTGGCGGCCTTGGGCAATGGGTCGGGCGCCTTCGCGCCTGGAGCGGGCTTCGAGCCCACGCCGTGCCTGGCCGCCGGCTTGCCGTTCTCCATCCTCGCCTTGGCCGTGGTCTTCGTCGCCGCGCCCGCGGGGACCTTGGCGGTGCCGAGCGAGCTCGTCGCGGTCTTGGGATGCGACGCCGCCGTCTTGGCCGCGGCCGTGGGCTTGACAGGCGCCTTCTCGCTGGTCCCGCCGGACGCCCTTGCTGCGGTCTTCGCCGTCGTCTTCACCGGCCCCTTGGCGGCGGCCGGGCTGGAGATCTTGGCCGGTGCCGCCCTGGAGGACTTCTGGGCGACGACTGCCGCCCTGGCGGGCGCCTTGGAGGCCACCGCCGGGACGGCTTTCTTCTGGGTCACGGCTTTGCTGGCCGTGAGGCGTGCGGAAGCATCCGTTGCCGCCGCGGCGGCCTTCTTAGACGACTCACCTGCCGTCTTGGCAACCGCAGCCTTCGCGGACGCCTTGGAGGCGTTCGCCTTCACGACGGCTCCCTTCTTCGTATCGGCCGGCACTACGGTCGTCGGCACAACTGCTCCCTCCTGTCGAAGCGAGGGTGACCGACGATAGCCGTAGCGGTTACCCCCCGCCAACATTCGCCTTGCGGTCTCACGGTCCTGTCCGACCCTGCCTCTCGCTGCGGTCGTGTGATCCGGGCCGGCCGCTCGCCGAGCGCAGCTCCCGGCCGATGGCGTCGCGGGCCCGGCCTGGTTCTATGCCTGTGACGCGGACGCGTTTCAGGCGGCTTTTCTCACCCGAGACGAGCTCCACCTGGGACTTGCGAACACCGAGGAGATCCGCGACGAGCTCGACGCACTCTGAGTTCGCCCTGCCGCCGAGCGGCGGAGCGGCCACCTTGAGCGCGAGCGCGTCGCCATGACGTCCCGTGACCGACGAGCGGCCGGCACCGGGTTGTACGCGGACCCGCAGGACGATGGCGACGGGCCCGTCTTCGCTCGACTCGACGTCGAACAGGTCATCGGTCATGGCCGCCTACTGTATGGCCATGTCCGAGGCGCCGAGCGCGAATCGTTACCCCCAGGTCCCTTCCCAGCCGCGCTATGCGTCGCTGGAGGAGGAGATCCTCGCCTTTTGGCGCCAGGATCGCACCTTCGAGGCGTCCGTGGACCTGCATGGCCCCGAGACCGAGTACGTGTTCTACGACGGGCCGCCGTTCGCGAACGGGCTGCCGCACTACGGTCACCTCCTCACCGGGTTCGTGAAGGACGCCGTTCCTCGCTTCCAGACCATGCGCGGGCATCGCGTCGAGCGTCGCTTCGGCTGGGACTGCCACGGCCTTCCCGCGGAGATGGCCGCCGAGCAGGAGCTGGGACTCTCCGGGCGCCAAGCGGTGATCGCGTCCGGCATCGGCAACTTCAACTCCTACTGCCGCCAGCTCGTGCAGCGGACCACCGACGCCTGGGAACGTTACGTGACCCGCCAGGCTCGCTGGGTGAGCTTCGAGGACACCTACAAGACGATGGACCTCTCCTTCATGGAGAGCGTGCTCTGGGCCTTCAAGCGGCTCTACGACAAGGGCCTCCTCTATGAGGGATTCCGCGTCCTACCCTACTGCTGGGAGTGCGAGACGCCCCTCTCGAACTTCGAGACCCGCCAGGACGACTCCTACAGGGACCGCACCGATCCCGCGATCACGGTCCGCTTCGAGCTCGAGCCGGTCGACGACGGGCCTGAGCTGCTGCGCGGCAAGGTGGCACTGCTCGCTTGGACCACGACTCCTTGGACCCTGCCCTCCAACCTCGCCCTCGCCGTCGGGCCGGAGCTTCGCTACTGCGTGCTCGCTCGGGGCGACGGACGCGTCGTGCTCGGCGAGGGCTGCCTCGATGAGTACGAGGAATCGCTCGGCGGCGCCGAGGTCCTCGGCACTGTCACAGGAGCCGACCTCGTCGGGCGCCGTTTCCGACCCCTGTTCGATTACTTCTCCGGCACGCCCGGAGCGTTCGTCGTCCTCGGCGGGGACTTCGTCGCCATGGACGAGGGCACAGGCATCGTGCAAATGGCTCCCGGGTTCGGGGAGGACGACCAGCGCGCCTGCGAGGCGGCCGGTATCCCGGTGATCTGCCCGGTCGACGACCGGGCGCGCTTTACCGGCGAGGTCGGCGATCTCGCAGGAGTCCATGTCTTCGACGCCAATGCCCGGATCACGGAACGTCTCGCTGCCGACGGGGCCCTGGTCAAGGCCGAGGACTACGTCCACAGCTACCCCCATTGCTGGCGGACCGACACGCCGCTCATCTACCGGGCGATGAGCTCGTGGTTCGTGGCCGTGTCTGCCTTCAAGGACCGCATGGTCGAGCTCAATCAACAGATCCACTGGGTGCCCGAGCACGTGCGCGACGGCGCCTTCGGCAAGTGGCTGGAGGGGGCACGCGACTGGTCGATAAGCCGGAACCGTTTCTGGGGGACCCCGATCCCGGTGTGGAAGAGCGACGACCCGCGCTATCCGCGCGTCGACGTCTACGGGAGCCTTGACGAGCTGGCGGCCGATTTCGGTGTGCGGCCTTCTGACCTGCACCGCCCGGGCATCGACGAGCTGACCCGACCGAACCCCGACGACCCCACAGGCTGCTCTGTGATGCGCCGCATCCCCGACGTCCTCGACTGCTGGTTCGATTCGGGCTCGATGCCCTTCGCCCAGCTTCACTACCCCTTCGAGCACACGAGGCGGTTCGAGGAGCACTTTCCGGCCGACTTCATCGTCGAGTACGTGGGCCAGACCCGCGGCTGGTTCTACACCTTGCACGTGCTCGCGACCGCCTTGTTCGACCGACCGCCTTTCAAGACCTGCATCGCGCACGGCATCGTGCTCGGCGACGACGGGCGCAAGCTCTCCAAACGGCTGCGCAACTTCCCCGACCCCGAGGAGGTCTTCGCCAGCTACGGGGCCGACGCCATGCGCTGGTACCTTCTGAGCTCACCGGTGCTGAGGGGCCACGACGTGGTCATCGAGAACAAGGGGCTGTCCGAGCCGCTGCGGCTCGTCTGCAACCCGATCTGGAACACCTGGTACTTCCTCTCCCTGTACGCAAACGCCGACGGCCTCACCGGACGCGTCCGGACCGACCAGGCAGGAGTGCTCGATCGTTACGTCCTTGCCAAGACGCGCCGTCTCGTCGAGGACGTTACGGCGGCCATGGACAGCTACGACCTCGCAGGTGCCTGCGGTCACATCTCGTCCTTCCTCGACGCCTTGACCAACTGGTACGTGCGACGCAGCCGCGACCGTTTCTGGCGCCCCGTGGACGCCGGGGCCGCACCCGGGAGCTTCGGGGTCTCCGTGGTTCCCGAAGACCCGGCCCCGCCCGCCCAAGGGTTCGCTCCAGACGACAAGCAGGACGCCTATGACACCTTGCACACGGTGCTCGAGGTGCTCGCCAGGGTGGCGGCACCGTTCCTCCCGTTTCTCAGCGAGGCCGTCTACCAAGGCCTGACGGGTGAGCGGAGCGTGCATCTTCGTGCGTGGCCGGACGCCGAGGAGCTGCCGGCTGATCCCGAGCTCGTCGAGGCCATGGACCTTGCCCGCGAGGTCTGCTCGGCCGGCCATTCGATCCGCAAGGCCGCCGGGCGCAGGGCGCGCTTGCCGCTGTCGGCCTTGACCGTTGCCGCGCCAGGGGCGAGCCGTTTGCTGCCTTACGCGGACCTGATCGCCGACGAGGTGAACGTGCAGCAGGTCAAGCTGCTCGAGACCGTCGGCTCGCTCGGCGAGACGGTGCTCAACGTCGTCCCTTCCGCCCTCGGCCCGAGGCTCGGAGGGCGCACTCAGCACGTCATCGCCGCAGCACGAAAAGGCGACTGGTCACGGCTCCCCGACGGCACAGTGCAAGTCGGTGGCGTCAGCCTTGAGCCGGGTGAGTTCGACCTGCGCCTGCGGCCGTCCGACCCCGGCTCGAGCCGGTCACTGCCGGGTGAGGTGGGGATCGTCGCCCTCGACCTCGACACGACCCCGGAGCTCGAAGCCGAAGGCGCGGCGCGCGACGTGATCCGCCTCGTGCAGCGCGCCCGCCGCGACGCGGGGCTACAGGTTACCGACCGCATCCGCCTGCGGATCGGGCTCTCGAGCGAGCTGACCGCCGTTCTCGGGCCGTGGCGAGCCCACGTCGCCGCCCAGGTGCTGGCGACCGAGATCGAGATGGTGTCCTACGCCGGCGACGACGCGGAGACCGGCAAGGACGACGACTGGTTCACCGCCGTGGGCGAGCTTGCCGACGGCAGCATCGTCGTCATCCGCCTGCAGCGCATCGGCTGAGGGGAACGAGGCTCAGGCTCAGGCGATCCAGTCGGGCCCGTTTACGCCGAACTGGGGAACAGCCGGGTCGACGGCCGCCCCGGCTACCTTGTCGCCGCCTTGGCCGAAGATGGTCATGGGCTCGGCCTGCCAGGCCTGGGTTGGCGGCCCCGAGTCCTCGAGGGGCGGGACAGCGGCAAGGTTGGTGCGCGCCGCCTCGCCCGAATCACCGTCCTCACCACCGGAGGCGGCCGGCACGACCGAAGGGGCGGCGGCTTCGGCGTCCTCTTTGATCTGCGCCTCGATGTCGTCGTCACCGCCCGGCGCAAACGACGCCGGCACGGGTCGAAGCTCGGATATCTCGCCCGGCGCCGGCAGCGTCCGCTCGACGAAATTGAGCGCTGCCCGCAGCGAGTCCGCCAACCGCTTGCGCTCCGAGTCGAGAAGCTCCGAGAGCTCGTTGAGCTCGACGCGGACCTGATCACGCTGGCGCTCGAGCCGCGCGATGTCGTCCGAGTGGCGACGCTCGGCCTCGGAGGCGAGCCGCCTGGCGGTGTCCCGCGCCTCGCTCAGCAGCTTGTCCGACTCGTTCCTCGCCTCGCTCAGCAGCTTGTCCGACTCGTTCCTCGCCTCGTCTACGAGCGCGGCAGACTGTTCTTGTGCCTCACGGACGGCGAGATCGGCGGTTCGCTGTGCCAACACGAGCGTCCGGCGAATGGTGTCGTCATCGTCGTCGGCCGCCCGGTCCGACACGGCGCGCTCGGCGCGCTCGGCTCGGGCGGTGAGCTGGCGCATCTTCTCCTGCATCTCTTCGACCGCGACGGCGACCTTCTCGAGGAACTCGTCGACTTCATCGGTGTCGTAGCCACGCAGGCGGTCTCGAAACTCAACTTCTCGCAGGACTTTTGCAGAAAGATCCATGTTCTGGATGGTATATGGCCTTTCCCGGTCGTGGGTGGATACCGCGGGCCAACGAGCTAGAGCAGCCGGCTGATGATCAAGATCGCGACCCAGACGATGATCGGGGAGAGATCGACCGCGGAGCCGCCGACGCGCATGGGCGGCACGACGCGACGTACCGGTCGCAGCACGGGCTCGGTGAGCGCCTCGAAGAACCTGGTGACCTTCGCCAGGCCCGATCCCGCCGGAGCCGGGACGTAGGAGAGCACTACCCGGACCAGGAGTACGAACAGGAAGATATTGAGGACATCGATCACGTAGTTCAAGGCGCCGCGCCCCTGTCGATCGAGCCCACGCTCCCCGGCGACCGCAGGACGTTCAGGACCGGAACAATCCGTTCTCTTGCAGCCGCTGGCGCTCCTCGGGGGAGACCTCGACGTTCGAGGGTGTGAGCAGGAACACCGATTCAGCGACCTTTTCCATCGATCCCCCGACGGCGTAGGTCAGGCCCGAACAGAAGTCGATCATGCGTCTGGCCAGGTCCTTCTCGCTCGATTGGAGGTTCACGATGACCGGCATGCTCGCCTTGACCATGTCGCCGATCTGCTGCGCGTCGGAAAAGCGCGTCGGAGCCACGACCTGGGGCTTGGAGTGGCGCTGGGTCACGAACGGCCGCACGACGGCGCCCCGGGCCACCGGCGTCTGCACGTCCCGGCTCTCGTCACGGCCCAGGGGGCGCACGGTGGCCACAGGTGCCCTCGGCGGCGCGGGCTCGGGGTAGGCACTTTGACGCACGCGGCTCGCGGGCGGCTCTCCGACCTCTTCCTCCTCGGTGTCGTAGTCCTCCTCGTCATCGATGTCTTTCAGACCGAGGTACATCAGTGCTCTTTGAACTAACGAAGCCATCTCCAGCCCTCCTGCGAGAACCCTATTGTTACAGCCTGCGACGTTGCGGGCGAGGACCGAACAGGGCAGTCCCGAGGCGCACCATCGTCGCGCCGGCGGCGACGGCTTGCTCGAGATCTTCGGACATGCCCATCGAGAGCTCCCTGAGACCCAGCTCGTCGCGCAGCCGGGCGACCTGGTCGAAGGTCGCCCTCGCCAGCTCCGGGTCGCCCGGAGGGGCGACCGTCATCAAGCCCTCGACGCCACATCCGAGGTCGCGCAGGGCGGCGACCAGGTCCGGGACCTTCTCCGGGGTGCAGCCGCCTCGGCCGGCGAGTCCCGTCGTCTCGACTTCCACGAACAAGCTGGCCGGCCCGAGGCCCTGGCCGGCGGGCTCTTTCAGCACCTCGGCCCGGTGGCGCAAGATCGCCTCGCCCTCGACGACTCTTGCCACTGCCTGCCAGCAGTCGACGAGCGGGGCGAGTCTGCCGACCTTGTTGCGCTGCACGGCGCCGAGAAAGTGCCATCTTGCCGCCCGACCGACCGTCCCCCACTTGGCGAGCAGCTCGTCTGCGTAATTCTCGCCGAGGTCGGTCAAGCCCGCCGCGGACGCGGCCGCGACTTGTTCGGGACCGAAGCCCTTCGTGACAGCCACGATCCTGACCAGCTCGGGATCACCTCCAGCACGGACGATCCGATCGCGGGCCACAGCCGCCCGAGCGACGATCTGCTCGACGAGCGTGCTCACGGCGCCGTCACGACGACGAGCGCGTGCCGTCCGCTGTCGCGCCGGGCGCGCCAGGAGAACCAGCCCGGGTCACACGCGGTACAGCGCGCATAGTCGGTCGCCACCCTGACACCGGCGGTCTCGAGCGCCCTGTGCACCCCGGCGCGCAGATCGAGCGCCGGCAGGCCCGCCGATGTCCTCGAGGAGACAGAGGGCCCGTAGCGCACCTCGATGGGTGCCAGGTCGGCCTCGCCGAACTCGTAGCACTCCGGCCCGATGCACGCCCCGACGACGGCCGCGATGCCTGTCGCCCCGAGAGAGCCCATGGTCGCGGCCGTTCGCTCGAGCACGCCCGCGAGCAGCCCGCGCCAGCCCACGTGCACCGCCCCGACGACTCCTTCCCGGCTCGCCAGGCCGACGAGGGCGCAATCGGCCGAGAAGACCGCCAGGGGGGCGCCCGGCACCGTGCTCACGAGGGCGTCGGCCTCACGTCCCTCGCAGGACTCCTCCGGGTCGAGGACCACGACGCCGTCACCATGGCATTGGTGCAACCAGCGCCAACGGCCGGCTGCCAAAGACCGACGGCGGGCCTCGAGCAGCTCGACAGGAGCTCTCGAGCGCGCCCCGACGTCGCCGTCTCGGGCACAGCTCAGCACCACGACCGCTGGCGTGCCCGCGACCGGGATCCGCCTAGCGGAGGAAGGACGGGACGTCGAAGTCGTCGTCGAGATCGAGATCGTCGTCGCCACCGACGTCGAAGACATCGCGCCCGCGCGACGCGGCGTGGCGTGGCACCAAGAGGTCGCTCCCGGCCGGCCCGGCCGCTTCCGACCGCGGGGCGCCCCGGGCAGGTGGCGCCTCCGAGGATGGCCGTGTCGTGCCCTCCGAGGCCTGGCGGGGCGCGTCCGCCTCGGAACGGTCGAAACCGGCGGCGATGACCGTCACCCGCACCGTGTCGCCCAGGGCGTCGTCGATGACGTTGCCGAAGATGATGTTGGCGTCGGGATGAGCCACGTCGTGGATGATGGCGGCGGCTTCGTTGACCTCGAACAAGGTGAGGTCGCTGCCGCCGGCGATGTTGAGCAGGATCCCCCTCGCGCCCTCGATCGAAGCTTCCAGGAGGGGGCTCGTGATGGCGTGACGGGCCGCGTTGACCGCCCGCCCCTCGCCCGAGCCGGTGCCGATCCCCATGATGGCGGAGCCGGCGTTACTCATCACCATCTTCACGTCCGCGAAGTCGGTGTTGATGAGGCCCGGGACGTTGATGAGATCGGTGATCCCCGAGACACCGTGCAGCAGCACCTCGTCGGCCATCGAGAAGGCCTCGACCATCGAGGTGCGCTCGTTGGATATCGACAACAGGCGCTCGTTCGGGATGACGATGAGGGTGTCCACCTTCTCGCGCAGGCGCTGGATCCCTTCCTCGGCCTGGTTCGAGCGTCGCCGGCCTTCGAAAGCGAAGGGCCTGGTCACGACGCCGATGGTGAGGGCTCCGAGCCCCTTTGCCGTCTCGGCGATGACCGGGGCCGCACCGGTCCCGGTGCCCCCTCCCTTGCCGGCGGTGATGAAGACCATGTCGGCGCCCTTCAGCACCTCCTCGATCTCCTCGAGGTGCTCCTCGGCCGCCATGCGCCCGACCTCCGGGTCGCTGCCGGCGCCGAGCCCACGTGTCAAGGTGCGCCCGATGTCGAGCTTGATGTCGGCTTCGCTCATCAAGAGGGCCTGGGCGTCGGTGTTGACCGCCACGAACTCGACCCCTTGGAGGCCGGCGTCGATCATGCGGTTGACGGCGTTGACCCCGGCACCCCCGACACCGACCACTTTGATCACGGCGATGAAGCTTTGGCCTGGCGTGCTCATCCGCGCTCCATCCTCTCCCTGAGTACCAGTGGGGTTACCGCTGGTCGGCTACGCGAACCACCCCGGCGACCTCGATCACCCCTCAGCACCGATCTCGTCGCGGGCGATCTCAGCCATCACCCTTGCCATGAACGTTAGAGGCGGTGACCAGGGGGGTCAAGACCGGGGAGGCCGCGACTCTGAGGTCGATCGCACCGATACCGTCGAGATCGACCCGGGAGAGCACCGTCGCGAGGGAGACGAACTTCTCGGCGAGAGCCTCGTCGTCACCGATGACAGCCTCAAGACCGCCCTCGAGGTGCAGGACAATGCCATCGGAACCCGAGACGGCGATCTCCTGCAGGCGGGGCAGGAGCGACACGGGAAGCTGAGCGGCCGCAGCGAGCATCGGTCGTGCCGCAGCCCCGAGGGAGCTGCCGGGCGGGGAGGAGATCTTCGCCAGGGCGACGAGGGGCAGGTCTGCGGGCCGTGTCGCCTGATGCGCGAGCACGCGCCCAGTCGCGTCGAGAACCGCAAACCCTCCCCCTTCGAGGGGGCTCGTCGCCACCGGCACCCGCTCGACGACGTCGAGGTCGACCGTCGAAGGCCAGTGGACCCGCACCGCCGCCGTCGAGACCCAGGGCAGTCGATCGAGGCGCCTCTCGATGGCGGCGGGATCGACGTCGATGAGCGGAGGCCTGCGGTCCAGGCCAGTGACCTCGAGCATCTCGCTTCTCGGCGTGTGCACTGCCCCGGCGATCGCCACCGTGCGGGCGCTGAACAACGACGAGTGCAAGATCGCCACAGCTCCTGCCGAGGCACCGGCTGCTGCCAAGGCCGAGAGCAGGATGCCAAGGCGGCGGTGCCCCCGCTGGCGTTCCACACGGACGCGCCTTGCTTGAATCCTCGGGTCTGTCACGTCCCCTCCTCGAACCCGACCAGGTGCAGCTCGGTGCGCAGCTCGACTCCGAGCCGCTCGGCGACCAGCGCCCGCACCTCGTCGATGACGCGCCGCACGTCGTCCGCCGATCCACCGGGATCGGCCTGGATGAAATTGGCGTGCTTGTCCGAGACCGCCGCCGAGCCGATGCGGAACCCTTTCAGACCAGCCTCTTCGACGAGGCGCCCCGCCGCCTCGTCGGGCGGGTTCGTGAACACCGAGCCGGCGTTCTGGCCTCCGGGCTGGTGCTCGCGCCGCCAGCGCACGATCTCGGCGATCCGAGCGCTCGCCACAACGGCGTCGCCGTGCTCGAGCCGGTAGGACGCCTCGGTGACGACGTCGTAGGGCCCGATCGACGAGTGCCGGTAGGACAGATCGAGCGCCTTCGCCGGCAGGAGCTGCTCTCCTGGGTCGCCGCCGAGGGCGACTATCCGGCAGGAGACGAGGCGATCCGACGTCTCAGCGCCGTGCCCGCCGGCGTTCATCCTGACGGCACCGCCGACCGAGCCCGGAATGCCGACCGCCCACTCCAGCCCGGTGAGGCCGGCCGCGGCCGTGCGCCGCGCCAGTACCGGGTAGGCGAGCGCGCCTCCCGCCCGGACGAGGTCGTCCTCGATCTCGATCGTGGCGAAGCTGTCGGCGAGCCTCAGGCACAAACCGGCAAAGCCGCAGTCAGCCACGAGTAGGTTCGACCCCTTCCCGAGCACGAGGACAGCGATCCCGGTCGCTGCGACGACCTCGGCCAGGCGCTCGAGGTCCGCGAGCGTGGAGGGCTCGCAGTACAACGCCGCCGCCCCACCGACGCGATAGGTGGTCAGCTCGCCGATGGGCCGGTCCCGCTCGGCCAGCGGCCCGAGGAGCTGGGCGGCCCGCTCGATCGCCGCCGAGGGCTGCCGAGGCCGGCCGGTGCTCACCGGGCCCCGTCCCCACCGATCTCGACGGCAAGGTTCGTGAGATCGCCCGCGGCGAGGGTGAGGCACAGATCGCCCGGCCGGAGGATCGCCCGCAAGTAGGCGACGAGATCGTCCCGGTTGGGCACGTACACCGCCCGGGCACCGGGGTGCGAGTGGACGATCGCGTCCAGCACGAGCTTGCCCGACACGCCCGGTCGCGGTGTCTCGCCGGCCGGGTATATCTCGGTCACGGCGACTATGTCCGCTCCCTCGAAAGCATCGGCGAAGTCGGGCGCGAGGGTGGCGACGCGCGAGTAGCGATGGGGCTGGAAGACACAGACGATCCGCCCGAAGTTGCCGCCCCGGGCAGCAGAAAGGGCGACGCGCACCTCGCCGGGAAGATGGGCGTAGTCGTCGACGAAGGTGACACCGCCCACGTCGCCCCGGAACTCGAAGCGCCTCGCCACCCCGGCAAAGCGCGCCAGCGCCCGCCGGGCATGCTCAGGATCGACCCCGAGCTCGAGGGCTGCCGCGACGGCGGCGGCCGCGTTGCGGGCGTTGTGGATGCCCGGCACCGGCAGCTCGAAGATGCCGAGGCTGGTCCCCTCCTCGAGCAGCTCGAAACGAAGGTGGTTGCGGCCGGACTCGATGCCCACGATCCTCACCCTCGCTCCGGGCGCGTCGCCGTAGGTCAACGCCGAGGCCGGTGCGAGGGAGAGGGCGACCGGGTCGTCGGCACAGACAACGGCCTTTCCAACCAGGCCGAAGAACATGGCGAAGGCCGCCTCGAGCGCCTCGAAGGAGCCGTAGTGCTCGAGGTGGTCCGGCTCCACGCTCGTCACGATCCCGATCTCCGGCGCCAGCTGCAGGAATGTCCCGTCACTCTCGTCGGCTTCGACGACCAGCAGCTCGCCAGCGTCCCAGGCCGCGTTCGTCCCGATCTCGTTCACCTCGCCCCCGATGATGAAGCTCGGACGGAGGCCTGCCTCGACCAGCACCAGGGCGAGCATCGACGACGTCGTCGTCTTGCCGTGAGTGCCGGCGACCGCGATCGTCCTGCGCAATGCCGCGACCGCCTGCAGCATGGCGGCGCGCGACAGCACCGGGATCCCGAGGCGGCGGGCCTCTGAGATCTCGACGTTGCTCTCGGGCACCGCCGTCGAGTACGTCAGCACGTCCGCTCCGGCCACGTTCTCGGCCCGGTGCCCGATGAGGACCCCGATGCCACGGGCGCCCAGGCGCTCGAAGGACGGGGAGGCCTTGATGTCGCTGCCGGTGACCTCGTGGCCCATGGATGCGAGCACGGCCGCTATCGCGCTCATGCCTGCCCCACCCACCCCCACGACGTGAATGCGAAGGGGCCCGCTGAGGTCGACCTGCGATCCGTCCGAGGGCGTCATCGGTGGCACTCCGACACCGACTCGACCAGCGCCGCCACCATATCGGCGGCATCCCGGTGACCGGCCGCCGCGGCCGCAGAGCCCATCGAGGCGAGGCGCTCGGGGTCGGCGAGCAGCGATTCGACGAGCTCGCAGAGCCGCTCGGGGGTGCAATCTTCGTCCCTGAGCAACACGGCCGCCCCCAGCTCGCTCAGCGCCTCGGCGTTGCGCGTCTGGTGGTCGTGGGGTGCTCCGGGCAACGGGACGAGCACGCTCGGCGTCCCGATGGCGGCCAGCTCGGCCACCGTCGAGGCGCCCGCCCTGCACACGGCGAGGTCGCAGGCGGCGAGCAGGGCTGGCATCTGTCGCTCGTAGCCGACGAGGCGGTAGTCGAGCGCCATCTCGGTTCCGGACCCAGCCGAGGCCTGCGGGCCGAGGCCGAGGCCGGCTGCCTCGGCCCTCATGTCCGCAAGGTTCCGCTCGCCGGCGACGTGGTAGATGGCGACGTCGCCGCGTCCCGCCCAGGACTTCGCGAGGCCGATCGTGGCCTCGTTCAAGCGGCGCGCCCCGAGCGAGCCGCCCGCAACGGCAAGGAGGAAACGACCGGACGGCACCCCGATCGCCGCCCGGGCTGAGTCGCGCGCTTGCCCGCTTCGCTCCGCCTTCAGGACCGAGCTGCGAAGCGGTGCTCCCGTCACGACTTGGTTCGGGAGCGCCGTGCCCTCGAAGGCGACCGCGCACTTGCAGGCAAAGCGCGCCACGACCCGGTTGGAGGTGCCAGGGACGGCGTCGTAGCTCACGACGACAAGTGGCACCCGCAAGAGGATCGCCGCCGCCGAGCAAGGAAGCCCGGCGTAACCGCCCACTGTGACCACGACGCGGGGGCGGCGGCGGAGCACGATCGCTAGGGCGAGCAAGCACGCCACGGCCAGGCCGACGACAGCGCCCAGGTTTGCGAGCGTGAGCCGGCGTTGGATGCCCCTACCGGGCAACAAGGTGACCTCGAAGCCCGCCTCGGGCACGAGCCGGCCTTCCATGCCACGCCGCGACCCGACAAAGCCGATCGTCGAGGGGGCGTGACCGCGGGCCACGAGCGCCTCGCCGACGGCGAGGGCCGGTTGCACATGCCCGGCGGTCCCTCCGCCGGTGAGGAGCACGAAGGTGCCTGGCGAGCCGTGCCGCATCACGCACCCATCCTTACGCAGGCGCCGTTGCCGGCTGGCGCCGCGCGATCCCGAAAAGCAGCCCGGCCGCGAGCAGGACGACGACCAAGGAGGATCCACCGTAGGAGATGAACGGGAGGGGGATGCCCGTCACGGGCAGGGCGTCAACCACGCCGCCGACGTTGATGACGGCCTGTGCCAGCACCCAACAGGTGACGCCGACGGCGAGAAGGCGAGCGAAGGGGTCCTTCTCGCGCGCCGCGATGCGAAAGCCGGCCCATGCGAAGGCGGCGAAACCTGCGAGGACGACGAGGGCTCCCACGAGACCGAGGTTGCCGGCGATCACGGCGAAGACGAAGTCGGTGTGAGCATTGGGCAGGTACCCCCACGAGGTGACCGATCCCCCGACACCGTTGCCCGTCACACCGCCGAGCCCGAGGGTGGCAAGCGACTGCACTACTTGATAGCCTCTCGTCGAGGCGTGGGCGAACGGGTTGACGAACGACAAGAGGCGGTCACGCCGGTAGGTGGCCGACAGGGCGACGAAAGCACCGACGGCGCAGACCGTGACCCCCGAGGCCGCCAGAGTCGGGAGCCGGACGCCGGCGGCGAAGAGCATCGAGAAGGTGATGCAACCGATCACGATGGCCGTGCCGAGGTCGGGCTGCTTGATGATGAGCACGGCAGCCAACGCCATGAACACGAGCAGGGGCCGGACCACTGCGTTCCACTGGTCGGCTCGCCTGGCGCGACGCGCGAGCAGGTCGGCGGCGAAGACGACGGTGGCCAGTTTCATGAGCTCCGAGGGTTGGATCTGGATCGGTCCGATCCCGACCCACCGGCTCGAGCCACCGGAGAACTGGCCGACCCCGGGCACGAACACGACGATCAGGAGCGAGAAGGCGGCGGCGGGCAGCACGAAGCGAAATTTCCTGACGACTGTTGCGGGAGTGCGGCTCGCCAGCAGGGCGGCGACGAGACCGATGCCCATGTAGACGCACTGGCGGATCTCGTAGGACCAGGGCGAGCCGCCGGCCAGGATGGCGCCAGGGGCGGAGGCCGAGAGCACGATGGGCAGGCCGAGCAGGCACAGGCCGGCCACGGATGCGAACAGCACCTTGGCCTCGAGGCTGAGATGTACGGTCTTTGCGGCGCGAGCCGGCCGGGCGCCGCCCTTGACAAGCTCGATGCGCGGGACCCTCTCGGCCGCCGGGGTCCCGCGCCTCGTGGCGGTGTCGGGCCTCGGCCCGGCTGCGGCGCGCGCCTGGGCGGGCCGGCTCACTTGGGCCGCCCCACAGAGAGAAAGTCGGCGTAGAAAAGACCGAGGCCGAGGGCCACGCACAGGCCGGAGAAGATCCAGAAGCGGACGGTGACCGTCGTCTCCGGCCATCCCTTCAGCTCGAAGTGGTGGTGCAAGGGTGCCATGAGGAACACCCGCCGGTGGAAGACCCTGAAGCTGATCACCTGGATGATGACCGACATCGTCTCGACGACGAACAAGCCGCCGATGATGGGCAGGAGCAGCTGCACGTTCATCGAGAGCGCCAAGCAGGCGAGGCCCGTGCCGATCGAAAGCGAGCCCGTGTCGCCCATGATGATGCGCGCCGGAGCCGCGTTCCACCACAAGAAACCGATACAGGCCCCACCCATGGCGACCGCCACCAGCGCGAGGTCGAGGGCGGTGGGCACCTTGTAGATGCCGGGGTGCCGGTACTGCACGAAGCCGGCGAGAGCGAGGAACCCGAACACGAAGGCGGCGGAGCCTGCCGCGAGGCCGTCGAGGCCGTCGGTCAGGTTCACCGAGTTGGCCGTCCCGTAGATGACGAAAGTGCCCCAGATCACCCACCCGACGGAACCGAGCTCGTTCCCGGGAAGGTCGTAGCGGGTGAACGAGAGCGTGGTGCGAGCCCCGCCCCAGTGAAGGTCCGCGAGGCAGAAGGCGACTGCGACCGCCACGAGGCCGATCGTCTTCCACCGCTTGTTGAGTCCGAGCGAGCGCCGCCTGCTCACCTTGATCCAGTCATCCGCAGCCCCGACAACGCCCGTGGCGACGATGGCGACGAGCACGAGCAGTGCCGGCCGGGTGAACGGGGCCGAAGTGCCGAAATGACCCAGGCAGTAGCCGGCCACCATCGCGATCAAGATCGCGATCCCGCCCATGGTCGGCGTGCCTGCCTTCACCGTGTGGTGAGCCGGGCCGTCGACGCGGATCTGCTGGCCGATGCGCCAGCGGATGAGCCAGCGCAGCAAGATCGGCGTCCCGAAAGCCGCCACCAGGATCGACACGGCACCGGCGGACAGCAGCGGGATCATTCGCCAGCTCCCTCGCGGCTCATTCGCGCCAGCTCTTCGGCGATGACGGCACGGTCGCTGAACTCGAGGGACTCGTCCCCGATCTCTTGGACCGTCTCGTGGCCCTTGCCGGCGACGACGACGACGTCGCCCGCACTCGCCATGCCGAGCGCGGCCGCGATCGCCTGCCGGCGGTCCGGCTCGACGACAAGGCGTGCCTCCCCGTTGCATCCCGCCCGGACCTCGCGGATGATGGCGAGCGGATCCTCGCGACGGGGGTTGTCGGAGGTGAGCACGGCGACGTCCGCGAGCCGGGTGGCGATCGAGCCCATCAGGGGCCGTTTCGCCCGGTCCCGGTCCCCCCCGCAACCGAAGACGACGATGACACCCGCGCCGCGGAGCGAGGCCTCGGCACGCGCCGCGGCGAGGATCTCGGCCAGCCCGGCAGGGGTGTGGGCGTAGTCCACGACGACCTCCAGGCCGAGGCCGTTTCCCACGGGCTCCAGCCGCCCCGAAGGCGGCTCGGCGGCCGACAGCCCGGCCGCGATCGTCGCTGTGGGCACCTCGAGGACCCGGGCCGCCGCCGCTGCCGCGAGGGCGTTGCGGACGTTGATCACCCCGCCGGGCCGAACCCGCACCGGCTCGCCCCCGAGACGGAAGTGGCTCGCTTCGAGGCCGACTTCGAGCTCTTCTGCTTGCGCGAGCGAGAAGGTGCCCATCGGGATGGCGGCGTTCTCGAGCAGCCGTCGGCCGCAGGGGTCGTCCGCGTTCACGACTGCCTGGCGGGCGTGCTCGGGCTCGAAGAGCCTGGCCTTGGCGGCAAAGTAGGCCTCCATGGTCCCGTGGTAGTCGAGATGGTCCTGGCTCAGGTTCGTAAAGACCGCCACGTCGTGGCAATAGCCGTCGAGGCGGTGCTGCACGAGGGCGTGGGAGGTCACCTCGAGCGCCACGGCGGCTCGGTTCGAGTCCCTGGCGTGGGCGAGGGCACGCTGCAGGTCGGGTGCCTCGGGCGTCGTGCGCGGCCCCCCTAGGGTGCCGATCACCGCTGTCGGCCAGCCGTGCTCCTCGAACACCGAGCGGAGGAGGTAGGTCGTCGTCGTCTTGCCGTTGGTCCCGGTCACCCCGACCGTTCTCAGAGACGAGGCCGGGTCGCTCCACAGCGCGCAGGCGGCAAGGGCCATGGCCGGGCGGGCGCCGCCCGCGCCCACTACCAGCTGGACCGCTCCCGCGGCCTCGTCTCCGAGCGGCCGCTCGCACACCAGTGCGACCGCCCCCGAGCGAACCGCGGCCGAGGCGAATTCATGCCCGTCAAGATGTGCTCCCGGTAGGCAGCAGTGCAGGGCGCCAGGGCGCACGCGGCGATGGTCGTAGGTCACCGAGGAGATGACCACGCCCGTTACCTCGCCGATGACCCTTCCCGGTGCCAAGCGCGCGATGACCTCTTCGAGGGCGACCTCCGGCTCCGAGCACACGGTCGCGGAAGCGCTCACGGGCTGTCAGGTGCCGACGAGCTCGAGGAGAGCCCCCGCCCGCCCGTAGGCGCGATGTCGAAGTGGCGCAGCGCGTACCCCATGATGGCAGAGAAGACCGGTGCGGACGCCAGGCCTCCGTAGATGAGGTCGGGGTGGCTGAGCATGACAAGGGTCGTGAGAGCTGGGTTCTGGGCCGGCGCGAACCCGACGAAAGTCGCGCTCCAGGCGTCGTCTTCATAGCCGCCGCTGGCGCTCGGGATCTGCGCCGTCCCCGTCTTGCCGGCGACCGTGTACCCCGGGATGCGGGCGGCGACGGCAGTGCCGTCCTCGGTCACCTGTTCGAGCATGGGTAGAAGCTCGCCGACGGTGCGCGACGAGAGCACTCTCGTTCCCCGCGAGACGGGCAGGACGTGCTCGGTGCCATCGGCTGAGACCGTCGCCTCTATCATCCGGGGCGGGATGAGCTCGCCACCGTTCGCGATGGCGTTGTAGGCGTCGAGGATCTGGAGCGCGGTCACGGCCTCTCCGGTACCGATCGGGACCGTCCCCATCGAAGAGGCCGACCACGAGCTCTCGTCGTTGGGGTTCGGCACGATGCCGGCGCTCTCACCCGGCCATCCGAGACCGGTCGGCTCGCCGAAGCCGAGGTCGCGAAGGAAGTACGAGAGGTGCTGGGCACCCAGGAGACGGGCGATCTCGATCGTGCCGATGTTCGAGGACTGGGCAAGGATCTGCGTGGCTGTGAGCTGTTCGGTCGGATGGTAGTCGGAGTCGGCGAAGGGCCAACCACCGAGCGAGATCTGGTAGGGCACCGTGAAGACGGAGCTCGGAGTGATCAGTCCCTCCTGGAGGGCGCCCGAGATCGTCACGAGCTTCATGACCGAGCCCGGTTGATAGACGGAGGTGACGGCCAGGTTCTGGTCCGCCGGGAGGATCTGGCCATGGGGCCCGGCGACGAGATCGACCATGGCGAGGATGCCGCCTGTTCGCCTGTCCTCGACGATCGCCACACCGCTGGTCGCATGGGTGGCGGTGATCTGGCGGGAAAGGTCCCTCGTGACCTCGAACTGGAGCGGCTCGTCCAAGGTGAGCACCAGGCCGGTGCCCTGGCGGGCGGCGACGACGTCTGTGGGCGAGCCGGGAAGCCCCTCGCCGTTAGGACCGGTCGGCACCACCTCCGAGCCGGGAGATCCCTCTAGCAGCGAGTTCTCCATGTACTCGAGCCCGGAAAGGGCCCGGCCGCCGAAGCCGACCACCCCGAGGACGGGAGAGAAAAGGTTGCCGTCCGGGTCGATCCGGGCGAGGTCGGGCGTGAAGCTCAGATAGGGCAGGTCGAGGCCGGCGACCTTCTCCTCGACGGCTCCGTTTACTTGGTACGCGAGGGGAACATACCCGCTGTGCTCGCTGAGCTTGGCGCGAAGCGCCCCCACCCCTAGCCCGAGCATCGCGGCAAGGCGGCCAAGACCGGCCTGTGGGTCGGTCACGAGGTAGTCGTCCGCGATGACGTCGACACGCGAGGCGGAGGCCGCGAGCACGTTCCCGTTGCGGTCGTAGATCGCTCCGCGCAAGGAGGGCAGCGCGACACGCTCGTAGACCTCATCGGCCCCGTAGGACGCGTAGTGCACGGCGTCGACACCCTGGATCTGGACAAGCCGGGCCGCCAGGCCTGACAGTGCGAACGCGGCGATGACGACCATGACGATCAGGCGCCTTCGCGTCCGGACCGGCCTTATCGTGGCTGCGGCTGGCCTCGGGCGCCTCGCCCGGCTCGGTGCTCCCCGACCGGTGGCCGTGCCGTTGGCGCCGGCGGTCCTGCGGCTGGTGGGGGTCGTGCGGGTGGTGGGGGTCGGGCGGGTGGTGGTGGGGGCCGTGCGGCTAGCGGCGGCCGCGCGGCTGGTGCCGCCCAACGTGGTGCGGACTGATCCTGCCCGCCGGTGCTCTCCGGTCGTCGAACGGCGCCCGGCCGTTCCCGGCGGCAAGCCCGAGCGGGCCCTCGCCCCCCGGCCGGACGGGGTCAACTCGCTCACCCGGGTGGGCTGATCGCTGTGGGTCGGCCCCCGGTGTGGTAGGGCCTCGTTCCTGACTTGGCGCCGCGCTTGGAGAGCTCGGTGATGGTGGACTGGGCAGTTTCCCCGGCCATGGAGGAGCCGGACTCTCGCCCTGTCGCGGCTGAGGCGGCGGCGGCCGCTCTGGCAGCGCTCGCTCCCGCCTGTGCCACCGACGGGCCGGGGTTCACTGGCGACAGGTAGGACACGGACCCCGGAGCGACCATGCCGAGCTGCCGCTCGGCGATGTTGAGAACGCGGACGGGGGACTCGAGCTCGGCGCGCGAGAGCTGCAGGTCCTGCTGCTCACCAAGAGATTGCGAAAGCTCGGCCTGCAAGGTGTCGACTCGTTGCTGATCGGACGCCACGAAGGTGTGCGCGGCTGCGGTCACGGCGAGGGCGCCGACGACGAGGAGGACGCCGAGGGCTCGGAGCAGGTTCGCCTGGCGGTGGACCGGTGGCGACGCTCTGCGGCGCCGATCGACGACGTCGAGCCTCGGGTGTGACGCGCCCTGTTCCTCGGGCCGCGAGGACGCGGCCTCAATGGCCGGCAGCTCCCGGGCTGCCGACGAGGAGACACGCGCCGCAGCCATCAGGCCCCTCCCTGCGGGAGGCGCTCTGCGGCGCGCAGCCTGGCACTGGCGGCGCGGGGATTTCTCGCGGCCTCGGCGGCGCTCGGGAGACGAGCGCCTCGGGTGAGGACCTGGACCGTCGCTACGGCTCCGCAGACGCAGGGAAGCTCTGGAGGGCAGACACAGCCGCCGCTCGCGGCGCTCGCGAAGAATCGCTTCACGAGCCGGTCTTCGCCTGAGTGGTACGACAGGACGACGCAACGGCCCCCGGGGGCCAGCAGGTCGAGGGCACTCCCGAGCCCCGCGGCCAGCACGTCGAGCTCCGCGTTGACCTCTATGCGCAGAGCCTGGAACACCCGTTTGGCCGGGTGCCCGGCTCTCTTGCGCGCCACACCGGGCAGGTAGTGCTCGATGACCTCGACAAGACGGGAGGTCGTCTCTATCGGCCGGCTGGCAACGATTCCCTCGGCGAGGCGGCGGGAAAAGCGCCCCTCGCCGTTCTCGACGAAGAGCTCGGTCAGCTCGTCGACACTGAGGTTGTTCACGAGCTCGGCAGCGGTCACTCCCCGGGAACGGTCCATCCGCATGTCCAAAGGACCGTTGAAACGGTAGGAGAACCCCCGCTCGGGCCTGTCCAGCTGCGGGGAGCTCACGCCGAGATCGAAAAGGACCCCTACGATCGGCCGCCGGTCCCCCGCCAAGGCACGCACCGTGCTCGCCAGCTCGTCGAAACGGGCCTTTGCCACCCGGGCTCGGTGCCCGAAGCCGGCCAGACGCGCCGAGGACTCGGCCACCGCTTCCTCGTCGGCATCGATCCCGATCAGCTCGTGGCGGGGCATGGCGGTGAGCAGGGCCGCGGCGTGGCCGCCTCCACCGACGGTCGCGTCCACGAGCACGCCCGCAGGCACCGGCTCGAGCATGGACACGACCTCGGAAACCATGACCGGTGTGTGATCGAACTCCTGGATCATCCGCAACCCCCCGACCAGCTCGAGGGAAGGGCATCCCTCGAAGTGAGGATGAGACAGGGCGGAGAGGGTTGGAATGCCATCCGGCACTTCGGCCGAGGGGCTGCGGGCAACCCAGGAGTGAAAGGGAGAGGACAGATGCCGGCGAGACCGTGCCGCGGTGACGAGGTGGCCATCATTCACGGCCCGACCCTTTCGGAGAAGGGTCGCCCAGCGGTCTTGTCCGGCGCGCCGACCAGCTGGCGGGGGACCAGAGCTCGACCCGGTCGAGGACACCGACGAAGAGGACCTCCTGTTCGAGACCGGCGAGAGCGCGCAGCTCGGAGGGCACCGGCATCCGGTTCTGGCGGTCGAACTCGACCTTGGTGACGAGCGCCGCCCAGTCGCGCAGGTCGTTTCGAGCCTCGACGCCCAGGGAGTCCTTGGCGTGCTGACGCTCTGCCTCGAGCTCGAACTCCTCCTCAGGCCACAGTGCCAGGCAGCCGTCCGCGCCGGGAGTCAAGTAGCCGTGCTCTTGGAAGTGGATGCGCATTCGCGACGGCAGGATCACCCGACCCTTGGTGTCGAGCGAGCGGGGGAAGTTCCCGACGAACCTGAAACCTGGCGCCAACGCAACCTTCGTTCCCACTGTCACGGGGCAGCCCTCCCCGGGTCCCCACTTCACGCCACTCTATGGTTCATAACCCCCACTCGTCAATCACTCTCTTGCCCGCTCCCCCACCGCGAACGCGTCGGACTGTCCGTCCTTCGGCGGTTGCGCCAAGGCCAGGCGCGGACAGGGCCTGTGGCAAGACCACCGGCCACCGGGCGCGAGAAGACCTCGCCCGCGTCCGAATAGGGACGTGGGCGTGCTCAGGGGAGGCGGTTCAGCAGCTCCTCGGTCAAAGGATCGAAGAGATGCTCGGCGTCGCGCAGGCCGGTACCCTCGAGCAGCGCCCGCGCGTCGCAACGGCGATCCGCAGGACCACTCAACAGATCGGCCAGGTCGGCGGCTCGTTGGCTGAGGAGGGCCATCGAGTGGATCCAGGCGCCGGAACGACCCCTGCGCTGCGACATCCCGACGACCTTGCGGCCGGCGACCGTCACCTCCCCTGCACCAAGCCCGGCGTAGCACAAGACCTTGGACCACGGTGTCGCCTGTGCGGCACCCCGGTTCACCTCGATCGGCGCTTGACCACCGGCCGGGGCGAGCACACTCGCGATCGCCTCTGCAAAAGCCTGGCCCAGCCAATGGAAGGACTTTCCGACATCCGCTTGCGCCAGCACGTCCCCGTTGGGCACGAAGACGTCCAGCCACACCTGGAGCCCCGGCGCCACGAGAACGGCACCACCACCGCTGCGGCGCCGCGCCAGGTCGAGCCCCGCCGCAGCAAGACGCGCGGCGTCGAAGTCAGATCTCGCTTGCGCGCTCCCTATGACGACCGCGGGGGAGACAGGGACGCAGACGCAGGCGAGCCGCTTGTCCTTTGGGTCCGGCAGATCGGCGTGAAGGACGGCGGGCGTGGCGCGTCGTTCGAGCACGGGCCAGGCCCGATGATCGGCGGAAGCGGCTCGCGCGCTCAGAGACCGACGGCGTGGCCGAGGACGGGCTCGACATAGGGAGCCCACTCATCGCGGACCTCGCCACTGGCGGCGAGCAACCACAGGTGAGAGCGCGGCGCCCGCGGAGGCCTCGTCAGGCGGAAGCCTGCCTCGTCGAGCAGCCTGTCCTCCTTGCGGCTGTTGCAGCGCCGGCAACAGGCCACGACGTTGTCCCAACTGTGCGTGCCGCCGCGGCTGCGGGGGACGACGTGGTCGATGTTCTCCGCCTGTGCACCGCAGTACTGGCAGCGATGACCGTCACGGACGAACACCGAACGGCGGGTGACCGCGACACGGGCCTGGTGTGGCACTCGGACGTAGTTGACGAGCCGGACTATCGACGGCTCGGGGAATTTCGCTCTGGCCGAGTGCAGATCGTGCCCGGTGCCGTGCAGGAGCTCCGCCTTGTCGGCCAGTACCAGGACCAGGGCCCGTCGCGAGGCGACGACCGAGAGCGGCTCGAAAGATGCATTCAGCACGAGCGCCCGGCCGACCATTTCAGCCTTCGTGTCGTCCCGGAACAAGCATCAGGCGGAGGCTACCTCAACTGGGCGCGGCGGCGTGACACCCTGCACCATTCCAGCCAGGCGATGACGTCGGCAGGCGTAGGGCGTGCCGCCGCGTCACCGTAGGCCGTCTCCATCCGGAAGGCCAGCCATGCCGGCGAAGCAAGAGGAGCCGGCGGCCAGTGGTACCACCACCCTCGCGGCGCCATGGCGACGGACTCGGCGAGGGCGACCGTCCATAGGTCGGGGCGGCCCACCAATGCCACGGCTGCCTCGATCCACCAGACGCGACCGGGCGGGGCGGCTCCCCTCGTCCTTCGATCGCGAGCCCTCACGCGAGTACCTCGGGCACGGCGGCCGGTTGGTCAAAGCCGCGCAGACCAACGGCAACGACCGGCCTCGTGCCGTCGACATCGACAGCGGAAAAGGCCGGACAGGCGTTCAGGCCTGACGCGCCGGCGCCGCGTGCCAGGGGGGAGGTGTCAGTTGCGATTGCCAAAACGCGACCGCAGGCGGCGGCGCATCTCAGACAGTTCGTCGCCCATCCCCGAGCGGCGCGCGGGGCTCTTGAGGCCGCCGAAACGGGCCGAGTCCGACAGTCTGACCTGGTGCACGTAAACCACGGCGGCCACGAGCATAATCAAAAAGCCAAGACTCCCGAGCAACAACGAGGAGCGGAAGGCGACGAGCAGGAGAACGAAGCCGGCGACGAAGGCGACGATCCATCCCCGCCCGGAGTGACCACCCCGACGACGCTGTGATTTGTTGCTGTAACGATCGGCGAAGGCTCGATCATGCTCGTACAGCTTCTGCTCCATCTCGTGGAGGATCCGCTGCTCTTCTTCTGAAAGCGGCATCGTCACCCCCTCCCAAATACCTCTCGCTGCACGACTCAAATCATCTCACACGGCCGAGGGCCCGACAACGGCGGGGCGGCCCAGCCACGGGCAATTCAGGCACCTCTGTGATCAACACGCACCGCCCGTGGTGATTCCCGCTCTGGGCGGCCGGTCCGTCGCAAGCCTTGGCCCAGTCACTCAGAAGGCCCCCACTGGGAGTCTCCGACCTGCTTGACCCGCAGGCCGGAACTGGCGACCAGGGCGGCGGGACCAACCGAAGCGCTGCCGTAGCGCTCCCGGATGGCGTCGACTGCGGCGTCAAGCTCTGAGCGAGCCGCCGAGGCCGCGCGGGCGTGGCCCTGTGCGTTCTCCGAAGGCTCCCAGAGCGCGAGTTGTTCGGAGGTCCCCTCCGCACGCTCTTCCAGCGACGAGACGCTCACACCGAGCAGGCGCACCCCCGCTCGGGTCTCGGTGGCAGACAGAAGTGCCGAGGCGATCTTCGCCATCTCCGCCGTCGAAGCGAGGGGGCGTCGCAGTGAGTGCGACCGCGTGATCGTCGTGAAGTCGCCATACCGCAGCTTGACCGTCACCGTCCGAGCCTGGAGACGGCTCGCGCGAAGGCGCCTGGCGACCGAGTCGGCCATGCGCACCACTTCGAGACGGAGTTGCTCGGGGTCATGGACATCGACGGCGAACGTCTCCTCGTGGCCGACAGATTTCACCGCCCTCCCCGAGACGACCGGCCGGTCGTCTCGGGCCCAGGCGAGCTCGTGAAGCTGCGATCCCGCCGCCCGCCCCACGAGGTGCGTCAGGTGGGCCGGATCGATCCTGGCGAGATCGCCAACCGTGGCGATCCCATAGCGGGCGAGCCGCTCGGCCGTGCGAGGACCCACGCCCCAGAGGTCGGAAACGGGCCGCGGATGGAGGAATTCCAGCTCATGATCGCAAGGAACTACGAAGATGCCGGGCCCGGGAAAGGGCCCGCGCGACGAGGCGACGGGCTTGGCGGCTCTCGAGGCCAGCTTGGCCAGCAGCTTGCAGCGCGCTATGCCGACCGAGCACGAGAGCTTCAGCTCTGCCGCGACACGCGCCCGAATCGCCTCGCCGATCTCCTCGCTGGAGCCGAACAGCCGGTGGCTCCCTGAGACGTCCAGGAAAGCCTCGTCCAGGGCGATCGGCTCGACGAGGGGAGTGAACACCTCGAACACGGCGTGGAGCTGGCGGCTCACCTCGCTGTAGCGGCCGTGCCTGCCCGGCAGGACAACGGCGCGAGGGCAGCGGTGGCGAGCCTCGACCATGGACATCGCGGACCGGACCCCTGTGGCCCTCGCCTCGTAGGAGCACGACGCCACCACGCCGCGCGCCCCGGTGCCCCCGACGATCACCGGCAGCCCGCGCAAGCTCGGGTCGTCGAGGACCTCGACAGCAGCGAAGAAGGCGTCCATGTCGACGTGCAAGACGTCGAGCGTGGCGCTCACGGCGCCAACCAGATGCGCCGGAACGGCTCCGCGTAGTCGACGCCGGCGTCTCGCCCTGAGTCTTCGGCGCCGTCGCGCAGCGCGCTCGCGATCCAGTCACCGGCGTCGGTGAGTTGTGACACGTGACATGACACAGCTTCGATCTTCCGGTCGATGGTGGATGTCACGTCGACCCAGACACTCGGCTGCAGGGATCCCGACAGGTATGCCGCCGTGACCTGGTGCGCCATCCCCGCACCCTTGAAGTAGAGGGGCAAGGCCGCGGCCGGGGCGGCGGCGTCGAGCGCCGCCCACCCGACGACTCGATGGTCCCGATGGTTGTAGTGGTGCTCGCCGAAGAAGACCGCAAGCGGATCGGGGCTGACGATCGCCTCCGGTCTCAGGTCCCGGATGATTTCCACGAGCTCGCGCCGTAGGGCGGCGTCGTTCTCGAGCTCGCCGTCGGGACGGCCCAGAAAATAGGTGCCGCTCACCCCGAGAACCTCCGCAGAGCGCTCCGCCTCGACGACCCGCAATTGTGCGAGAGCGTCCGGGTCCACGCCTGGGTCTGTCGTGCCCTTGTCGCCTGCTGTGCAGATGACGACATGAACCGTGCTGCCCCCGCCCGCCCAGCGGGCGAGCGTGCCGCCACACGAGATGGCGGGGTCGTCGGGATGGGCGTAGATCGCGAGTGCGCTCGCCGGTGGCTCGTCGGCCAGGGCCTCGGTCATGGCCCGGCGCTGCCTCCCGGACCACGCCTCGGGCGCGTCTCCGGCGGCGCGCCTGCGTCCTGCCCGGCCTCCCTGCTCAACAGTCCGAGCTCGCGCGCGAAGTCGTCGACCTCCTCAAAGCCCTTGTACACACTGGCGAAACGTACTGCCGCGACATCGTCCAGAGTCCTCAAGGCTTCCAGCACCGCAAGGCCCACCTGCTCGCTTTGCACCTCGGGGCCGAGCGACCAGGCGGTCTGCTCGACGGCCGCGGCCAGGGCCTCGAGCTGCTCCGGCTGCACGGGACGGTTCTTGCAGGCGGCGCGGGCGCCGGCGATGACCTTGCGCCGCTCAAAGGGTTCGCGATGCCCCGAACGCTTGACGACCCACAGCACCGCCTGGCTCACCCGCTCCACGGTCGTGAACCGTCGCGTGCAGGAAAGGCACTCCCGGCGCCGGCGTATGGCCTCACCTTGTTCCACCTCGCGAGAGTCCACGACCCGGTCTTCGGTCGCCCCGCACCACGGGCAGCGCACGATTTGACCGTAGCGCCGATCCGCCCCTAGCGGCGCGCTCTTGCCCTCAGGGCAATTCGAGCTCGTCGCCGGGGACCAGCTCGGCACCGCGGAGCTGGCGCTCGAAGCTGGCCACGAGAGACCTCGGGTCTCCGCCGGGCTGGAGCTCGGAGGCGATCGACCACAAGGTGTCGCCAGGACGAGCAACGTACAAATAGCCCCCGTGCACCTTCACGGCCGAAGCCGGAACGGTCAAGGAGGGGCGGTGCAGGCTCGCCAACCCGCCGGCACCGAACCAGACGCTCACCAGGACCGCGAGGGTGGCGGCGCCGGGGAGGAGGCGCCGCAACCCCCGCGTCCGCTGGGCCCGCCCGGCTGACCGGACGGGTCGCCCCGCCGGTACCGCACCGGGATCGTCGGC
>JBKQMT010000038.1:0-86158 GCA_052146595.1 Acidimicrobiales bacterium
GCCTTCCGCGCCAACGTCTTCAACATCGGCGGCGAGGGCCAGCTGGCCATGGGTGGCCTGGCGAGCTCGGCGACGGCCCTGGCGCTGCCGCACCTGCCGAGCATCGCCCTCATCCCGCTCGTGCTCCTCGCCGGCGCGGCCGGCGGGGCGGCCTGGGGCGCCATCCCGGGAGCGTTCAAGGCCTACTTCAACGTCAACGAGATCTTGAGCACGATCATGCTCAACCTCGTCGCCGTCCAGGTCATGAACTGGCTCCTGGCCGGCCCGATGGTCGACAAGACGCAGAATTCCACCTACGGCCTGATCCCGGAGACGAGGCTCCTTCCCAAGAGCTCCTGGCTGCCGATCCTTGTTCCGAACACGCAGCTTCACCTTGGCGTCCCGATCGCGGTGGTCGTGGCAGTGGGTGTGTGGGTCCTCATCTACCGTACGAGCTTCGGCTTTCGCGTCCAGGCGGTGGGGCTCTCTCGTGACGCCTCGCGCTATGCCGGGATGCCGGTGAAGCGGACGATGACGCTGGCGATGACGATAAGCGGGGCGATGTGCGGCCTCGGAGGGGCGCTGCTCGTCTTCGGCAGCATCTCCCACCGGATGGTGACCGACGGGAGCCTGACCGGCTTCACCGGCTCGGACGGGTTCAACGGGATCGTGGTGGCGCTCTTCGGGGCGCTCAACCCGCTCTGGTCGATCATCTCGGCCTTCCTCTTCGGCGGGCTGATCGTGGGCGGTAACGCCCTGCAGGTCGCGACGGGCGTGCCCGCCGACATGGTGACCGCCCTCGAGGGCCTCGTCGTGATCTTTGTCGTCTCGCTCGAGTACATGCGCCGTCGCAGCCGTGCCACCTCGCTCAGCCCGCCAGGCCGGTCGCGGAGTCGACCGTCCGAGGCGGGACCGCCGGCCGCGCCACCGCTGGTCGCCGCTGGGGAGCGGAGCGAGCTATGAGCCAGTTCTTCACCTATGCCGTTCTCACGGCGACCGTGGCCACGGCGCTCGGCTTGGCCGCGCCTTTCCTCCTCGCCGCGCTCGGCGAGACCGTGGGGCAGCGCAGCGGGGTGATCAACCTCGGCGTTGACGGGATCATGCTCCTGTCGGCATTCGCCACCTACTACACCGCTCTCCAGACCGGCAATCTCTTCTTCGCCATCCTCGTCGGGATGGGAACCGGGATGGTGATGGGTGTCGTGACCGCGTTCATCAGCGTCACCTTGAAGGCCGAACAGGGCATAAGCGGGATCGGCGTCTACCTGTTCGGGCTCGGGTTCAGCGACCTGCTGTTCATAAAGCTCGTCGGCACCCCGTTGCCCATCGCCACGCTGAACCCGATCGACATCCCGCTGCTCGACCGGATCCCGGCAGTCGGGGGGATGTTCTTCAAGCAGACCATCCTCGTCTACCTGGCGTTCCTGCTCGTCCCGGTCGTGACCTTCCTCCTCAACCGGACGACCTTCGGGATGAAGATCCGTGCCGCGGGGGAGAACCCGGCCGCGGCGGACAGCGTCGGCGTCGACGTCGCCCGCATCCGCTGGTCGGCCGTGCTCATCGGCTGCACCTTCGCCGGGCTGGCCGGTGCCGCTCTTCTCCTTTTCGATGGGATCTTCCAGGAGAACCTCACCCAGAGCGAGGGCTTCATCGCCGTCGCCCTCGTCTACTTCGGTGCCTGGCGCCCCGTCGGTGTCATGGGAGGCTCGGTGCTGTACGGAGCCGCCATAGCCGTGGTCCTCGAGCTGAAGTCGCTCGGGATCATCCCGCTCAGCGCTTCGGACCTCGCCGCGACCGCGCCGGCGGTCATCACGATCCTGGCCCTTCTGACCGTTGCCCGGCGGTTCAGGCAGCCGGCAGCCCTTGGGAAGCCCTACGAGAGAGGCGGGTGATGAAAGGGGAGAAATCTGGCGGCGGCACCAGGCGGTCTCGGTATTCGTAATTCAACGAAAAGTGCAGCTAGCAGCTATTAGTGAAAAGGGAGAGAACAAAATGCAGATGAACCCAGTGAGAAGGGGTGCTTTGGTGCTCGCCGCGCTCGGCATCGCCCTCGGCACCGCCGCTTATGCCAGCGGTGCCTCGGCGACGACGCGCTCGAGCTCGACCCCGAAAGCCATGAGCACCCTGAAGGTGGCGCTCGTCGCTCCAAGCGCGACGAACGACCTCGCTTTCACCCAGTCCATGTACAGCGCCCTCGAGAGCCTGAAGAGCTCCGAGAACCTGAAGATCGCCGTTTCGGCGAACGAGTTCGTCGTCAGCAACGCCGCGGACATCATCGAGGAGTACGCCCACGAGGGTTACAACCTCATCATCGCCCATGGCTCTCAGTACGGGTCGACGATCGAGTCGTTGGCTCCCAAGTTCCCGAAGGTCTCCTTCGCGTGGGGAACCGCCGGCGCGACTTTCGGGATGAAGAACGTCTTCGCCTACGAGGCGAGCTCGAACGAAGGCGGTTACGTACAGGGCTACATGGCGGCTCTGCTGAGCAAGTCGAAGGTGCTCGGTATCTGTGGGCCCATCGCGACTGGTGACGCCAAGCTTTACGTCGACGGTTTCGTCGCCGGTGCGAAGGCCGCCGCCACAGCCAACAAGTTCACAGTGACCGCACACACCGTCTACACCGGCTCGTTCAGCGACGACAGCCTCATGGCCAGCTGCGCGAAGACCTTCGTTGGCGATGGCGCCGACGTGCTCACCGGCAGCTCCCAGTCGGTCGTCGGGGCGATCGGCGTCGCCAAGTCGGACCACAAGCTCTGGTTCGGCACGCAGTGGAACCAGTCGTCGCTCGCGCCGCACAATGTTGTCGCGTCGCAGGTGTACAACTGGGCACCCATCCTGAAGCAGATGTTCACAGAAATCCGCGGTGGCACGCTCGGCGATGCGACCTATGTGATCGGACTCGGCAACGGCGGTGAGAAGATCAACTTCAACACGGGTTACAACCTTTCCGCCTCGGTAAAGACCGAGGCTCAGAAGTTGATCGCAGAGATCACTGACGGGGACATCACAGTTCCGCAGTAATCAGCTTCGACAAGGCAGACAGGAAGGGATGACAGTGGTGACCACCCCGGCAGCGCCGGCAGCGAGCCCAGATCTGGAGGACGTTCCGCTCCTCCAGATGACGGGCATAACCAAGCGCTTCCCCGGGGTGGTCGCCAACGACCAGGTCGATTTCGATGTTCACCGGGGTGAGATCCACACCCTCTTCGGGGAGAATGGCGCAGGCAAGAGCACCCTTATGCGGGTGCTCTACGGCCTGTACCGCCCCGACGAGGGTGAGATCAAGATGAATGGCCGGCGGATAGCCATTTCTTCGCCGGCCGATGCCATCCATCATGGCATAGGGATGATCCACCAGCATTTCATGCTGGTTGACACCTTGACGGTGGCCGAGAATGTCGCCCTCGGAGAGAGGTCGCAACGTGGCCCGCTGACCGACCTCGGGCGCGTGTCGGCGAGGATCCGCGAGCTGGCTGAGACTTATGGGCTCCGTGTCGACCCGCAAGCCATCATCTGGCAGCTGTCTGTCGGCGAGCGCCAACGGGTGGAGATAATCAAGGCCCTGTACCGCAACGTCAGCCTGCTGGTCCTCGACGAGCCCACCGCCGTGCTGACGCCGCGCGAGGTGGACGAGCTGTTCGTCGTCTTGCGGCAGATGACCGAGGGTGGCCGCGGGCTCGTGTTCATCTCGCACAAGATCCACGAGGTGCTCGACGTCTCGGCGCGCATCACCGTGTTGCGGGCAGGGCGCAATGTCGGAACACTCCAAGCCGCTGAAGCGACCCGAGAGCGGCTGGTCGAGCTGATGGTCGGCCGAAGTGTCGCCCTCGAGAGCCAGACCACCAAGGGCGCCGCCCGTGAGGTACGGCTCTCGGTCGAGAATGTCCGGGTCAGGGGCGACCGCGGGACCGAAGCCGTTCGAGGGCTCTCTCTCGAGGTCTGCTCCGGCGAGATCGTCGGCATAGCCGGGGTCTCCGGGAACGGCCAGCGGGAGCTCGCCGAGGCAATTGCGGGACTTCGCACACCGCTGAGCGGCTCGATACGGTTGGACGGCACCGAGTTGGCGGGCGCGAAGCCGGCTGACGCCCGGGCGGCCGGCCTCGCCTATGTGCCCGAGGAACGCATGCGAGACGGCCTCGTCCCGGACTTCACCGTGGCGCAGAACATTCTCCTCGTGGAGAACCGCGACCCCAGGTTCTGCCGTCTCGGGTTCCTGCGCCGACGTGCGATCCGCCGCCACTGTCAGCAGCTCGTCTCCGAGTTCGACGTCAGGACCCCTTCGCTTGACACGCCGGCGAGGAACCTCTCGGGCGGGAACATCCAGAAGCTGATCATGGCCCGCGAGCTGTCGGGCAGCCCGCGTGTGCTGCTCATAGCTCAGCCCACTCGAGGCATCGACGTGGGAGCGACCCACTACATCCACGAGCGACTCGTCGCCGACCGCGACAGCGGGACGGCGATCCTGATCATCTCCGAGGACCTCGACGAGATCATGACCGTCTGTGACCGGGTCCTCGTCATGTACGAGGGCAGGATCATCGGGTCGGCGGATCCACGGCTCAACTCGCGAGAGGACATCGGCATGATGATGGCCGGCGTGAGGTCAACCCCGTCGCCGGCCGGCGTGGGATCCACCCCGCCAGCGACCACGAGCGAAACGACCACCGCGAACACGTAGCCGTCCGACCCACGGGCGTGCCGCCAGGACTCGCACCCGGCAATTTGCGGCTCTTCGCCCATTTTGCTTGGCGCCCTCGGCAGGATTCGAACCTGCGCACCCGGCTCCGGAGGCCGATGCTCTATCCCCTGAGCTACGAGGGCTCAATGGAGCGCAGGTTGCATGCTAGCCCGAGTTCGGCCATTCTCAGACTCCAATGACAACCGAGCAGCGACTGGCCGGCGCGATCGTTGCGGCCCTCGGGACCTTGCAGGTCCCCATCAAAGAGGAGGAAGTCCAGCTCGTGCGTCCCGCCAGGCAGGAGCATGGCGACTGGTCGACCAACGTCGCCCTCGTCGCCTCCAAGTCGGCCGGGCAGCCACCACGCGAACTCGCCGACGAGGTGGCGGCTGCGCTCAGGGCTGCGGAGATCGACGAGGTGCTCGAAGTCGAGGTCGCGGGGCCCGGTTTCATCAATTTCAAGCTCGCGACCTCGTGGTTGCACCAGGCCTTGTACGACGTTGTCGCCGAGGGAGAGGCGATCTACGCGACTCCGCAGCTCGGTGCCGGGGAGCGGGTCCAGATCGAGTTCGTGTCCGCCAACCCGACCGGCCCGCTGCACGTCGGCAATGGCTGGCTCGGCTCGTACGGCGACGCTCTCGGCCGGGTCATGAGCAGGTGCGGCTGGGATGTGAAACGGGAGTACTACGTCAACGACACCGGTGGCCAGATCCGGCTCCTCGGCGAGAGCCTCCTCGCTCGCCGCCGCGGCGACGTCGTCGTGGAGGAGGGCTACCAGGGAGAGTACGTCACCCAGCTGGCGGGCGAGTACGACGGACCCGAGGACGTCGTCGAAGCCGGCCGGTTCGCCGCCGAGAAGATCCTCGAGAACATCCGGGCGACACTCGACCGCCTCGACATCCATTTCGACGAGTGGTACTCGCAAGCCTCCATCGAAGAGAGCGGCCAGGTTGCCGAGACCGTCGAGCTGTTCCGTGAACGAGGGCTCGTCTACGACGAGGATGGTGCGCTCTGGCTCCGGTCCACGGAAGTGGGTGACAGCCGTGACCGTGTCCTGATCCGCTCGAGCGGCGAAGCGACCTACCTCGCCGGCGATCTCGCGTACCACCGCGACAAGTTCCTCGTCCGCAGGTTCGATCGCGTCATCGACATCTTCGGGGCGGACCACCACGGACAAGTCGCCAGCTTGAAGGCCGGAGTGGCGGCGCTCGGCGTCGAGCCGGGCAGACTGGAGATCCGCCTCGGCCAACTCGTCAGCTTCGTCGGGCGCCGGATGTCGAAGCGTTCGGGAAACTTCGTCAAGCTCGACTCGATCATCGACGAGTTGGGGCCTGACGCGACCAGGCTCCTTTCCCTTCTCAACTCCATCGACCAGGCCACGACGCTCGATCTCGACCTCATGAAACGCCAGTCGATGGAGAACCCGGTCTTCTATGTGCAATACGCCCACGCCCGGATCGCCTCGATCGAGCGCAGGCGGGCGGAGCGAGGCATCGAGCGCGTCCCCATCTCCGAGGCCGACCTGGCTTTGCTGGTCCACGACCGGGAGCTCGAGCTCATGAGATGCCTGGTCGATCTGCCGCACGTGGTCGCCGAGGCGGCCAAGGACCGAGCACCGCACAAGGTGACGAACTGGGCCCGCCTGCTCGCAGGTGAGTTCCACGGCTTCTATCACGACTGCCGCGTCCTGTCCGAAGAGATCCCGCCCGAGCTCACCCAGGCCCGGCTCTGGCTGGTCGAAGGAGTCAGGATCGGCCTCGCGATCGCGCTCGGGCTGCTCGGGGTCCGGGCGCCCGACGAGATGTGACCGGCGGCCGAGCCCCCTCGGGGGCCTCCGCGCCCGAGGCGACCGCGCCCGGAGCGACCGGGTCCGAGGGCCCGATCGACTGGCGCCTTCTTCCCGACACGAGCGCGATCACTGCCGACGGTCACCTGAGCGTCGGCGGGGTCGACCTCCTGGAGCTAGCGGAGCAGGTCGGTACTCCGGTGTTCGTCTACGACGAGGACCATATGCGCGCTCGGTGCCGCGAGGCGGTTGCAGGCTTCGGGTCCGGCGTCGCTTATGCCACGAAGGCCTTCTTGTGCAAGGCGATGGTGGCCCTCGCCCTCGAAGAGGGCATGGCGCTCGACGTGTCGACCGGTGGAGAGCTGGCCGTGGCGCTCGCCGGAGGGGCGAGCGGCGAGCGCCTGGTCTGCCACGGCAACAACAAGTCTTCTGAGGAGCTGGCGGCGGCGCTGCGCGCTGGCGTCGCCCGGATCGTGGTCGACTCGTTCGACGAGATCGGCCGTCTGCGCGCCCTCGCCGCCACGGGCGCGGCCTCCGGCCCTGCGGGCCATCGCCGGCGCTTGTTGGTCCGCATGACACCGGGCATCGAGGCGCACACCCACGAGTACGTGAGAACGGGGCAGGAGGACACGAAGTTCGGTTTCTCCCTCGCTTCTGGTGCGGCGGCCGAGGCCGTCGAGGCGCTCAGGCGCTTGGAGGAATTCGAGCTCGTCGGTGTGCACGCCCATATCGGCAGCCAGATCTTCGAGGTCTCCGCCTTTGCCGAGGAGGTCGCCGCCCTCTCCCCGTTCGTGGTCGAGAACCGTCTCTCGGAGTGCTGCATCGGCGGCGGTCTCGGCGTCGCCTACGTCGAGGGCGAGGCGGCGCCTTCTATCAGCGAGTGGGCCAGAGCCGTGCACTCGGCAGCCGGTCTGGCCGGCCTGCCCTCTTCGGTCCGCCTCACCGCCGAGCCGGGGCGCGCCATAGTCGCCAGCGCGGCCGTGACGCTTTACCGGGTCGGCACGATCAAACGACTCCCTGGCTTGCGTTCTTATGTCGCGGTCGACGGTGGCATGTCCGACAACCCCCGGCCCGTGCTCTACGGCAGCGGCTACGAGGCCTTCCTGCCCCGCGCGCCCCTGGCGCCGCGGCCCCAGGCCGCCCGGCTGGTGGGCAAGCACTGCGAGTCAGGTGACGTCATCGTCGACGATGCCCGCCTTCCCTCGGATCTCGCCGTCGGCGATGTGGTCGCCACGCCCGTCACCGGCGCCTACGGATACTCCATGGCTTCCAACTACAACCGGGTGCTGCGTCCAGCGGTTGTGTTCGTCTCCCAGGGCCGGTGGCGCCTCGTGGTCCGGCGCGAGACGATCGCCGACCTGCTCGCCCTTGAAGCCTGACTCCTCCCGTCTTGTACCTTGTGGCGGTGGGTGAGACTCAATTGAGCGCCAGAAGCGCCACCGCCGTCGTGCACGTCGGCCTCCTCGGTTACGGCAACGTCGGGGTCGCTTTCACCAGGCTGATCGATTCCCAAGCCGAGGCCATCGCGCTCCGCACCGGCTTGGAACTGCGCGTGACGCGCATCGCCGTCAGGGACACGGCCAGGGAACGGCCGGGCTCCGCTCGTTCCGATGCCGGCGAGCGGTTGTGCGGCGATGCCGCTGCACTCGTGAGCGACCCCTCGGTCGATATCGTCGTCGAGCTCGTCGGCGGCATCGAACCGGCGCGCAGCTTGGTGCTGGCGGCTCTCGCGGCCGGAAAGCCCGTCGTCACCGCCAACAAGGAGCTCCTCTCGACCTCGGGCGCCGAGCTTCTCGCCGCGGCGGAGAAGGGGGGAGTCGACCTGTTCTACGAGGCCTCGGTGGCGGGGGCCATCCCGCTCGTCCGACTCCTCAACGACTCGCTGGCGGGGGAGCGGATCGTCCGTGTGATGGGAATCGTGAACGGCACGACGAACTTCGTGCTCACCTCCATGAGCGAGGAGGGGAGCGAGTACGCGAGCGCCCTCGCCGAAGCGCAGGCGCTCGGTTATGCGGAGAGCGACCCGACCGCCGACGTCGAGGGCTTCGACGCCCGCGCCAAGGCCGCCATCCTGGCCGGCATAGCCTTCGACGCCGACGTCGTCGCAAGTGACGTCTACGCCGAGGGGATCACGGCCATCGGCGCCTCCGACATAGCCTTTGCCCACAAGCTGGGCTACGAGGTCAAGCTGCTCGCGGTTGCCGAGCGTGTGGGAGACGGGCCCGTGCCGGCGGTCGCTGTGCGCGTCCATCCCGCCATGGTTCCCCGCGAGCACCCTCTTGCGAGCGTTCGCGGGGCGTTCAACGCGGTTTTCGTCGAAGGCGACACCGCCGGCGAGCTCATGGTCTACGGCCGCGGGGCGGGCGGGATGGCGACGGCAAGTGCCGTGCTCGGAGATGTGGTCGCGGCCGCCCACCACTTGCGCGAAGAGACAAGAGGCCGTGCCGTGCGCCGTCAGCGTGTCGAGATCAGCTCGATCTCGGAGCTCTTCACTCAGTACTACCTCGCCTTGGATGTCAAGGATCAGCCCGGCGTGCTGGCATCGGTGGCGCGCGTGTTCGGCGAGCATCACGTCTCGATCCGGTCCATGGAACAGATCGGGCTCGGTGATGGGGCGAGGCTGGTGTTCATCACCCACACCGCCCGCGAGGCCGACCTGCAGGCGACTCTCGCCTCGCTGGCGGGTCTGGACGTCGTCGCCCGCGTCGGCGCCTTGTTGCGGGTCATCGGGCCGGAACGTTGAGCGGGGGCACGGTGAGCGCCTGGCGCGGGGTGCTCGAGGAGTACCGCGACTTCCTCCCTGTCTCGGAGAAGACTCCTGTCGTGACGCTGCTGGAGGGCGGGACGCCCTTGCTCACCGCCCCCCGGCTTTCGGAGCGTGTCGGTTGCAACGTCCTGCTCAAGCTCGAAGGAGCGAACCCGACCGGCTCGTTCAAGGACCGCGGGATGACAGTGGCGATCTCCAAGGCTGCCGAGGATGGCGTCAAGGCGGTCGTCTGCGCCTCGACCGGCAACACGTCCGCTTCCGCCGCCGCCTACGCCGCCCGGGCCGGCATGAGTTGCGCGGTTCTCATCCCCGAGGGTCACATCGCCCTCGGCAAGCTGGCCCAGGCCCTCGTGCACGGGGCGCGTGTCGTGCAGGTGCGGGGCAACTTCGACGTCGCCCTCGAGATCGTTCGCGAGCTGCCGCGCCGCGCTCCGGTCGTCGTGGTGAACTCCGTCAACCCGTTTCGCATCGAGGGGCAGAAGACGGGTGCCTTCGAGATAGTCGACAGGCTCGGGGACGCGCCCGAGGTCCACTGCATCCCGGTGGGCAACGCCGGGAACATCACGGCCTACTGGCGCGGCTACTGCGAGTACCGAAATGCCGGCCGCTCCACGAGGCTCCCCAGGATGCTCGGTTTCCAGGCCGCCGGTGCCGCCCCGATCGTCGCCGGACACCCGATCGCCGAGCCCGAGACGATCGCCACGGCGATCCGCATCGGCAACCCGGCCTCCTGGTACGGGGCGACGGCGGCAGCGTCCGAGTCCGGCGGTGGCATCTATGCCGTGACCGACGAGGAGATCCTCGAGGCCTACAGGTTTCTCGCTGCCGAGGAGTCGGTGTTCTGTGAGGCGGCCTCGGCGGCCTCGGTCGCCGGCCTGCTGAAGGCGAACGTGGCGAAAGGCTCGATCGTGGTCTGCGTGCTGACCGGCCACGGTCTCAAGGACCCGGATCTCGCCATCAGCCAGGCGTCGGTGCCGGACGTGGTCGACGCCGACCTCGCCTCGGTACTCGGCGCGCTCTCGCTCTGACGCCCGGGAGCGGACTCTCCTTTTCCACCACAAAGAGTGGTCGTTGGGGTGGTCTGGAGGGAGAATTCTCACTCTTAGTGCTTAGGCCTCGCCATGGGACGCCGAAGGACTCTGCAGGTGACGCCTCACATGGGAGAGACCCGAACAGAGCAGGTCGAGCCGCTCCTCGCCGCCGACGGACCGGACTATTGGCGGGCGACGCGGACGCCTCAGAGCCGATGGGGCCGGTGGTGGGAGATGCTCCCCGGCCTCGACGGCAAGACCCTCCCCGCCCGTCCTCGCAGGTTCGGGCGCCTGGCCCGGCGCCAACGGCGAGATCAGGGTGGGCGTGCGAGAACGCTCGGCAGCCGGATAGAACGCCCGGTGTTTGCCGGGGGTCGAATGTCCCGCTAGTATGCGGTTGCCTTCGTTCGTCATTGCGGACGCGAGCTTGCCCCCTGGGGCGGGCTACCCGAATGGGGCGGCGGGAATCGCAGAGGTCCTTTCCCTGTTGTTACCTACACCGGCACTTCCCTCCGTGCAGACGCTCTAGCCGCCGTGGGCACCCACTGATTGAGCTGTGCGATCCGACGAAGTCAGGGAGTCGTTCTTCTTGAGGCTCCCGGCGGCGGATCGCAGGCTCGGGTCGAGTACATGATCCGACCGGTCCGGGTGACGGCCCGGGAGGGCACGCTGTGAGCGCATCTGGGGGAGCACTGGTACCGCCGAATCCCGCAAGGCCGGGGACCCCCAAACAACGCCTTTTACAACAGAAAGATCCAGAGAGGAAGCTGATGAGCGAAGAACAGCTCGAGCGTTCGATTCTTGAGCGCAAAGCGAGCGACGAGCTTCGAGCGATCGCGACCGCCATGTCCCTCGAGCCCGTAGCGCGTTCGCGCAAGGCGGATCTCGTGAACCAGATCCTGCGCGCCGCCGGCGTCGAGGTCGAGGACGCCGCCGGGGCGCACTCGAATGCCCCGGGCTCGGGCTCGGCGCATTCGCCGGCTGCCAACGGCGCCGCGGCCGATAGCTCGGAGGGCGAACCCGCCGGCGCCCCTGCCACGAAGCAGGCGCGCGGTCGCACGTCGCGAGCCCGGTCCACGGCCAAGACGGCCTCTGTTGACCAGTCGGGCTCCAACGGCAGCGCGGGTGGGCAGGCTCACGGGCGTGACGACGACTCGCTGCCGGCAGGTTCGACACTCGTCAACGGGAGCGGCCCGGTCTCCTCGAGCGACGCCGAGAACCCGGTCGCCGCGGCCGCGGCAGCCATTCTGGCGAGCTCGGACGCCGAGCGGAACGGTGAGGAGCCGGTGTCGACGACCGGTGCTGGCAATGAGAGCGGGCCGGCCGGGCACGCCGGTGCCGTCGCCATGACTGGTGCCGAGTCGCCCGATCGCACGGGTGGGGACGTCTCGACGAGCCCACGCCCTCAACGCCAGCCTCAGCAGCACTCGCAGCCGCGGGGCGGCCAGGCCGCTCAAGGCGGCCAGATCGGCCAAGTCGAGCCCGGCAACCGCCGCGGGCGCCGTCGCCGGGGACGAGACCGGGAACGCGGCAGCCAAGAGCCTCAAGGTGGCGGCCAGGAAGTCGCCTGGCAGGGCGAGCTGGTGCCCGTTCGTGGCCTGCTCGACTTGAGAGACGAGGGATACGGCTTCCTTCGCACCAGTGGCTACCTGCCGAGCTCCAAGGACGTGTACATCTCGGTCTCACAGGCCAGGCGGTTCTCTCTGCGACGCGGGGATGCCATCGAGGGTGCGTGTCGCCCGGCGGGTCCGAGTGAGAAGTACCCCGCCCTGCTGCGTATCGACTCGGTTTGCGGGATGACGCCCGAGGAGGCCCGGGAACGGCCGCGTTTCGAGGACCTGACGCCGCTGTTCCCCGACCAGCGGATGCGGCTCGAGCTGAAGGAGGACCCGCTCAACACGACGGCGAGGATCGTGGACCTGATCTCGCCCATCGGCAAGGGCCAGCGGAGCATGATCGTGTCGCCGCCGAAGGCCGGCAAGACCACGATCCTCAAGCAGATAGCCCATTCGATCGAGCAGAACGACCCGAGCGTTCACCTCATGGTCCTGCTCGTCGACGAGCGCCCCGAAGAGGCGACCGACTGGCGCCGCTCGGTCAAAGGCGAGGTGATCGCCTCGACCTTCGACCGCCCGGCCGATGAGCACACGACCGTCGCCGAGCTCGCCATCGAGCGGGCCAAGCGGCTCGTCGAGCTCGGCAGGGACGTCGTGATAATCCTGGACGGGATCACGCGCCTCGCCCGGGCGTACAACCTGGCCCAGCCGGCGACAGGCCGCATCATGTCCGGTGGTGTGGACTCCGGAGCCCTTTACCCGCCCAAGAAGTTCTTCGGTGCGGCCCGCAACATCGAAGAGGGCGGTTCGCTCACGATCCTCGCCACTGCCCTCGTGGAGACCGGCTCGAAGATGGACGAAGTCATCTTCGAGGAGTTCAAGGGGACGGGCAACATGGAGCTCCGCCTCGACCGCAAGCTCGCCGAGCGCCGGATCTACCCAGCCATCGACGTCAATGCCAGCTCGACCCGCCACGAGGAGCTGCTCTTCGACCGTTCTCAACTCCAGCAGGTCTGGAAGCTCCGCCGCGTGCTGAACGCCCTCGGTGGCGACGGTGGTCCCGGAGCCGGCCTCGAGCTGCTCATGGACAAGATCCGCACCACTCGCTCCAACGACGAGTTCCTCGCCGAGATCGCCAAGGCGCCGGTCCCGGGAGGCTGATCCACATCGGGCGGCAGCGGATGAGCGCCGCCCGGGAAGCCCTACAATGGAGACATCATGAAGACAGATATCCACCCTGCCTACGAGACCGCGTCAGTGCGCTGTTCGTGCGGGAACACCTTCACCACGAGATCGACCAAGCCCGACCTTCATGTCGAGCTGTGCAACGAATGCCACCCCTTCTACACGGGCAAGCAGAAGCTGGTGGATACCGGTGGGCGCGTGGAGCGCTTCGAGCGCCGCTACGGCCAGCGCAAGACCAAGCGCTGACCCGCCCCGACCGGCCAGTAGGCGAACCCGGCACCTCTCCGGGGCGACGTCCGCCGGCGCAGTAGCCTGAGTTCGTGCTCGATCGCCTTGAGGCGCTTGAGGCCGAGTACTCCCAGGTCCTCAGCCGCCTTTCTGACCCGACTCTCTCGCAGGACCCAAGCGAGCTGCGCAAACTGTCGCGCCGTCACAAGGAGCTCGAGACCGTGGTGCGCAAGATGCACGAGCTCAAGGCCGCCCAGGAGGACGTCGCCACAGCTCGTGAGCTGGCCGCAGATGCCGTCGGCGCCGAGCGCGAGCTCGGCCGCGAGGAGCAGAACGCCGCAGAGGCACGGGTCGTGGCCCTCGAGAGCGAGCTGCGTGACCTGCTGATGCCGCGGGACCCCAACGACGGGCGCAATGTCATCGTCGAGATACGCGGCGCGGAGGGAGGCGAGGAGGCGAACCTGTTCGCCAAGGACCTGTTCGACATGTACCTGCGTTACGCCGACCACCGTGGTTGGCGCGTCGAGGTGCTGGACCTTCGCGAGTCCGAGCTCGGTGGCGTCGACGGGGTCACGTTTCTCGTGAAGGGCGAGGACGCCTGGCAGCGCCTGCACCAGGAGGCCGGTACCCACCGGGTGCAGCGGATCCCGGTCACCGAGTCCCAGGGCCGGGTCCACACCTCCTCTGCGACGGTGAACGTGCTGCCCGAGGCCGAGGAGGTCGAGGTCGAGATCGAGCCTGGCGACCTCCGTATCGACGTCTACCGCTCGACCGGGCCCGGGGGGCAGTCGGTCAACACGACGGACTCGGCCGTGCGCATAACCCACCTGCCGACCGGGCTCGTGGTGGCGATGCAGGACGAGAAGAGCCAGATCCAGAACCGCGCGGCCGCGCTCAAAGTGCTGAGGGCGCGCCTTTACGACCTCGAACGGCAGAAGAACGCAGCCGCTCTTGCCAAAGAGCGCCGCGCCCAGGTCGGTGGCGGCGGCCGCTCGGAGAAGGTCCGTACCTACAACTTCAAGGACAACAGGGTCACTGATCACAGGATCGGGCTCACCTTGAAGAAGCTCGATCGCATCCTGATGGGCGACCTCGAGGAGCTCGTCGACGCGCTCTTGGCAGACGAGCGGAGCCGCCAGCTAGTCGAGGGATGAGGCGACGGACCGAAGTGGTCACCACGACCTGGCGCCAACTGTGGCGTCGAACCTCCGCCGCGATCGCCGATCCCGTCCAGACGCGGTGGCTGCTCGAAGAGGCCAGCGGCCTCGGCGGCGCGGCCTTGCTGGGCTATCTCGATCGCGAGGCGGACCCTGAATCCGCGGCCCGGCTGGAGTCGTTGGTCCAGCGCCGGCTCGCCGGCGAGCCGCTCCAGCATGTGCTCGGCCACTGGGGCTTTCGCACCCTCGAGGTCGCAGTCGACTCGCGGGTGCTGGTCCCGCGCCCCGAGACCGAGCTCGTCGTAGAAGTCGCCCTCTGCGCGCTCGACCGCCTTCGCGCTTTGCGGCCCGGCGAAGGCCTGCTCGCGGTCGACCTCGGCACCGGCTCGGGCGTGATCGCCCTCTCGCTCGTGGCCGAGTGGCCCGAGGTGCGCGTCGTCGCGACCGATCGCGATCCGGCCGCCCTGGACGTGGCCGCAGGCAACCTGGGGACGATCCCGGCCGAGGCGGCGACGCGGGTGGAGCTTCGTCAGGGCGACTGGTACCAGGCCCTGGATGACGATCTCGCCGGCCGCCTCGATCTGATCGTCGCCAACCCGCCCTACCTCGCCGAGCGCGAATGGTCCGAACTCGACCCGGTGGTGAGAGATTTCGACCCGTTCGGCGCGCTCGTCGCCGGACCGAGCGGTCTCGAGGCCATCGCGGCGATCGTGGCCGGGGCGCCTGCGTGGCTCGGCCGGCACGGCTCGGTGGTGGTCGAGATCGCGCCGCAGCAGGCAACAGCCGCCCTCGAACTGGCGAACGAGGCCGGTCTTCGGGAGGCGAGCGTCGCAGACGACCTGGCCGGGCGAGCGCGCGTTCTCGTGGCCGGGCGGTGAACGCTTCCGTGCCCGACGAGGTCGTCGAGGCGCTGGCGGCCGGGAAGGTCGTCGCCGTCCCCACCGACACCGTCTACGGGCTTGCCGTGGACGCGCGACAGCCTGGTGCCGTGGCGCGGCTGTTCGCGCTCAAAGGCCGGCCCGGGCATGTGGCGGTGCCGGTGCTGATCGCGGATCCGGGCGGGCTCGCCGAGCTGGCGGAGGCGAGCCCGGCGACCGACCGGCTCACCTCTCGCTACTGGCCCGGGCCGCTCACCTTGGTGCTGCCCCGGCGCCCCGGCGTCGCCTTCGACCTCGGCGGTGACCCGGCGACGATCGGGCTGCGCTGCCCGGCGGACGACATCGTGAGAGGGCTGCTCGCGAGGGCCGGCCCGCTCGCCGTCACGAGCGCGAACCGCCACGGGGAGGCCCCCTTGCACACCGCGGACGAGGTTCGCGAGCACTTCGGGGCTGCTCTGGCGGCCGTGCTCGACGGTGGCCGTTGTGCGGGCAGGCCCTCGACGGTGGTGTCGCTCATCGGCGGCGAGCTGCGGTGCCTGCGTGAAGGGGCGCTTGCCTTCTCGCAGCTCGTGGCGATTGCCGCGGGCACCGAACCTCTTGCGTAACCCGCTCACCGAGACGGCCAGGTCCATGAAGGGAGACCGACTCAAGCGGCCGAACCCGCCCGAAACAGGCTCCGGGGCCTGTCGGACCCGGCCAGTACACTCGCGCCCTATGCGCGTCGCTGTCGGATCCGACCATGCCGGCTTCGAGCTGAAGCAGCTTCTCGCCGGCCGTCTCGTGTCGCTCGGGCACGAGGTGGTGGACCTCGGCACCCACTCCGAGGATCCGGTGGACTACCCGGACTTCGGCGCCGCCGTCGGTCGCAGCGTCGTGTCGGGTGACACCGATTTCGGGGTCTGTGTTTGCGGCACCGGGATCGGCATCGCCATCGCCGCGAACAAGATCCGTGGCGTGCGCGCCGCTGTGGTCCACGACGTGACCTCGGCGAGACTGGCCCGTGAGCACAACAACGCCAACGTGATCTGCTTCGGCGAGCGCCTGGTGGGCCCCGAGGTTGCGACCGACTCGCTCGAGATGTTCCTGAAAAGCGAGTTCGCAGGAGGTCGGCATCTCCAGAGGATCGAGAAGATCGCCGCTCTCGAGGCGGAGTTGCCGGAGGACCCGGCGGGAGCCCGACCGGGAGAGGTGTTGGAAGGAGCCGGTAAATGACCATGCCCACCGTCGAGCCATCTGGCGCGAGCGCCTTCCTGCCGGGAGCGCTCGCCTCGGACCCTGAGCTTCACGCGTTGCTCGAGCGCGAGATCGAGCGGCAGCGGACCAACCTTCAGTTGATCGCATCGGAGAACTTCACGTCTCCCGCGGTGCTCGCCGCGACGGCCTCGGTACTGACCAACAAGTACTCCGAGGGCTACCCGGGACGGCGCTATTACGGCGGGAACGTCGTCGCCGACCAGGTGGAGGACATGGCCCGGGCGCGGGCGACCGAGCTCTTCGGCGCCGAGCACGCCAACGTCCAGCCGCACGCCGGCGCGAACGCGAACCTGGCGGCTTACCTCGCGCTCGTAGAGCCGGGGGACACGATCCTCGCCATGCGCCTCGACCAGGGTGGGCACCTCACCCACGGCTCGCCCGTCAGCATCACAGGGAAGCTCTACCGCTTCGTCGCCTACGGGGTCACGCCCGCGGCCGCTGACGGCTCGGGCGAACGGATCGACCTGGACATGGTCCGCGACCTCGCCAAACGCGAGCGGCCGCGGCTCATCGTCGCAGGGGCGACCGCCTACTCGCGGGCGATCGACCCGCAGCCGTTCCGGGAGATCGCCGACGAGGTCGGCGCCCGCTTCATGTTCGACGCCGCCCACCCGGCCGGGCTCATCGCCGGCAAGGTCCACCCCAACCCGGTCGGCGTGGCGGACGTTGTGACCTTCACCACCCACAAGACGCTGCGCGGCCCGCGGGGCGGGGCCATCTTGTGTGGCGCCGACCTGGCGAAATCGGTCGACTCTGCCGTCTTCCCGGGGCTGCAGGGGGGACCGCTCGAGCACGTGATCGCGGCCAAGGCCGTGGCTTTCGGCGAGGCCCTCAAGCCCGAGTTCCGCGAGTACGCCTCCAAGGTGGTGCGCAACGCGGCGGCGCTGGCCGAGGCTCTGACCGCGCAAGGGTTCCGGCTCGTTGCCGGGGGGACCGACAACCATCTCGTGCTCGTTGACCTGCGGACCTTCGAGGAGGAGCTCACCGGCAAGGTCGCCCAGGACGTGTTGGACCGGACCGGGATCACCTGCAACCGCAATGCCATCCCGAACGACCCCCGGCCTCCTTTCGTGGCGAGCGGCCTGCGGCTCGGCTCGGCGGCGGAGACCACCGCCGGCCTCGGCGAGGTCGAGATGGTCGAGGTTGCCTCGCTCATCGCCCGGGCCCTGCGCGGGCGCGAGGACGAGGACGAGCTGGCTTCGGTCCGCGGCGAGGTGAACGAGCTTTGCCGCCGGTTCGACCCCTACCCGGGCGGCGTCGCGTCGGCGGGATGAGGTCCACACCCCTCCTCGTCGTGTCGCGGCAGTGGCAGGGGCACCGAGATGCGGATGGACCAGGGTATTGTCTTGCCGGGTCGGTGGTGGCGATGCCAGGATTGGCGACCGAGTGAGCAAGAAGCCCCCACCGAGCTTCAGCACGTTGATCGGCATGGGCATCACGACAGCCCTGTGCATCGCCGTCGGAGTGGGCGGCGGGTACTGGCTGGACAGGACGTTCCACACCGGTGTGCTGCTCACGTTTGTTGGTTTGGGCCTCGGGGTGATCGTCGCGGTTGCGGTGACCTACTCCGACATCAAGTCGTTTCTCTGAGAGCCAGCAGCGTGGCCGGCCCCAGGCGGTCACACTGCTGTCCCAGAGACGATCGAGAAGAGGCATGGAGCGACTCGCAGCAGTACTGGGACAGCTTGACCTGCCGGAGATCTCGCGGATGCTCCGGCGCACGGTGTTCGCCGCCGTCGGCGTCGGCGTCGTCGCGCTCGTGGTCCTGTCGCTCGTCGGTTACCCGCTGGGTGGCCTGGGCGCCTGCATAGGCCTCGGCCTCGGGATCGTGAACATCCGCCTCGTGATGTCGACAGCCTCCCGTCTCAACGCCTCCGGCTCCACCAAGATCAAGCGCCCCATGGCGATGAACACCCTGGCCCGGCTCGCCCTCACGACGGTGATCGCGATCGCCCTCGTGGTGGTCAACCTCCCGCTCGGCATGGGCGTGCTCGGCGGCGTCGCCGTGTTCTACCTCCTGTTCGTCGTGAGCCTGGTGGTCACCTTGCTCCGCCAGGGGGCGGTCACGTGACCTTTCTCGGATTGCTGGCCTCGGCGCGTCCCATCACCATCGGCAACGTCCCCACGATCAAGCTGCTCGGGCTCACGGTCAACAAGTACGACCTCCTCTCCTCTCTCGTCGCGGCCGTGATCGTGATCGGGATGGGGCTTGGCGTCAGGGCGCGCCTGACGGCCGACGTTCCCGGCAGGATGCAGCTCGTCTTCGAGGCTCTCGTCAATGCCGTCTCGAGCCAGGTCGAGTCGACCATCGGCCCGAGGGGGCGGCGCATCGTTCCGCTCGCGATGACGTTGTTCCTCTACATCCTGATCTGCAACTGGCTCGAGATGATCCCGTCGGGTCACAATCCGCAGTACCTGCCGGCTCCGACCGGGGACGTGAACCTGACCTACGCCATGGCGCTCACCGTGATCCTGCTCGTGCACGCGACCTGGATCCGGACGAAGGGGTTGGGTAACTACATCGGCCATTACTTCCGGCCCTACAAGGTGCTCTTCCCGATCAACGTGATCGAGGAGATCGCCAAGCCTCTGACCCTCGCCCTCCGACTCTTCGGCAACATCTTCTCCGGCGGGATCATGGTGCTGCTGATCTGGGCGCTGCTTCCCTGGTACATCGTCCCGATCGGGGACTTGGTCTGGAAGGCGTTCGACGGCCTGTTCGTCGCGCCCGTGCAGGCGTTCATCTTCTCGCTGCTCACGATCCTCTACTTCGAGACCGCCATGGCAGGAAACCATTGACAAGATCGACAAGCTCGAAGAGCGAGGCGCCAAGGTCCCGTGGAGCCTCGAGACATCTCCAACGCGCAGAAAGGGAGTAGGTAAACCCAATGGCAAATGACCTCAACCAGGCGATCGAGCTTGCCGGCGCCATGGTCGGCGGCGGACTGGCCCTTGGCGGCGGCGCCATCGGCGCTGCCATCGGCGACGGCTTGGCCGGAAGCCAGACGATCGCCGGAGTCGCCCGCCAGCCCGAGGCGCAGGGCCGGTTGTTCACGATCATGTTCATCATCGTCGGTCTCGTCGAGGCCATGTACTTCATCAACCTCGTGTTCATGGTCCTGTTCGTCTTCGTCCTCGCCAAGAAGTAGCGACGGAGGGCTTGCTGGATGCTGTTTGCGAGTGGCGGGACGGGCAGTTCCTCCAACGGCGGGAACTTCCTCATCCCGAATGGCACCTTCGTCGTCGAGCTCGTCATCTTCCTCGTCGTGCTCGGCGTCGTCGTGAAGTGGATCCTGCCGCCGCTGCAGGAAGTGGCCGAGAAGCGGCGGCTGCGGATTCGCGCGGCGTTGCAGCAGGCCGAAGAGGCGCGCGCCGAGAGCCAGCGTGTGCTCGCCGAGCGCGACAGGTTGCTCAACGAGGCGCGAGCCCAAGCACGCGACGTCATCGACCGGGCGAACCAGGGCGCTGACCTGGCCCTCGGACAGGGTCGTGCTCGGGGCCAGGAGGAGTACGAACGGTTGGTCGAAGCGACCCGGCAGGAGATCTCAGGCGAGTGCCAGCGAGCCCGCCAGGAGCTCTTGGGCAACCTGGACTCCCTTGTGGTGGCCGCCGCCGAGCGCGTGCTCGGCACCAGCGTCGACGCCGCCCGCCACCGTCGCTTGATCGACGAGGCGGTCGCCAATGTCACCGGGGCCGGAGCCGCCACGGGCGGGGGAGTGGTCTAGCCATGCTGTACTACCTGGCCGAGGTCCTAGGTTTCCTGCTCTTGCTCGCTTTCACCTACCGCTACGTGTGGCCCTGGCTGAAGAAGCTGATGAACCATCAGGCCGAGGCCATCCGGTTCTCCCTCACGTCTGCCGATTCTGCATCGGAGACCGGCCGGCGCATGCTCGACGAGGCGCGTGCGGCCCTCGAGGCGGCGCGCTCGGAAGCGGTCGCCATAATCGAGCGGGCACATGAGACCTCCGCCCAACTCCTTCTCGAGGGGGAGCGGCGCGGGCGGGAGGAGCACGACAGGCTCGTGGCGAGCGCCGTGGCGGAGGCAGATTTCGAGCGCAAGCGCGCCCGCGACGAGGTCACGAGGGACATCGGCGCCGTCGTCATGGCAGCGACGGAGCTCGTCGTGTCCGCCGAGGTCGACGCCTCGCTCCAGCGGGCGTTCATCTCCGAGACGATCGATGCTGCCGAGGCGATGGCATGAGGGAGCTGCTGCGCGGCTATGCGACCGCGACCTTGGAATCGGCTGCGGAGGCGGGGCGCGCCCGCCGGGTCGCGGACGACCTGAGCGCCTTCTCGCTAGCCCTCGTGGAGTCAGAGCCACTACGCAACGTCCTCACGGACGCGGCCATCCCGCCTCGCGCTCGGCGCGGCGTCGTGCACGACCTGCTGGAGGCAAAGGCCGCGGCCGAGGCCCAGGGGCTGGTGTCCTGGGCTGTGGCCGTCGAACCGGCCGACGACCTCCCGTCTTCGGTGTTCGAGCTGGTGGAGCTCGCCAACGAGACCGCCGACGCCGTAGAGGCGGGCCGGGCTCGGTTGATAGGAGCCGAAGAGCTCCTCGGCGGTCGCACGGCGGTGCGCGAGCGGATTCGCGGGTATGCCGACAGGCTGTTCCAAGAGACCGACCGGCGGGAGAGCATCGACGTGCTCGAGAACGAGGTGGTCAGTTTCGCGCGGGTGGTCGACTCGAGCCCTGCGCTGCGCCACGCGCTTGGCGACCCGAACCGTCCCGTGGCGCAACGGGTTGGTCTGGTCGCCGATCTTCTACGGGGCAAGGTGCAGCCTGCGACAGCCCGGCTCGTCGCCTACGTCCTCGAGGCTGGCCACGTCCGGGACCTTGTCGGAACCCTCGAGTGGGTCGCAGGGCTCGCTGCCGAAGAGCGCGGGCGGCGCGTCGCCGAGGTGCGCTCGGCCGTCGAGCTCGACGGGGCCGAGTACCGGCGCCTGGCCGAGGCGCTCGGACGCAGCGTGGGTCGCACCGTAGAGCTACGCGTGCAGGTCGAACCGTCCTTGATCGGCGGGATGGCCGTCGCGATCGGCGATACGGTCATCGACGGCTCCGTGCGCCATCGCCTCGACCAGCTCCGCGAGGCCCTGGCCCCCTCGGCGGCTTTTCAAGCTCTCGAGACTCGACCGTGACCGTTCCCGGGCCCCTCGAACCGACCGTTCCACCCAGACGAAAAGGACAAAGGACTCCCACCGATGCCTGAGCTCACGATCAACGCCGACGACATCGCCGCGGCACTGGCGCGCAACGTCAGCGAATTCACGGCGGGGACAGAGGTCGAGCAGGTTGGCCGCATCGCCGAGATCGGAGACGGCATCGCACGCGTCACCGGCTTGCCCGGCGCCACCGTCAACGAGCTGCTCGAGTTCGAGAACGGCACCGTCGGCCTCGCCCTCAACCTGGACGAGGAGTCGATCGGCGCCGTCGTCCTCGGCACCATGGAGGGCCTCGACGAGGGCCAGGTCGTGCGCTCGACCGGCAGGATCTTGTCGGTGCCGGTGGGCGACGCCTTGTTGGGTCGCGTCGTTAACCCCCTCGGTGAGCCGATCGACGGGAAAGGCCCGCTCGGTGACACCCTCGACCGCCGCCTCGAGATCCAGGCGCCCGGCATCGTCTCTCGCCAACCCGTCTCACAGCCCCTGCAGACCGGCATCAAGGTCATCGACGCCATGACCCCGATCGGCCGGGGCCAGCGCGAGCTCATCATCGGCGACCGCAAGACCGGGAAGACCACGATCGCCACCGACACGATCATCAACCAGCGCGGTGCCGGCGTGAAGTGCATCTACGTCGCCATCGGCCAGAAGGGCTCGACCGTCTCCCAGACCGTCGCCACCCTCGCCGAGCACGGCGCCATGGACTACACCGTCGTCGTCGCCGCCCCCGCCTCCGAGCCTGCACCGTTCAAGTACCTGGCCCCGTACGCGGGATGCGCCATGGGCCAGCACTGGATGGAGAAGGGCGAGCACGCCCTGGTCGTCTACGACGACCTTTCGAAACAAGCCGAGGCCTACCGTCAGATCTCCCTTCTCCTCCGCCGTCCTCCGGGCCGGGAGGCCTACCCTGGCGACGTCTTCTACCTGCACAGCCGTCTGTTGGAGCGGGCTGCAAAGCTCTCCGACAAGATGGGCGGTGGCTCGCTCACAGCCCTTCCGATAATCGAGACCAAGGCGGGTGACATCTCCGCCTACATCCCGACCAATGTCATCTCGATCACCGACGGCCAGATCTTCCTCGAGAGCGAGCTTTTCTATTCGGGTGTGCGCCCGGCCTTCAACGTCGGGAACTCGGTCTCACGGGTGGGGGGCGCGGCACAGATCAAGGCCATGAAGTCGGTCGTCGGCACCCTCAAGATCGACCTGGCGCAGTTTCGGGAGCTCGAGGCGTTCGCGACTTTCGGCTCTGAGCTCGACAAGGCCTCACAGGCCCAGCTCGACCGCGGCTACCGCCTCACCGAGCTGCTCAAGCAGGGCCTGAACGTCCCCATGCCTGTGCAGGAGCAGGTCATCGTCATCTACGCGGGTGTGCGCGGGTACGTCGACGACGTGCCCGTCAGCGACGTGCAGCGCTTCGAGTCCGAGCTGCGGGCATTCATGCGGACGCGCCACTCCGACATGCTCGAGCAGATCGCCGCCACCGGCGCCCTGCCGAAAGAGTCCGACCTCGAGGCCGCGATGGCGGAGTTCAAGCAGGGCTTCGCCTCTTCTGCCGGGTCGTCACCCGGTGGCGCGGACGAGGACGCCGCAGTGGCGGAGGCCACAGAAGCCGCCGCCGGGGCCCTGGTCGCGGACGAGACCGAGGCAGGGTAGGCACGTGGCAGGCGGTCAGGAGCGGGTTCTTCGCCGGCGCATTCGCAGCATCGAGGAGACGAAGAAGATCACGCGGTCGTTCGAGCTCATCGCTGCCTCGCAGATAGCCCGCGCCCAGGGGCGTATCGCCGGGGCGCGGCCTTACGTCAAGGCGCTCTCGGACATCCTCGTCGAGACCGCCCGGGAGAGCAGCAGCGCCACGCGCATGCTGGGGGTCCCGGAGTCGCCCCACAATGTCCTTGCCCTCGTGATCGTGGCGGACCGGGGCCTGGCGGGCGCCTACAACTCGAGCGTGCTGCGCGTCGCCGAGCGTCTGATCCGCTCCGGCTCGGGCAAAGGCGAGAGCTACCGGGTGATGACCGTCGGCAAGAAGGCGCAGGCCTACTTCCGGTTTCGCCATCAGCCCGTCGAGCGCCACTTCGTCGCCATGTCCGACCGTCCCACCTTCGAGGATGCCCGGCGTGTCGCCCGTGCCGTCATGCCACCCTTCCTCGAGGGCGAGGTCGACCTCGTGCAGGTCGTCTCGACGCGGATCCGATCGGCGAGCAGCCAGTTCGTCGAGACCCGGCAACTGCTCCCGGTGCTGGCGAGCCGAGCCGAGCCCCGTCAAGCGGCTCCCGGGGCACCAGCCGGCCAGGAGATTCCCGGGGAGCCCGACCTGATGCCGAGTGATCCGGGAGCCATCGACTTCGGACAGCCCGAGCCCGAGGGAAAGCTCGGCTTTTTCGAGTTCGAGCCCGACGTCGACCAGCTGCTGGCAGAGCTCATCCCGAGGTACACGGAGGCCGCGATCTTCGGGGCCCTGCTCGAGGGGTCTGCTTCCGAGCACGCAGCTCGCCAGCGGGCCATGTCGGCAGCCACAGAGAATGCCGAAGAGCTGCTCAAGACGCTCCGGCGGGTGATGAACCGTGCCCGGCAGGACACCATCACGACCGAGATCATGGAGATCGTCGGCGGTTCCGAGGCGCTTCGCTCGTCCGGCGGGGTTGCCCATGAGCTCACTCATCCCCAAGCAAGCGAGGAGCAGACCGTATGACCACCGTTGCCCCCGAGGCTCCCGAGGCCCAGCATCTCGAGAACGGACGCATCGTTGCCATCGCAGGCCCTGTCATCGACGTCGAGTTCCCACCGCACGCCCTGCCGGAGATCAACACGGCCCTTCAGGTACGTCTCCTTGTCGACGGGCAGGAGGTCCTCATCACAGCCGAGGTGGCCCAGCAGATCGGCGAGGGCCGGGTGCGTTGCATCTGCCTGAAGCCGACCGACGGGCTCGCTCGCGGCGCCAGCGTCACCAATACCGGCAGGGGCATCACCGTCCCCGTCGGCGACGCCGTGCTGGGTCACGTCTTCAACGTGATCGGCGAGCGGCTCGACGCGGGCGAGATGGGCGAGCCCGACGCGTGGTGGGAGATTCACCGCCCGGCCCCGGATTTCGACACCCTCGAGCCGAGGCGTCAGATGTTCGAGACAGGCATAAAGGTCATCGATCTTCTGGAGCCCTACGTCCAGGGCGGAAAGATCGGCCTGTTTGGCGGCGCCGGTGTGGGAAAGACGGTGCTGATCCAGGAGATGATCCACCGGGTCGCCCAAGAGCACGGGGGAGTGTCGGTGTTCGCAGGCGTCGGCGAGCGCACCCGAGAGGGCACGGACCTGTGGCTCGAGATGCAGGAGTCCGGCGTCATAACCAAGGCGGCTCTCGTCTACGGCCAGATGGACGAGCCGCCGGGCGTGCGGCTGCGCGTGGCGCTCTCGGCCCTGACGATGGCCGAGTACTTCCGGGACGTGAAGAACCAGGACGTGCTCTTGTTCATCGACAACATCTTTCGCTTCGTGCAGGCGGGTTCGGAGGTCTCCACGCTGCTGGGCCGTATGCCGTCGGCTGTGGGCTACCAGCCGACGCTGGCGGACGAGATGGGCGAGCTCCAAGAGCGGATCACCTCGACTCGAGGCCACTCCATCACCTCCCTGCAAGCCGTTTACGTTCCCGCCGACGACTACACAGACCCGGCACCGTTCACGACCTTCACCCACCTCGACGCGACGACAGAGCTCTCCCGCCAGACAGCCGCCCTCGGCATCTACCCGGCCGTCGACCCACTCGCTTCGACGAGCAACATCCTGGCTCCCGAGGTGGTCGGCGATCGGCACTACCAGTGCGCGCGGCGGGTTCAAGAGGTGCTGCAGCGAGCTCGCGAGCTGCAGGACATCATCGCCATTCTCGGCCTGGACGAGCTCTCCGAGGAGGACCGCCTGAGCGTGACCCGCGCACGCAAGATCCAGCGTTTCCTGTCGCAGCCGCTGTTCGTGGCGGAGGTCTTCACGAGCCTGCCCGGGATCTACGTCCCGATCGACGAGACGGTGCGCAGCTTCGAGGCGCTCGTCGGGGGTGACCTCGACGATGTCCCGGAGCAGGCCTTCTTGAACGTCGGCGGCATCGACGACGTGATCACCAAGGCCAAGTCCATCGAGCGGGGCTGAGCCGAGCGATGGCGAACCTGACGCACGCCGAGCTCATCACGCCTGAACGGGTGCTGTTCTCGGGCGACGCCGAAGCAGTGGTGATGCGTGCTGACAGAGGCGACATCACCTTTCTCGCGGACCACATGGACTACATCGGTTCGGTCGACATCTGCGTGGTGCGCATCCAGGGTGTCCACCAGCGCCCTTCGCCGGCCGAGGGCGCGGCACGCGAGGGCGGCGCAGCCAGGGTCGCCCCGCCAGACAGCGGCGACAGGGCCGGCGAGGCCACCCCGGGCGAGTCGGCTCCGATCGGCGACGTGCACGCGGCGGTGCACGGCGGCTTCGTGATGGTCGCCGACAACAAGGTGACGATCGTCTCCGGGGTCGCCGAGCTTGCCGAAGAGATCGACGTCGAGCGGGCGCGCCGTGCCCTCGAGACTGCCGAGGCTGCGGCAAGCAACCTTCCCGAGCCCGGAGCCGGGGGAGCCGGGGGAGGGGCCGATGCGGGCGGCACCGAGGCCCCGACAGCCGAAGGCCAGCCTGCCGGAGACGCCGCCGCCGCGGCTGCCGCCGCCGCCCGGGCCCGGGCGCGGCTGGAGGCGGTTGCCGAGCTCAAGGCGACCTTGAGCCGCCTGTGAGGCGGATGCGCCCGGGCGCGGCCGGCGTGCCGTAAGTTCTGGCGCATGCGCTTCGCCTTCAAGACAGCTCCGCAGAACACGACCTGGGACGACATGCTGGCCGTCTGGCGCGCCGCCGACGACATCGAGTTGTTCGAGTCCGGCTGGCTGTTCGACCACTTCTACCCGATCTTCTCCGACCCGACCGGGCCGTGCCTCGAGGGCTGGGTGACCCTTACCGCCTTGGCCCAGGCGACGAGGCGCCTTCGCCTCGGCACGCTCGTAACCGGGATCCACTACCGGCACCCGGCCGTGCTGGCCAAGATGGCGGCGACACTCGACGTCATCTCGGGCGGACGCCTCGAGCTCGGCATCGGGGCGGGCTGGAACGAGGAGGAGTCGGGCGCCTACGGAATCGCTGTCGGGACGCTTAAGGAGCGCAGTGACCGCTTCGAGGAGGCCTGCGAGGTCATAGTCGGCCTTCTCTCGAACGAGGCGACATCGTTCCAGGGCGCCTACTACGAGCTCACCGACGCCCGCTGCAACCCGAAACCGGTCCAGCGGCCACATCCGCCGGTCTGCATCGGTGGCAGCGGTGAGAAGCGGACACTGCGCACCGCGGCGCGCTTCGCCCAGCACTGGAATTTCGTCGGCGGCCCGGTCGAGGAGTTCGCTCACAAGCGGGAGGTGCTCTTCCAGCACTGTTCCGAGGTCGGGCGCGACCCGGCAGAGATACTGCTGTCGAGTCATGTGCGCTTCCAGGACGGTCCCGCTGCCACGGCGGCGACTGCCGCTGCGCTCGCGGAGGTCGGTGCCGGGCTCGCCATCGTGGTTCTCCCCCCGCCGCACGCCCCCAAAGTGCTCGAGCCACTGGCGGAGGCCCTGGCGGAGATCGCCTGATTCGTGACCGCACGACGCCGGCTGACGGTGGCGCTGGTAGTGACCGGTTCGGTCGCCGACGAGATCGACGGCCTGCGCAGGGCCCTCGGGGCCAAGGCGCTGCAGCGCATCGTCCCGCATTGCACGCTCGTCCCCCCGCTGAACATCCGCCAGGAGACCCTCGAGGCGGTGCTCGAACACGTCCGGACCGCAGCTGAGAAGAGCTCGCCCATAGCCGTGGACCTCGGACCGCCGGCCACCTTCTGGCCGCGCACTCCTGTGCTCTACCTCGAGGTCGGAGGTGACCTCGAGGCCATGTCAGAGCTCCGAGGACATCTTGCGACCGGTCCCCTCTCCCCGCCGCCGGCGCGCCGCGAGCGCGGCTTCGTGCCCCATCTCACCTTGGACCAGCGGATCGAGCCCAGCCGGCTCACCCACGCCCTCGAGGCGCTGGCCGATTACCGGGCGAGGTACTGCTTCGAGCGCGTCACCGTTCTCGAGCAGGACGCCGACCACCGCTGGAGGCCGATGGCCGACACCGCACTGGCCAGGTCAAGGCTGGTTGGGCGAGGCAGCCTCGATCTGGAGCTTTCCGTGGTCGAGCATCCCGACCCTGTCATCGCCGCCTGGGCGGACGAGCAGTGGGACGGCTACAGGCGAGAGCGCTACGGCCCGGGAGTCGGTCCCTTCGCGCCCTACGCGATCGTCGCCAGGGTCGGCGGGCGCCCGGTCGGCTTCGCCGACGGCGAGGTACGGGGCCCGGTCTTGAGGCTCGGCCGGTTGACCGTGAGCCCGGAGTGGCGCAGCCAGGGCGTAGGGTCCCATCTGCTGCGGGCCGTGGAGAGGCTGGGCCTCGAGCGGGGTTGCGCCCGCGTCCGCCTGGAGGCGCTCGCCGGCGAGCGGGCACAGCGCTTCTACTCCGAGCGCGGCTACGCAGCCGTCGCGCTCCTCCCCCGCTGGACCGAGGAGCGCGACTTCGTCCTCATGGAGCGCGAGCTCACTCTGCCGGCAGCCCCGCCCCGCCCGTGAGCTCGTGCGCCACCGCTTCGACGAGCCGGTCGGCCGCCTCGTCCGGGTCAGTCCGCCTGCTTCTCAGCGCCGCCAGCAGCTCGCTGTTCGCCGAGCCGGCGACGGTCGCGTCAAGAGCGGCCTCGAAACGTCCTCTCGCGATCCTCACGGCCTCCTCCCTCGCACGCTCCGCGCGCCTCGAGGTCAGCTCCCCGCCGCGCTCGAGGTGCTCGCGGTGGGAGGCGATCGCCTCCCACAGCTCGGCAATTCCCTCGCCTGTCGAAGCCACGGTCTCCACGATCGGCGGCGTCCACTCGAGGCTCCCCGAGAGCTGGAGCATGAGCCTCAGGTCGCGGGCCGTCTCCTTCACGCCGGGCCGGTCGGCCTTGTTGATGACCAGCACGTCGGCGATCTCCAGCAGCCCCGCCTTGTTCGCCTGCACAGAGTCTCCCCAGCCGGGGTTCACGACGACCACGACCGTGTCGCAGGTGGCGGCGACCTCGATCTCGACCTGGCCGACGCCCACGGTCTCGACGATCACGAGCGGCCAGCCGGTCGCGTCGAGCAGGCGTACCGCTTCGGGCACGGCGGCGGCCAGGCCACCGAGGTGGCCGCGGGTCGCCATGGAGCGGATAAAGACCTCGTCGTCGAGGGCGTGCTCCTGCATCCTCACCCTGTCCCCGAGGATCGCGCCGCCCGTCACAGGTGAGGAGGGGTCGACGGCGAGCACCGCGACCGGGATGGCGAGGCGCCCGCGGATGTCCGCCAGCACGGCGCTCGCGAGCGTGGACTTCCCAGAGCCCGGCGCCCCGGTGAAGCCCACGGCGTAGGCGCTGCCGGCTCGCCTGAAGGTCAGGGCGGACAGTTTGCGGCCTTCGGCCCCGCCCCGTTCGACGACCGAGAGCAGGCGAGCCAGGGCGCCGCGGTCACCCGAACTGGCGGCTCGGAACAGCTCTGTAGTGCTCGAGCCCCGCGCCCCGGGCCTCACGGCGACGAATCGCGCTCGATGTTCGCACCGAGCGAGCGAAGGCGCCCGTCGAGGTCCTCGTATCCGCGGTCGATGTGCTCCGCGCCGCTCACGTCGGTGACGCCCTCGGCGGCGAGGCCGGCCAGCACGAGCGCCGCCCCGGCGCGTATGTCCGGTGCCTGCACCCTCGCTCCCGACAGGCTGGGCACACCGCGCACGATGGCGTGATGGCCTTCGGTCTTGATCTTCGCGCCCATCCGCCTCAGCTCGTCGATGTAGCGGAAGCGACCGGCGAAGAGGTTCTCGCTCACGATCGCCACCCCGTCCGCGACCGACAGCAGCGTGACGAGCAACGGCTTGTAGTCCGTCGCCACACCAGGATAGGGAAGGGTGGCGACGTCAACCGACCTCAGACGTCCCTCGGCCGCGGCGAGGATGCCTTCGTCGGTCGGGGTGCAGGTCATGCCCATCTGGCGGAGCTTCTCGAGAAGCATGTCCATGTGCTCGGGACGCGCCCGTCTCACCAAGACTTCCCCGCCGACAAGGCCCACGGCTGCGACGAAGGTGGCCGCCTCGACCCGGTCGGGGATCGCCCGGTGCTCCGCGGGCCGCAGATCCTCCACTCCCTCGACTTCGATGCGGGAAGTCCCGGCACCTTGTATGTGCGCCCCCATCTCGGTCAAGGTCGCGGCGAGGTCGCAGATCTCCGGCTCCCGGGCGGCGTTCTCGATCACGGTCGTGCCCTTGGCGAGCACGGCGCCCATCAAGATGTTGTCGGTCGCGGTATGGCTCGGGAATTGGAGCACGATGCGAGTGCCGACGAGGCGGTCGCAGTACCCCTCGACGTAGCCGTGCTCGGTCACAAAGGTGGCGCCCAGGTTCTCGAACGCGCTCAGGTGGAAGTCGATCGGGCGGTACCCGAAGTCGTCGCCGCCGGGCATTGACACCCTGGCGGTGCCATAACGCGCGAGCAGGGGACCGAGCACGACGATCGATGCCCGCATCTTCTCCACGAGCTCGTAAGGGGCGATGGGCGTCACGTCCTCGGGGACGGTGATCTCGAGATGCCCATCGGGGCCTCGGCCCTCATGGAGGACCTCGGCCCCCATCGCCCGGAGCACGTCCGACATGATGGCGACGTCACGGATGACCGGGACGTTGTCGAGGCGGTGCAGGCCCGGGGCGAGAAGGCAGGCCGCCATGAGCTTCAGCACGGAGTTCTTCGCCCCGTTCACGTCGACGGTCCCCTGCAGCGGGCCGGACGGGCGCAAGACGAAGCGATCCACGGCGAGACAGTACTGCCGGGACGGGGTCGGAGACAGCGACTCGGAGCCCGGCCGCCACTCCCTCCAGCGTGAGCGGCTGGAGCTCTCTCCCGGTCGCTCGCGCAGCAGGCGACCGCCCGCTATCGTCGGCGCCGTGAACGACCAGCGTCACCCACTCGTGCGGTCCGCGCCGGGCATGGCGGCACTCGTCGCGTCGCACCGTCAGCTCTCGGAGCTGCGCAGGTCGTCGGTTATCGAGCTCGGCTGAACCTGGCCGTGTCCCCCGGCTCACGTCCACTCCTGGACGATCCGCGATGGTACGAGAAGGCGGTCTTCTACGAGCTGCTCCCTCGCGGCTTTTTCGACTCCAACGCGGACGGGATCGGTGACTTGAAGGGCTTGCGGGAAAAGCTCGAGTACCTGCAGTGGCTCGGCGTCGACTGCATCTGGCTGCTGCCCTTCTACCCCTCGCCGCTGCACGACGGCGGGTACGACATCAGCGACTTCATGACCGTCGCGCCCGAGCTCGGAAACGTCGACGACCTCGCCGCAGTGGTCGAAGAGGCCCATCGCCGGGGGATCCGGATCATCTCCGACCTGGTGATGAACCACACGAGCGACGAGCATCCCTGGTTCGTCGAGTCCCGGTCGTCGCGCGACAACGAAAAGGCCGACTGGTACGTGTGGGCCGACGACAACCACCGCTTTGCCAACGTCCGGGTGATCTTCTGCGACGTCGAGCAGTCCAACTGGACCTTTGACCCACGGCGCCAGCAGTACTACTGGCATCGTTTCTACCATCATCAGCCGGACCTGAACTACGAGAACCCAGATGTCGCGGACGCGATGCTAGGAGTCGTCCGGTTCTGGCTCGATCTCGGCCTCGACGGCTTCCGGCTCGACGCCGTGCCCTATCTCTACAAGGCAGAGGGGACGACCTGCGAGAACCTGCCCGCTACCCACAAGCTGCTACGCCGCATTCGCTCCGAGATCGACAGCTCCTACCCCAACCGTGTCCTGCTGGCGGAGGTCAACCAGTGGCCGGACGTCGTCACTGAGTACTTCGGCGACGGGGACGAGTGCCACATGTGCTTCAACTTCCCGCTCATGCCGCGCATGTTCATGGCGGTCCGCCGGGAGCAGCGCTTCCCGATCACTGAGATCCTCGCTCAGACGCCCCCGATCCCGGACGGCTGCCAGTGGGGGATCTTCCTGCGCAATCACGATGAGCTCACCCTCGAGATGGTGACCGACGAGGAGCGCGACTACATGTACGCCGAGTACGCTCGCGACCCCAGGATGCGCAAGAACCTCGGGATCCGGCGCCGCCTTGCTCCCCTTGTCGACAACGACCGCCGCGTCGCCGAGCTGCTCCACGGCTTGCTGCTGTCCTTGCCGGGCAGCCCGGTGCTCTACTACGGCGACGAGCTTCTCATGGGCGACAACATCTACCTCGGGGACCGGGACGGGGTCCGAACGCCGATGCAGTGGTCGCCGGACCGCAACGCCGGTTTCTCCAGGGCCGACTTCGCACAGCTCTACCTGCCCCCGCTCATGGACCCGGTGCACGGCTACCAAGCCGTCAACGTCGAAGCGGAGCAGCGCGACCCCTCCTCGTTCCTCCACTGGCTGCGGCACATGCTGGCGGTGCGGCACCAGTACCCTCAGTTCGCCAAGGGTTCGTTCGAGGTCCTTCCCGCTGACAATCCCTCCGTGCTCGCCTATGTGCGGCGGCCCCGTGCCGGCGCGGCCCAGCCCGGCGAGGCCTCCGTGGCCGGAGGCACTCAGCCCTCGATCGAGCCAACCGAGGCGGACGACCTGACGAGGTCGTCCGACCCGATTCATCCGGACTGGCCGACCGTCTCTGTGCTCTGCGTGTCGAACCTGAGCCGTTTCGCCCAGCCGGCCGAGCTCAGCCTCGGTCGCTGGGAAGGCTGCACGCCGATCGAGCTCTTGGGACGGGTGCCCTTCCCGAAGATCACGTCCAAGCCCTACTCGGTCACCCTGGCGCCCTACGGCATCTACTTGTTCGAGCTCGTGGAGCGCTGTTGATGCCGCCCGCTCCGTCTGCACTCGAAGGGCTCGTCGTCCCCTATCTCCAGCGCCAGCCCTGGTTCCTCGTGTACATGGCTCGCTACGACAGCGGCCTACGGCCCGCCTTTCGGCTGGCTGACCTCGAGATCGTGCTCGACGGCCGCCCGGGGCTGGCAAGTGTGGTCGTCACCGCCGGAGACCGCCCCTTCCATGTCCTTGTCGGGTGGCGCGACGCGGCGCAGGCACCGGCGGCCCTGGGAGAACACCAGGGCGCGGTGCTCGGAATGTGCGACGACGGCTCGGGAGAGGTGCTGTGCTACGACGCCCTTGCCGACGAGGAGCTCGCCACCGCACTGCTCTCCGTCGCCAGTGCCGGGTCCCAGAGGGCGACCCGGGCGCGCGTCGTGCAGTCGCTCGTGAGCCACGCCTCGCTCGTGTACGACGAGCGCCTGTTCATGAAGTCGTACCGGGTGCTCGAACAAGCACCCCGGCCCGAGATAGAGCTCCTGGGCAGGCTGGACGAGGTCGGTTTCGAGCAGATACTGAGGCCGGTCGCGAACTGGAAGCGGAACGGGTGGGACCTGGCACTTGTCCGCGAGTACATCCCGGGCGCCGTCGAGGGCCGCTGGCTGGCGCTGACCTCCCTGCGCGACCTGTTCGGCCGCAACACCGACGAGGAGAGGCTGGGACGTGACGAGGCTGGCGGGGCCGGCGGCGACCTCTCCTCGGAGATGCGCCGCCTCGGAGAGATCACGGGCGGCCTCCATCTGGCCCTCGCCGAGGCCTTCGGTGTTCGCCCACTGGCTGCCGGCGAGGCCTCGCCCGGCGTCGGCATCAGGGTTCACGGGGATTACCATCTCCGCCGGGTCTTCCGGACCGACGCCGGCTGGATCGTCGGCGGTTTCGGCGACGACCCGCTGATCGGCAGGTCCGACGACAACCTGGCGCGGCGTGAGCCGCGTTTTGCCTCGCCGCTCGAGGACCTGGCGGATCTTTCCTACTCGCTCGGCCAGGTGGCGACCGAAGCCGTGGCGGAGCAGCCGCCCGTTACCTGGGCTCAGGCCGAGCGGCTCGCCAAGGCCTGGGAACGTCGCAACCGGGGCTCCTTGTTGAGCGGCTACCTCGGCATCGACGGGATCTCGAGGCTCGTGACCCTGGAGCGCTCGGAGGTGGCAGAGGAGCTCAAGTCCCTCGTCGCCGCGCGCATCGCCGCGGCCTGCTAGCAACCGGGTTGCCCGAGGTGGCCTGCCTCGCCAGCGTCAGGAGGCGGCGGTCACACGCCCGTCTGCGGGGTCGGGCTCGACGCGACCAAGGGCCTCGCGCAGGTCTTCGGCGGCCTTCTCGGGCCCGACGACGTTGATCATGACCCCGGTGCCGAGCTCAAAACCTGCACGGGTGGTCAAGCAGGGCAGGATGTGGACGTGCCAGTGGTACGCACTGGTAGCACGGTAGGGAGCTGAGTGGAACACGACGTTGTAGGCCACGTCTCCGAGGCTCTCGTTGATCGCCCGGAGAGCGCTGCGTACGGCGCGCCCGACGCCCACGATGCTTTCGGTGGACGCCCGGTGGAGATGAGCGCCGTGGTCGCGGGGGACGATGAGAACCTCGTAGGGCGTCCCGCTCCAGTAAGGGCAGAACGTCACAGCGTGATCGGTCGCCCGGATTATCCGGTAGTCGACCCTCTCCTCGGAGGCGGCAGCCGCACAGACGAGGCAGCCGCCTGCGAAACGGTCGAAACCGGCCAGCTCCTCCGCAAGCTCCCTCGGCACGAACGGGATCCCGAGCAGCTGGCCGTGCGGGTGCGCTATGGAGGCACCCGCCTGGCGTCCGTGGTTGATGATCACCTGGCTGTAGCGCAGGCCGGGCGTGGTCTCGTGCTCGCGCACGCGGTCGCGAATGGCGAGCATGACGAGCTCCAGCTGCTCGTCCGCGAGAGAGGCCAGGGTCTTGTCGTGGTCAGGGGAGAGGACGAGCACTTCGTGGATCCCGCTCGCCGGGGCCTCTGTGAACACCGGCCCACGGTTCTCGACGACGAATGGCCTGTCACCCTCGAAGGCCGGGTAGCGGTTCGGGAGCACGCGAACGAGCCAGTCTCCGGAGCTTCCATAGACCTCGAGCGCGGGCGGGGCGAAAGCCTCCATTTCCGGGCAGAACGGACACGGAATGCCCTCGAGCGAGTCGAGCGTGAGCTGGCGCGGGACGAAGAGCGACTGTCGCTGAGCGCGATCGGTGGCCACCGTCACCCACCGGCCCGAAAGCGGGTCGAGGCGAAGCTGGTTCACGCTCGGGCGCGAACCTTCGACGGGCGCAGACGGGGCCTTGTCATTTGTCTTCACAATATCGCCATAAACGCCCGGGCGAGCGGACGGCCGAGATGACTGGCCCAGGTTACGACCTGCTGGTGGTGCTGCACGCGCTGAGCGCGGTGCTCGGCTTCGGCGCGGTGGGCGTCACGGGTACCTATGCCGCTCGTGCCAGGTCGGTTCGGGAGCCACGCAAAGAGCCTCTCCTTTCGCGATATTTCCACCCGAGCACGAACTGGGCCGAGCGATCCTTGCTCTTGACCCCTGTCCTTGGTGCGATCGCGTTGTGGACTGGGGACCGTTCTGCCGTATCGCAGGCCTGGCCATGGATCGGCCTGGGCTGTTGGGTCCTCGCCGCCGCAATCGCGACCGCCTTCTGCTGGCCCGCCGAGCGGAGGATCCAGACCTGGCTCGCCGACGGCGGCGACCCCGGTGAGAGCGCGTCGGGCCAGCTTGCCGAGTTCCGCGACGCGTGCCGGGCACTGCAGTGGGGTGCCTCGGCGATAACCGTGTGCTTCTTGGCCGCCGTCGTGGTCATGATCGGCCAGCCGCGATGATCTCCCGCGGGCGCTGATCTCAGGGAAAGCTCTGTCTCCTCCGGGTGGCTTTCGTTGGTTTGCGGGAGCGCCGGTAGATTGGCCCTCGTGGAGCTCGAGGCAATCCGGCGCGCTCGCGAGCTCGCGCCCGGCAAGCGCGCGGCGCGCCTGCGGGTCGTCCTGGTGGTCGTGGCCGGCTCGCTGGCGGCCTGTTCCGTGGCCGCCGGAGGGACTCGCACCGGGTCGGCGGGGCGACGCGCGGCCGCCGCCCACGCCGGCCAGCTTGGGCACAGCATCGCGTCGAGCGGAGCACTCGGGAGAAGCCCGGACCCGGTGAGGTCGCCCACGTCTTTCGGCGTCGGCTTGGGCATCGTGACATGGGACGAGACGCAGGGCTACACGGAGAACTTCTACGAAGGCACGACGCAGCGGGGACGGGCCATGCAAGTCGAGATCCTTTACCCGACGCTCGTGGTGAAGCCGCCGGCCGTCGTTCCCCTGGCGCAGCCCGCCTATCGTTTCGGCCCTTACCCGGTGATCGTGTTCGCGCACGGATTCGACGTCGACCCCAATACCTACCGCGCGCTGCTCGCCTCCTGGGCCGAGGCAGGTTACGTGGTCGTCGCCCCCTTTTTTCCCGATACCAGCCTGCCTGCGATCGAGGCCCAGCACGGAGTCGACACCGAGTCGGACATGTTCAACCAGCCGGCTGACGTCGCTTTCGTCGTGTCGCAGGTGGACAAGGCCGCGAAAGGCTCACCGCTGACCCGCGTCCGCTATCTGGCTGGAATGATGAATCCGGCCCGGCTCATCCTCGCCGGCCAGTCCGATGGCGGCGACACGATCGCTGCGCTCATGTACGACCACGCCTACGCCCCAACGCGCGCCTCCATGCCTGCCCAGCCGGCCGCCGTGGCGCTTCTCTCGGGAGCAGAGTGGACCCGTGCGCAAGACGTCTACTCGGCTCCGAGCGGGGGTGGCCCACCCGTGCTCGTCGTGCAGAGCTTGACGGACTCGTGCAACTACCCTGCCGGCAGCTCCCAGCTCTACAACCTGCTCACAGGATCCAAGTGGTTCCTCGCTCTCGAGGATGCGACGCATCTCGGTCCCTACGTAGGAGTGAGCCCAGCTGCCCCCGTCGTCGAGAAGGTGACGGTCGGTTTCTTCGATCTCGCAACCGGACGGCGGAACGTGACGCCTCAGATTCTCGAGCAGGAAGGCAACCAGCCCGGGATCAGCACCATCACGAGAGCGGCGAGCGTGCCGCTCTACCCTGCGCCGACGCCGGTGGCGGACGCCTGCTTGCCGCCACCGGGGACCCCGACGGATTGACCGGCACCAGGGGCGAGCGGATCGCCTATCTCGACAACGCCGCAACAACGCCCATGTGCACGGAGGCCGTTGCCGCCATGCTCCCGTTTCTCGCCGACCACTACGGCAACCCTTCCGGTGGCCACTGCGTCGCGCGCTTTGCCCAGCGGGCTCTCGACGACGCCCGCGAGGAGCTGGCGCGTCTGCTCGGTGCGAGTCCCGGCGAGATCGTGTTCACGAGCGGCGGCACCGAGGCGGACAACCTCGCCGTTGCCGGCCTCGCAACAGGGGCTGGGACCGTTGTCTGCAGCGCCGTCGAGCATCCTGCCGTGTTGGAGACCTGTCGGGCAGTCGGGGGCCGAACGGTCGGTGTCGACCGTCGGGGTGTGATCGACCTCGACGCCCTCTCCGGCGCACTGGACGATAAGGTGCGCCTGGTCTCGGTGATGCTCGTCAACAACGAGACCGGGGTGCGCCAACCGCTCGGGGCCGTCGCCGCTCTCGTGCGCGAGCGCGCCCCACGGGCCCTCCTCCACAGCGACGCCGTGCAGGCCTTCGCCTGGCTCGATGTCGCCGAGCTGTCGGCCGGGGTGGACCTGTTGAGCGTGAGCGCGCACAAGTTCGGGGGCCCGAAAGGCGTGGGCGCTCTCGTCGTAGGCGGCAGGGCTTCCTCGCTCAGGCCGATCCTGCACGGCGGGCCCCAGGAGCGCGAACGGCGTGCGGGAACGCAGAACGTGGCCGGCATAGTCGCCGCCGTCGCGGCGGCGCGGGCCACCGCCCGCGACCGCGAGACAGCTCGCAGGCGAGTCCGAGACCTGGCGACGCGCCTCGTCGGAGGGATCCTGGGGTCGGTTTCGGGCGTTCACGAGGCCGTGCCCCGAGACGACCGCATCGACGCCATCTGCAACCTGGGGATCGAAGGTGTCGAGTCGGAGGAGCTGCTCGTTGTCCTTGACGAGCTCGGGGTCTGCGCGTCGGCAGGATCGGCATGTGCGAGCGGAGCCATCGAGCCGAGCCACGTGCTGCTGGCGATGGGCCGGAGCCGCGAGGAGGCGAAGCGCCATGTGCGGCTCTCCCTCGGTCACGCGACAACGGCCGAGGAGATAGACGCGGTCCTTGCCGCCTTCCCGAAGGCTGTCGAGCGGCTGCGCGCCTGAGCCTGCGCCGCGCCGGATCGCGATCCTCGCCGCTCTGCGAGAATCGGTCCGTGCGGGTACTGGTCGGGCTATCGGGTGGCGTTGACTCGTCGGTCGCCGCCGCTCTCTTGCTCGAGGCGGGCCACGAGGTTGTCGGCGCCACCATGAAGCTGTGGGGCGGCGCGGGTGACTCCGGATGCTGCTCGGTCGGTGACGTCGAGGACGCCCGGCGCGTGGCGGCGCGGTTGGGGATCGACCACCACGTCTTCAACTTCGCAGAGGAATTCGAGCAGACGGTCGTGGAGCCCTACGCGAGGGCGCACGCGCTCGGCCGGACGCCGAACCCATGCATCGAGTGCAACCGGCATCTCAAGTTCCGCCGGTTTCTCGACCGGGCCGGGCGGCTCGGCTTCGACGCCGTGGCGACGGGGCATCACGCCCGGATCGTGGACGACCCGGCCACGGGCGCCCCGAGGCTGTGGCGTGGCCTCGACGCCGCCAAGGACCAGTCCTATGTGTTGTCGATGCTGACCCTTCGCGAGCTCGCCCGGGTGCTCCTGCCGGTGGGCGAGCTCACGAAGCATGACGTGCGTGCCCGCGCCGCCGCCCTGGAGCTGCCAACGGCGACCAAGCCCGACAGCCAGGAGGTGTGCTTCGTGGCGGCGGGAGGGGGACAAGGGCCGCGCCAGCGTTTCCTGGCGGAACGGATCGAGCTGCATCCGGGGCGTCTCGTCGACCATGCCACAGGAGCCGTCGTCGGTTCAGTTCCCGCTGTCGAGCTCGTGACTGTCGGGCAGCGGCGTGGCCTGGGGTACTCGGCGCCTGGGCGCCGTTACGCGCTCGAGGTCGACGCGGCTTCGGCGACGGTGGTGGTCGGCTCGGAGGACGACCTGCTCACGGACCATGTCGAGCTCACCGGCCGAACCTGGGTCGCAGACCCCCTTCCGGCCGGCGCCCTCGCACTCGCCCAGGCGAGCGCCCACGGCCGAGCGAGGCCTGTGAAGCTCACCGAGACCGGGGTGAGGTACCTCGAGGGACCGGATCGCCGGGTGGCACCGGGCCAGACGGTCGCCCTCTACGTCGGCGATCAGGTCGTCGGTTCGGGGACGGCAGCCTGAAACGCGCCGCTGGTCACTGATCTCCTGCGGGCAACGGGTCTCCTGCGGGCCACTGATCTCCTGCGGGCAACGGGTCTCCGGCGGGCAACGGGTCTCCTGCGGGCAACGGGTCTCCTGCGGGCAACGGGCACGAGGACGAGCGCGCCAGAAAGGCGGCGAGTCGTGATCGCCTCGGCGCCGTGCCTTCGGCCCAGGGCGATTGCAGCACAACCGACATAGTGCGGCCAGCGCCCATCTGCGATGCTGCGACGGCGTGCCGACTGGCACGGACGAGAAGGGGGCGGTTGACATGGCTTCTGAGTTGATCCTCGAGTTCGAGGGCGTCACCGAGAAGGAGTACAACGCGGTCAACAAGGAGCTCGGCATCGATTCTGAAAGCGGAGAAGGTGACTGGCCCGACGGGCTCGTGTCCCACGCCGCAGGACTTGACGATGACGGGAACTTCGTCGTCGTTGAGGTCTGGGACACACCGGAGCACCAGGCCAAGTTCATGCGCGACCGGCTCGGGGAGGCTCTCAAGAAGGGAGGCATAACCGGGCAACCTTCGCTCACTTGGGTCGATCTCGTGTCTCACCAGCATTTCGGGAGCTGAGTCGACCGAGCGTTCTTTCGAGACCTCGAGACTGGTGACCAATCGGCCAGCCGCGGCTCCTCCTCTCCACGCGGCGCCGCTGCCGGCCGCCATCGGGCCCGCTGCCGCGCCTTCGCTGGTTCCACCGGCCTGCTGCTCGAAGCCCTCGCCCTACGATCGGTGGCGTGAGCTCGGACCTGGGCAGCATGCCGGAAGGGGCGGTTGCGAGGGCCGCCGAGCTGCGCAAGCTCATCAAGGGCTACGACGAGCAGTACTACCTCGAGGACGCCTCGGACATCTCCGACGCCGAGTATGACGCCCTGAAGGACGAGCTCTCGGCGCTCGAGGATGACTACCCCCAGCTTGTCGAAGCGGACTCGCCCACCCAGACGGTCGGTATCGCGCCTTCCCCGCTGTTCGCGCCCGTCGCCCACCGCACCCCCATGATGAGCCTCGACAAGGTCACGACCCTCGAGGAGATCAAGGCCTGGGGCATCCGCCTGCAAAAGCAGTTGGCGCCCGAGGACGGATCGCCCTTCGTCTGTGAGCCGAAGATCGACGGGCTGTCCATCTCGCTCACCTACGAGCACGGCCGCTTGGTGACCGGCGCCACCCGCGGCGATGGCCGCGTCGGCGAGGACGTGACGCCCAACGTGCGCACGGTCGCTTCCATCCCCGCCGAGCTCACCCTTGCTCCGAGCGAGATCGCGGACGTCCTCGAGATCCGCGGCGAGGTCTACTTCCCGGTATCGGCCTTCGAGGAGCTGAACCACCGCCAGGAGGTGGCGGGCCTCCGTCCCTTCTCGAACCCTCGCAACGCGGCGGCGGGTTCCCTTCGCCAGAAGGACCCGGCCGTGACCGCCGGGCGGGCGCTCGGTGCCTTCTTCTACCAGGTCGTCGGGGTCTCCGAGCTCGCGACCCAGTCGGCTTCGCTGGAGCTGCTCCGCCGTGCCGGCATGCCCGTGAACCCCGAGACGAAGCTCGTCTCCGACCTGGACGCCGTGTTCGCCTACTGCCGCGACCTGGAGACGCGCCGTCACGAGCTCGGATACGACATCGACGGCGCGGTCGTGAAGGTGGACGACCTCACGCTCCAGGCCCGCCTCGGGGCCACCTCGCACGCGCCCCGGTGGGCGGTTGCCTACAAGTTCCCTCCAGAAGAGCAGACCACGCGCCTCGACGACATTCTCGTCTCCATCGGCCGGACCGGCAGGGCGACGCCGTTCGCGAAGCTGGAGCCCGTTCGGATCGCCGGCTCGGTCGTGGCGTCGGCCAGCTTGCACAACGAGGACCAGGTACGCCTGAAGGACGTCCGCCCCGGTGACACGGTCATCGTGCGCAAGGCGGGCGACGTCATCCCCGAGGTCGTGGGCCCGGTGCTCAGCGCCCGGGGACCTGGGACCGAGCCGTGGAGCTTCCCGAGGAACTGCCCGAGTTGCGGGAGCCCGCTCGTGCGCCTCGAGGGCGAGAGCGACACCTATTGCATCAACAGCAATTGCCCTGCGCAACGTGTGCAACGAATCGTTCACTTCGCCTCACGCGACGCCATGGACATCGAAGGTCTCGGCGAGCAGCGGGTCGCCCAGCTCGTCGCGGCCGGGCTCTTGTCCGATGCGGCCGATTGCTACCGGCTCCAGGTGGGAGACCTTGTCGGCCTGGAAGGATTCGGCGAGCTGTCGGCGACGAACCTGGTGGCGGCGATCGACGACTCGAGAAACCGGCCCCTTGCCAACCTGCTCATAGCCCTCGGCATCCGGCACATCGGCGGCACCGCCGCGGCGACGTTGGCCTCCACCTTCGGCGATCTGGACCGGCTCATGGCGGCCTCCGAGGAGGAGCTCGCGTCCGTCGACGGCGTCGGAGCGGTGATCGCCGCCAGCTTGGTCCGGTACTTCGGCTCGCAAGCCAACCGGGCGATGATCGAGCGCCTGCGCTCCTCTCGCGTCCGTTTCCGCGCCGCCGAAGCGCCTCATCTGCCTCAGACTCTGGTCGGCAAGACGGTCGTCGTCACGGGCACGTTGAGCCAGTTCAGCCGTGAGCAGGCAGAAGCTGCCATAACGGGCCGTGGGGGCAAGTCCCCGAGTTCGGTCTCTGCCAAGACCACGGCCGTCGTTGTGGGCGACAGCCCCGGGGCCGCCAAGCTGACCAAGGCCGAGTCGCTCGGCATTCCCATCCTCGACGAGACGGCCTTCGTCAAGCTCCTGGAGACCGGCGAGCTGCCCTGAGCGCAAGCTCAGGTGCCCTCCACCGGTGTCGGGCCCTCAACCATTACCCTTTGTCCGATACCCATGTCGAGCATCGCGGAACAGGTCGGCCGGGTCATCGGCGGCCGCGACCGACTACTTGCCGTTGTCGGTAGCGGTGCTTCGGCCCAAGTCTTCGCCGCCGACGACACCCGACTCGCCAGGCGCGTCGCCGTCAAGCTCCTTCACCCTGCCCTTGCAGGAGACGCGATGTTCCTCCGCAAGTTCCAGGCCGAAGCGCGACTGGCCGCTTCGCTCAACCACCGAAACGTCCTGCACGTCTACGACTGGGGCGACGAGGACGGCACTCCCTATCTCGTGCTCGAGTACCTGGGTGGGGGAAGCTTGCGATCCCTGCTCGACACGGGCTTCCTGCTCAGCCCCCAACAGGCGGCCGCCATCGGCGCCGAAGCCGCCCACGGACTCGCCTACGCCCACCGTCGCGGCCTTGTCCACCGTGACATCAAGCCTGCCAACCTGCTTTTCGACGACGACGGACGCCTGCTCGTGGCGGACTTCGGCCTGGCGCGCGCCCTTGCCGAAGCGGCGACGACCGAACCTTTGGGCACGGTCATGGGAACCGCCCGCTACGCCTCCCCCGAACAGGTCGAAGGCCGGCCGGTAGACGACCGTACGGACGTGTACTCGCTCGCCCTCACCTTGTACGAGTCGGTGACGGGGCGGGTTCCCTTCGCCGGGGAGACGACCGTCGCCACCTTGATGGCTCGCGTCGGAGCCGTGCTCCCGCCGGCCCGAGAGCTCGGGCCGCTCGCCCCGGTGCTGGCGCAGGCTGCCATCTCGGAGCCTTTGGCCCGGCTGGACGCGGCAGCTCTCGCGTCGGAGCTCGAGCTGCTGCTCCAAGAGCTCGAAGCCCCGCGACCGCTCCCGCTCACCAGGACGGATATCGCCCTCTCCAGCTCGCCCCGGGGGCTCGACCCTGACCCGACCGAGCGCTTCGGGCTTGCCCGCCCGCCCATCTCGCCAGCGGCCCCGCCCCTGCTCGTGCCCCCCACCTCCGCGCCACCGCCGCTCCGGGCGCCCGGGCAACCCCAGCCCGCGCCAGAGCCGCCACCTTCCGCCGCCCAGCCGGAGGCCCGGGCCGCGATGGCGACAAGTGCCCTGGCCGGTGTGCGCCGGATCACCTCCTCCAGCGCCGTTCCGGCGCTCGAGGAGGCACGCAAGGGGCGCAAGCACCGGTGGCTGCCGTGGCTTCTCGTCGTGTTGGTGCTCGAGCTGGTGGCGGGCGCCGGGCTGATCGCGTCTGGCCGGATCACCCCTCGCGACACGGTTCCACCCGTCGTCGGGCTGCGGGTCACCGCCGCCAACGCGGCCATTCGGCGAACCGGGCTGTTCCCGGAGGTCACCGGCGAGCAGTACAGCGAGAGCGTTGTGGCGGGAGGGGTCATCTCGCAGCGCCCTCGGCACGCTGCGCGCGAGAAGGCAGGCTCCATCGTGAAGATGGTGATCTCGGAAGGGCCGCATCCGACTCTGCTCCCGCACCTTGCAGGCTTGAGCGAGGCGACGGCTGGCGCAGCGCTCCTGCATGCTCACCTGGTGGGTCATTTCTTCATCCACTACAGCGAGACGGTCCCGGCCGGAGAGGTTGTGGACTGGAGCTCGCTCGCCGGCACGAGGGTCTTCTACGGAGACGCGGTCGACGTGGTGATCTCGAAGGGCCCGAGGCCCGAGACGATCCCGTCCGATCTCAGCGGTGGCGTGCTCAACTGGACGCAGGCGGAGGCCGCCTTGGCCGACCTGTACCTGAAGCCGGTCGAGGATCAGCGGTACTCGACCTCGATTCCCACCGGTTACGTCGTCACCACCAAACCTTCGCCGGGCAGTACGATCCCCGGTCACTCGACGGTGCTCGTGTTCGTCTCCTTGGGGCCGCCATATGTGAACGTGCCCCAGCTTTACGGTGATTCGGTGGCAGTGGCGGAGCAGGAGCTGAGCTCGCTGGGCCTCAAGTGGGTTCCCTTCGGCCCACCGGGAGCGAGTTTCGTGCTGACCGAGCTTCCCCAAGCCGGTCAGTCCGTGCAGGTCGGCTCGACGGTCGACATCTACCTGTACTGAGTCGGCCGCGCCCGGCCAGCGGCTCGCGTCGCCGGCAGCGGCCCGTGGGCCATCTCGCTTGACCTGGGACGGCGCGTGCTGCCAACGTGGCGGTGCGTGCCGCCAGTATGGCGGGGCACGCTGCCAACGTGGCGGTACATGCTCGCCGGTGCGATGCGTGCCGGCGATGTAGGTCACCACTGGCAACGTCACCCACCCCGGTCGACGGGTTGGAGCAGACCAACGGAGGAAAGGCACGGTCATGGGTGCACTCGAGGGCAGGGTTGCGATCATCACCGGTGCGGGACGTGGGATCGGCCGAGAGCACGCGCTCTTGTTCGCGAGCGAAGGCGCCAAGGTCGTTGTCAACGATCTCGGGTGCGCGGTGAACGGCTCGGGCGACGACCGGACATCGGCTCAGAAGGTCGTGGACGAGATCAGCGAGTTGGGCGGCGAGGCGATCGCGAACACCGACGACGTCGCCGACTGGAAGGGCGGCCATAACGTGGTCACGGCCGCTCTCGAGGCTTTCGGGGACCTTCACATACTCGTGAACAACGCCGGGATAATCGGAGACAGGGTCCTCGTGAACATGACCGAGGAGGAGTGGGACCTCGTCCTGCACGCCAACGTGAACGGCCATTTCGTCCCCACGCGCTGGGCCGCCAGCTACTGGCGCGAGCAGTCCAAGGCGGGCGCCAAGCTCAGCGCGGCGGTCGTCAACACCTCTTCGACCTCCGGGCTGCTCGGCAATCCCGGCCAATCGAACTACGGGACCGCCAAAGCGGCGATCGCGGCCTTGACCGTGATCGCTGCTCAGGAGCTCTCCCACTACGGCGTCAGGGTCAACGCGATCGTGCCCGCCGCCCGCTCTCGCATCACCGAGTCGACTCCCGGGCTCTGCGACATCGTGCAGCCGCCCGCGGACCCGGACGTGTTCGACTCGTGGGACCCCGCCAACGTGTCGCCGCTGGTCGCCTATCTCGCCAGCGAGTCCTGCCCGCTCACCGGCAAGGTCTTTTTCATCCAGGGCGGTATCGTGCAGCACTTCCAGCCCTGGACCCTCGGGGCCCAGATAGACAAAGGTGGTCGCTGGACCATCGACGAGCTCGCCGCCGAGGTGCCCAAGATCGCCGGCAGCGTCGTGGCGCCGACAGGGGTGTCACAGACCAGGTAAGTGACACCCGAGCGGCCGAGCCCGAGCGGCCGAGGCCGGTGGCCCTACTCGGCCGGCGGCCCTACTCGGTGATCGCCCGGATCTGTGCCGCCAGCTCCCGGTGAGCTGGGTCAAAAGGGCTGTTCTGCATGGCGAGAAGCTGGGTTATGTCGCCGTCGATCTTGATCCGTCCCGACATGAACGCCTGCATGGCCGCCTGCGCGTCGCCATCTACGAGGATCGCCTTTGCCGTCTCGTAGTCCACCGTGACCGTCAAGTCGGGAGACTCGAGGTGGCCGGCGCCCATGACGAGCTCTCCGGAGCTCGTGTCGACGTGGGCGTCGATGGTTCCCTCGCCGATCGGAGATTCGGTGAGGATGAGGTTCATGCGCACGCTTTGCGCCGTGACGGCCTGCTGCGTCACGACCTCGTCCTGCAGTCGCTTGACCTCCGCGGTCCACTCATCGCTCAGAAACGGGAACTTCTCCACCTCAGCTCCTCTGCTCGGGCCGGTTGGCTCGTGAAGCGGACACTATCCTGCTCGACAACCCCCGAGGACGGCCGGGTTACGATGCTCGCGTGCCAACCCCGATCGTTGCCGGTGCCGAGCCGTTCTCAGCCAAGGGCGGTCCCATAGGCGTCGTCGTTCTCCACGGTTTCACCGGTAGCCCACAGTCGATGCGCCCGCTCGCGACGGCTTTCGCGGCAGCCAACCTCTCTGTCGAGCTCCCGCTGCTGCCCGGGCACGGCACAAGCGTGGAGGACATGGTCGAGACGCGCTGGTCCGACTGGTCCTCGGCCGCCGAGGCGACTTACAGCGACGTCGCCGGTCGCTGCGAGACGGTGTTCGTGGCGGGTCTGTCGATGGGCGGCTCGCTCGCGATCTGGCTCGCCGAACGGCACCCCGAGATCGCCGGCATCATCGTCATCAACCCGCTCGTCGACCCGCCGGCCTCGAGTTTCCTCGACATGCTGTCCGGCATGATCGAGGAAGGCGCCGTCTCGGTCCCCGCCATCGGCTCGGACATCGCAAAGCGGGGGGCGCCCGAGACTTCTTACAACGCCTCGCCGATCGAACCCATGCTCTCGATGTTCGAGGGCGTCCAGGAGATCGCAGCCGGGCTGGGCGGTCTCTCCTGCCCGGTGCTGCTGTTCTCGAGCCGGACCGACCACGTCGTACCGCCGGAGTCGGGCGACGTCCTTGCCGCCTCCGCCGCAGGTCCGGTCGAGCGGATCTGGCTCGAGCGCAGCTTCCACGTGGCCACGCTCGACCACGACGCCCCGCAGATCGAAGCGAGCGCCGTTGCGTTCGTGAGCAAGGTGGCGGCAGCCGGTGAGTGAGAAGGAGCGGTTCATCTCGCCCGATGAGGTGCGCCACGTGGCGCGCCTTGCCAGGCTCGCCCTCGACGACGACGAGGTGGGGCGCATGGCGCTGCAGCTTTCGGCGATCCTCGAACACGTTGACGCCGTGCGCCGGCTCGACACAGCTGACGTGCCGCCGACGGCCCACCCGTTCCCGGTCGAGAACGTGCTGCGACCCGACACCGAGACCCCGAGCTTGGACCGGGAGACGGTGCTCTCGCAGGCCCCGGTAGCTGAGAACGACCGCTTCCGGGTCCCCCGCATCATGGGCGAGGCACCGTGACGGCGAGCCCAGCCCCTGAGTTCGCTTCCCTGGCCGAGATCGCAGCCACCGTCCGCTCGGGCGCGATCAGTGCCCGGGCGATCCTTTCACAGTCGCTCGGGCGCATTCGCGAGCTCGAAGGCGACCTGCACTGCTTCAACGAGGTGACGGCCGAGGTGGCCGAGGCCGAGGCCGACGCCGTCGATCGGATGGTGCGCTCTGGGCAGGACCCGGGACCGCTCGCGGGCGTGCCGGTAGCCCTGAAGGACAATCTCTGCACCGAAGGCATCCCGACGACCTGCTCGTCGCGGATCCTCGCGGGATGGCTGCCTCCCTATGACGCCACCGTCGTGAGCCGGCTGCGAGACGCCGGCGCGGTGCTGGTGGGCAAGACCAACCTCGACGAGTTCGCCATGGGTTCTTCGACGGAGAACTCCGCCTTCGGACCGACGCGCAACCCTTGGGACACAGGCCGGGTCCCGGGCGGCTCGTCGGGCGGGAGCGCGGCTGCTGTGGCGGCAGGGATCGTGCCCCTCGCCTTCGGCAGCGACACGGGCGGGTCGATCCGCCAGCCGGCGGCGCTGTGCGGGATCGTAGGCGTGAAGCCGACCTACGGAGTCGTGTCGCGCTACGGGCTGATCGCGTTCGCGAGCTCGCTCGACCAGATCGGACCGTTCGCGACGACTGTGGCGGACGCGGCGCTTGGGCTCGAGGTGGTCGCCGGTCACGACCCGATGGACTCGACGTCGCTCGAGCGACCGGCACCGAGCTTGCTCGCCTCGCTCGCCGAAGGCGTCTCGGGGCTACGGGTCGGGATCGTCGAGGATTTCCTGTCGGACGGTTCCGAGTGTGGCGCAGCCGTCGTCGTCGCCGGCGAGGCCTTGGCGACCGCCGGGGCAAAGGTGGACCAGGTCACCATCCCGGAACTGTTGCTCGGACTGCCTGCCTACTACGTCATAGCGCCCGCCGAGGCGTCCTCGAACCTGTCGCGTTACGACGGCGTCCGTTACGGCCTTCGCGTCGACGGGCCCAACACCGAGACGATGAACGCCAGGACCCGCGGTGAAGGTTTCGGGCCTGAGGTGAAGCGCCGCATCATGATGGGGACCTATGCCTTGTCGGCGGGCTACTACGACGCCTACTACGGCCAGGCGCAAAAGGCCCGCACCGTGGTGATAAGGGCGTTCGAGGCCGCCTACCGGAACTTCGACGTCCTGTTGACGCCGACGACGCCGTCTGTGGCCTTCCCGTTCGGGTCCAAGACGGAGGACCCCATCGAGATGTACATGTGCGACCTGTGCAGCATTCCCTCCAGCCTCGCGGGTCATCCGGCCGTCAGCGTGCCCTTCGCGCTGAGCCCGGAAGGACTGCCGATCGGTGTCCAGGTCCTCGCCCCGGCCCTGGGAGAGGCGGTCATGATGCGCGTCGCCGCCAGCCTGGAGGCCGCCGCCCCCCGCGAGGCGCGAGGGCCGGTGACGCCATGACCGGTGACCCCGTGACCGATTACGAGACCGTGGTCGGCCTCGAGGTCCATTGTGAGCTCGCCACCGCCACCAAGCTGTTCTGCGGGTGCCGCAACGCCTTCGGGGACGACCCGAACACGAACATCTGCCCGGTCTGCCTCGGCCTGCCAGGCTCGCTGCCCGTGATCAACCGCCGAGCCGTCGAGCTCGCCCTGAGGATCGGTGCCGCCCTCAACTGCAGTCCGCGGCGTTCGATCTTCCACCGCAAGAACTACTTCTACCCCGACATGCCGAAGGACTACCAGATCAGTCAGTACGACGAACCCATCAACGTCGACGGATGGCTGGAGCTGCCCGACGGGTCGCGCGTCGGCATCGAACGGGCCCACATGGAGGAGGACACGGGCAAGACGACCCATGTCGGTGGCGGAGGCCGCATCCATGAGGCCGGCTACTCGCTCGTGGACTACAACCGCGCGGGCGTGCCGCTCGTCGAGATCGTCTCCCGCCCGGACATCCGCTCGGCGGCACAAGCGCGCGCCTATGTCGACGAGCTGCGCTCGATCCTCGTGGCCACCGGTGCCTCGGACGGCCGCATGGAAGAGGGCTCCCTGCGGGTCGACGCCAACATCTCGGTGCGCCCTCTCGGCGCAACCGAGTACGGGACTCGCTGCGAGGTGAAGAACCTGAACTCGCTGCGGTCGCTCGAGCGGGCCATCGACTACGAGGTCCAACGCCAGATCGCGCTCCTCGAGTCCGGCGAGCGGGTCGCCCAAGAGACCCGTCACTTCGACGAGGGGGACAGCACCACCCATGCGATGCGCTCCAAGGAGGAGGCGAACGACTACCGCTATTTCCCCGAGCCGGACCTCACCCCACTCGTGCCGGACGCGGCCCTGCTCGCCGCAGCGGCCGAGGGGATCGGCCCCATGCCGGCCGAGCGCCGCCGCCGGCTCTCAAGGCTCCTCAGCGGAGACTCAGAGCTCGCCACGCGCCGCGACGGGTCGACTGACCAGGTCGTGACAGTGGTGGACCTCGGGCTCGACGAGCTCGTCGAGGGCGCCGTCGCCGCCGGGGCCGATCCGCGGCTCGCGCTCGCCAGGGCCGCCAACGAGGCCGCAGCGAACCCCGAGGAGGCAGGACGGCTCGACCCACTGGCCTTCGCGGCGCTGATCAAGATGGAGTCCTCCGGTCAGCTCTCGGCGACCCAGTCCAAAGAGGTGCTTTCCGAGCTGATGAGCCAAGGCGGTGACCCGGTCCTGATCGCCGGCAGGCTCGGGTACGAGCAGATGGACCCTGCGGCCCTCGCTTCGATGCTCGACGAGGTGATCGCCGCCAACCCGGAAGAGTGGCAGCGCTACTGCGATGGCGACGAGAAGGTGGCGCAGTTCCTCCTCGGCCAGGTCATGCGCGCCACCAAGGGACGGGCGAACGGCAAGCTGGTCGCGGCGGCCTTCGCTTCCCGGCGCGGCTCCTGAGAGGCGGGCGGAGCTCCGGCGGGCGGATCACGACACCGGTGGCGTCGTTGGCAGGCACGTCGGGCCGATCCAGCGACCGAGCCGGTCGCCTGGCGGGCCGACCGCTAACTTGAGGCCAATGACCGAAAAGATCCGCTCGCTCAAGATCCACAGCCAGGATGTGACCGAGGGCTTCCGCCGCGCGCCGTCGAGGGCAATGCTCCGTGCGGTCGGGATGACCGAAGGCGATTTCGACAAGCCTCAAGTCGGCGTAGCCTCCACCTGGAACGAGGTGACGCCCTGCAACCTGCCCCTTGCCCGCCTCGCGCAGCGGGCGAAGGCGGGAGTGCGCGCGGCCGGTGGCTTTCCCTTCGAGTTCGTCTCCATCGCGGTCTCCGACGGCATTGCGATGGGTCACGAGGGGATGCATGCATCGCTCGTGAGCCGCGAGATCATCGCCGACTCGGTGGAGGCGATGATGCACGCCGAGCGTTTCGACGCCTTCGTCGGCCTCGCCGGCTGCGACAAGTCGCTGCCCGGGATGCTCATGGCCGCCGGCCGCCTCGACCTCCCGATGGTCTTCGTCTACGGCGGCACGATCCTGCCGGGGCGGCTGGGCGATCGCGCGCTGGACGTCGTTTCGGTGTTCGAGGCGGTTGGTGCCCGCGCGGCGGGGACGATCGACGACGCGGAACTGGTGGCGATCGAACGCAACGCCTGCCCGACGGAGGGCTCGTGTGCAGGCATGTTCACCGCTAACACCATGGCGTCTGTGGCCGAGGCGCTGGGCATGGCGCTGCCGGCGGGCGCTTCGGCGCCGGCGGTCGACCGCCGGCGGGACGATCTCGCCTACGCGAGCGGCCAGGCCGTGATGGGGCTGCTGGAGCAGGGCATCCGTCCCCGCCAGATCATGACCAAGGAGGCCTTCGAGAACGCCATCGCCACGGTGATGGCACTCGGCGGCTCGACCAACGCCGTGCTCCACCTGCTTGCCATCGCGAACGAGGCCCGGGTCGAGCTGCACCTGGACGACTTCGCCCGCGTCGGCCGGCGCGTGCCGCACCTGGCGGACATGAAGCCGCACGGGAAGTACCACATGACCGACTTGGACCGGATCGGAGGAGTCCCGGTCGTGCTGCGTGCCCTTCTGGACGAGGGCCTGCTCAACGGTGACTGCCTCACCGTCACCGGCAAGACGATGGCCGAGAACCTTGCCGATCTCGACCCACCGGCTCCCGACGGTTCGGTCGTCCATCCCTTCGCCGATCCGATCCATGCTGACGGGGGGATCGCCATCCTGCGCGGATCGCTCGCGCCCGAAGGTGCCGTCGTGAAGGTCGCGGGAATCGACGGGAACCTCTCCTTCGCCGGTCGGGCCCGGGTCTTCGACGGGGAGGGAGCGGCCATGGAGGCGATCCTCGCCGGGGCGGTCACGCCAGGCACGGTCGTGGTCATCCGCTACGAAGGGCCGAGGGGAGGTCCTGGGATGCGCGAGATGCTCGCCGTCACGGGCGCCATGACCGGCGCCGGGCGAGGTGGCGACTGTGCCCTCGTCACCGACGGGCGCTTCTCCGGGGGCACGCAAGGGTTCTGCGTCGGCCACGTGGCGCCCGAGGCCGCCGTCGGCGGCCCGATCGGCCTGGTCGAGGACGGCGACGAGGTCGTGCTCGACGCCCATGCGGGCCGCCTGGACGTCCTCTTAGAACCGGCTGAGCTCGAGCGCCGGCGGGAACGGTGGAAGCCGCCCGTCCCGCGTTATCCGAGCGGGGTGCTCGGCAAGTACGCCCGGCTCGTCGTCGGGGCGGATCGGGGCGCGGTCACCGAGGCGTAGGCGGCGTGCCAGGGCGGCGACCTCGTTCGGGCGACGCCCGGCTCGCGGTCGAAGGTTGCGGTCGGGACCCTGCTCTGCAACACTTGTAGTTGATGACCGCAACCGGGCGCCTCGTACTTATCACCTAAGCGCACGACGCCACTCGCGTTGTTGCGCCTGCGACCTCCCCAAAGGGGAGGTCGTTTCGTTTTCCGGCACCGGAGCACCGGAGCAGGCGGTTATCGGGCAAGACGACCAGTGACAGAACCTGAGACCACCCACCGACCCTACGACGAGTGAGAGGAAGCACCGATGGAGCTCACCGGAGCGCAAGCGCTTGTGAAGAGCCTCGAGATGCAGGAGGTCGAAGTGATATTCGGCCTGCCCGGTGGGGCGATCCTTCCCGTATACGACCCCATCATCGATTCGCCGATACGCCACATCCTCGTTCGTCACGAGCAGGGTGCGGGACACATGGCCGAGGGGTACGCGCAGGCAACGGGCCGACCTGGCGTGGCGATGGTCACGAGCGGCCCGGGTGCCACCAACGTCGTGACGGCGCTCGCAGACGCCTATATGGACTCGATCCCCTTCGTCTGCGTGACCGGCCAGGTGGCCACGAGCGCCATCGGGACCGACGCCTTCCAGGAGAGCGACACGACCGGCATCACCCTCGGCGTCACGAAGCACAACTGGCTCGTCACCGATGCCGCCGACATCCCCCAGGTCGTCCGCGAAGCCTTCTACATCGCAACGACGGGCCGTCCCGGGCCCGTCCTCATCGACTTTCCGAAGGACGTCGCGACCTCCACGATGGAGTGGTACTGGCCCGAGGGCGTCGACCTGCCCGGTTACCACCCGGCGTCGCAGCCTGACGCGGCGGCGATCCGGGCCGCCGCCGAGCTCGTGGTGGCGGCCGAGCGGCCGGTGATCTACGCCGGGGGCGGCATCTTGAAGTCGGGTGCCTCCAAAGCCCTGCGCGAGCTCGTGGACCTGACGGGCATCCCGGTCGTGACCACGCTGATGGCGCGGGGCTCCTTTCCTGACAGTCATCCGTTGTGCTTGGGCATGCCCGGCATGCACGGCAACTACACCGCCGTCACCGCCATGCAGAAGGCGGATCTCTTGCTCGCCCTCGGCAGCCGCTTCGACGACCGCGTGACGGGCAAGGTCTCGACCTTCGCCCCGGGGGCGAAGGTGGTCCATGTCGACATCGACAAGGCCGAGATCGGCAAGGTCAGACGGCCCGAAGTGGGGATCCTCGCCGACTGCCGCCTCGCCATCGAGGCGCTCGTGGCCTCGATCGCCGCTCGCGGTCCGCTCGATCAGGGCCGTCTCGCGCCCTGGGTCGCGAGGCTTCAGGACTGGCAGGCGGAGTACCCCTGCACCTACGACCGTTCCGAGCCCGTGCACGCCGAACTCGTCACTGGCGGAGGAGGCCGGCGTCCCACTCTCAAGCCCCAGTTCGTGATCGAACAGCTGCGGGCCTCCACCCCGCCGGACACGATCCTCGTCTCCGGTGTCGGCCAGCATCAGATGTGGGCCTCTCAGCACTGGGCTTTCGAGTACCCGAACACGTGGGTCAACTCTGGCGGCCTCGGGACCATGGGCTTCGCCGTGCCGGCGGCCATCGGGGCCAAGGTCGGGCGCCCGGACCGCATGGTGTGGGCGGTCGACGGGGACGGCTGCTTCCAGATGACGGCGCAGGAGCTTGCGACGGCGAGCGCCGAGCGCATCCCGGTGAAGATCGCCATCTTGAACAACGCCTATCTGGGCATGGTGCGACAGTGGCAGCACATGTTCTACGAGGAGCGCTACTCGGAGGTCTATCTGTCGCCGGACCTTCCCGACTACGTCGGCTGGGCCGAGGCGATGGGCTGTGTCGGGTTGCGCGTGGAGGGCCCGGACGAGGTCACACCCGCGATCGAGAAGGCCAACGACATAGACGACAGGCCCGTGGTGATCGACTTCAGGACCGACTCGATGGAACAGGTCTTCCCGATGGTGCCCGCCGGTGCCTCCAACGACGACATCGTCGTGCACCCGTCTCAGCGGCTCCGGGACTCGGAGGTGTCGCAATGACCCAGGACCCCCGGCCCCACGGCCCCCGCCATCGCCTGCTCTCGGTCCTGGTGGAGAACAAGGCCGGGGTGCTCGCACGCGTCGCGGGGCTGTTCTCGCGTCGTGGCTACAACATCTTCTCCCTCGCTGTCGCACCCACCGACGACGAGCGTTTCTCCCGGATCTCGATCGTCGTCGACGTCGAGTCATCGCCGCTCGAGCAGGTCGTGGCACAGCTGGACAAGCTCATCAACGTCGTCGAGATCGGCGAGCTGCACCCCGACGAGGCTCGCGAGGCCGAGCTGCTCTTGGTGAGCGTCTCGGCCGACGCCGGACAGCGTTCCCAGGTCATCCAGCTCGTCGGCGTCTTCGCCGGTCGCATCGTCGACGTCGGCAACGAGGCGATCACGGTCATGGTCGCCGGCGCGCCCGAGGTGCTCGACGACTTCGAGAGCCTGATGAGGCCTTATGGGATCGCGGGGTTGCAACGCTCCGGCCGGATCGCGCTACCTAAGCTGGACAACAGGTCGTCGGTGCCGGGAGCGGTGGGAGTCGTCGACATCGCCTAGGCCGCCAGCGGGGCCCGTGGTGCCGGTCGCCCGCGCCCGGTGGTCTGCAGGCCCCGTAAAGGTCCGAGCACCGCTTCTCGCGGTGCAAGGCAACATTCCAACCAGCTATAACGACAGGAGCGTCATGGCCAAGCTTTACTACGAGAACGATGCGAACCCTTCCCTGGTCCGGTCGCGCAAGGTGGCGATCATCGGCTACGGCTCGCAGGGCCATGCGCACGCGCTGAACCTGCACGACTCCGGGGTCGACGTTCGGGTCGGGCTCAGGCCCGAGTCCTCCTCGCGCGCCAAGGCGGAGGCGGCGGGTCTTCGCGTCACAGGCGTCGCCGAGGCCGTCGCCGAGGCCGACCTCGTCATGATCCTGTTGCCCGACACCGAGCAGGCGGCGGTTTACGAGGCGGACATCGCACCTCATCTCAGCGAGGGCGACGCCGTGTTCTTCGCCCACGGATTCAACATCCGGTTCGGCCTGATCACGCCGCCAGCGGGCGTCGACGTCGCCATGGTCGCTCCCAAGGGGCCGGGTCACCTCGTGCGCCGCACCTACACCGAAGGCGGCGGCGTGCCCTCGCTGATCGCCGTGTCGGCGGATGCCTCGGGCAAGGCGATGGAACTGGCACTTTCCTACGCGGACGCCCTCGGCGCGACCCGGGCCGGCGTGCTCGAGACGACCTTCGCCGAGGAGACAGAGACCGACCTCTTCGGCGAGCAGGTCGTGCTCTGCGGGGGGTTGACCGCGCTCGTGATGGCCGGCTTCGAGACCCTTGTCGAGGCCGGTTACCAGCCTGAGTCGGCTTACTTCGAATGCCTGCACGAGCTGAAGCTGATAGTCGACCTCATGTACGAGCAGGGCATCGCGGGCATGCGCTTCTCGGTGTCGGACACCGCCGAGTACGGGGATCTCACTCGTGGGCCGCGGATCATCGACGAGCGGACCCGTGTCGAGATGCGGCGCATCCTCGGCGAGATAAGGGACGGGAGCTTCGCGAGCGAATGGGTGGCGGAGGACCGCGCGGGCAGGCCGCGGTTCAACGAGCTGCGCGCCGCCGGCAGGGCCCATCCCGTCGAGTCCGTGGGTGCTGAGTTGCGGGCGATGATGCCTTTCGTGACTGCAGGGCGCCAGCGCCTCGAAGACGTCTCGGGGGGCTAGCCGTCTCCGGCAGCGATCCGCCCCGGTCGCCGGGCTCCTCGCCGGGTGCATCTCCCGGCACCCTTTTTCCTGCCGCCTACCCGATCCTCGAGTTCGACTCGGACCGCCAAGCGCTCATAGACCCGTCCGCGCATCTCTGCGCGCCGTCACGCGAAGAGTCCGACGTGCCCGCGCGGGCTGTCATGTGCTTCTTCGGCGATGTCGTGGCCCGGATTGCGCTCGAGCGCGGGGCTCGCCAGGTCGCTCAGCTGCACTCCGAGCACGGCATGCATCCGATCTTCGAGCTGGAGCATCGAGGTGAGCGGGTCGGTTTCTTCCAACCCGGTGTCGGCGCGCCCCTGGCGGCACTGTTCTTGGAGGAGGCGATCGACTACGGCTGCCGCGCCCTTGTCGCCTGCGGAGGCGCGGGAGCGCTCGACGCCGACCTCGTCCTCGGCCACCTAGTCGTGGTCTCGGCGGCGGTCCGCGACGAAGGGACCTCATATCACTATCTCGCCCCGTCGCGGCACATCGAGGCGGCTCCGGCCGTGGTGGCGGCGATGGAGGCTTTGCTCGGTCGCTCGGGTGTCCCCTTCAGGACCGGGACCACATGGACGACCGACGCCGTCTACCGGGAGACGAGGGGGAAGGTGTCGCTCCGTCGAGCCGAGGGCTGTGTGACCGTCGAGATGGAAGCGGCCGCTCTGCTTGCGGTGGCCCGGTTCCGGAACGTGTTGTTGGGCCAGCTCCTCTACGCGGGTGACACTCTCGCCGGCCCGGCATGGGAGCACCGGGACTGGGTGCATGCCCACGACGCCCGCGAAGCCTTGTTCTGGCTCGCCATGGACGCAGTCGTGGAGATGCCGCTCGCGTCCTGAGCCAGCTAGGCGGCCCGCCCGGGGGGCGGCCGCGACGACAACCGGAGGTGGGCTGTCTAGTGTCGCCGTCGTGCCCAAGTCGTCACTTCCTCCCGGTCCGGCCGCAGCAAGTTGACGACCGCCCGAAGGGCCATGCTCGCGACGGCTCTGGCCGTCGGGACCGCCCTTGCCGGCTCCGGCATGCTGGCCCCAGCCAAGAGCTACACGGTGGGCGATCCCCAACCGGAGCTGGCCCCGTTCAGCCTCGGGGCCGCCGGGGGCGGCGCCGGTTCTGGAGCCGTTCTTCCAGACGGCACCCTCGTGCTCGCTTCACTGTCCGCAACCGGCACGAGAGCGGTCGTCTGCACGTTGCATCCGGGCGGGCGCAGGTGCGCCTCGAGCGCCACCTTGGAGGCGTATACGAGGCGCGGGGTGCAAGACGAATTCACCGGTGTGCCCGAGGTGCTCGCCACAGGCGGTACCGATGTGTCGGTGGTGGTGGAGGACTGCTGCTCCATTCCGGTCTTCTCCGGCGTTGGCGGGGCCGTCGTGTTCGACAGCAGCGATGACGGCAGGACCTTCTCCAGTGAGATCCCGGCCGGCGTCATCGAAGGCGTCGGCGCGGCCACGTTCGCGGATGACCAGCTCGTCGTCGCCTCGTCCGAGACCACGAGCTTGAACGTCCAAGCCTTGCCGCCGCCGCCCTACGTTGCGCTGACGACGCCGGCGAACCCGAACAGCAGATACGACGGCGACACGTCGCTGACCACCTACAAGGGCGGGGTCCTCGTGGCCAGTGACGACGCGCGAGGCGACACTCTCGTCGAGTACGCGCCGAGGGGCAGCAAGTTCAACCTGTCGAGATCCTACGGCTCGCCCGTGGGCATCTTCGACGGTGAGGACCTGGCCGGTGTCTCGGGCAACGCCCTGCTCACGTACTCGAGCACGTCGACACCAGGGGCCTTCCTGCGTTTGTTCAACGGCAAGTCGTTCGGCCCTCCCCACCAGGTGCCGGAGCCGGCGGGCGCCGTCGCGGCCCACTGGAGCGTCCAGGAGGCCAGCGGCCTCGTGCACGTGTTCTTCCTGGACCGGAGCGGCGCTTCGGACATCTGTTCCGAGACGACCTACAACGGGGTGCGGTGGTCACGGCTCCTCGTTTACAGCAGCGCCACCACCGCCGGCGCTCTCGTGCCGGTCCTCGGCCCGTCGGGGGCCGGCTTGGTCTACGAGTCCGACGTCGACGCCCCGCCGCTGCTGGCACAGCCGGTCCTCGACTACCAGTCGGTCGTCGTCAGGCTGGCCCGGTTGCGTGCGCCCGCCGGGAAACGCACCACCTTGACAGGCGAGGTAGTGCCGCGGCTCGGCGGTCAGGTCGTGAGGCTCGAGAGGCGGATCTCGATCGGGCACTGGTCGAACATCTCCGCCCTCCACGAGTCGGCGGCTGGCAGGTTCTCCTTCACCGTGCCAGGCAGGACCCACAGCTACCGGGCGGTCGTCGCCTACGAGCCCGGGTACTACCTGTACGGCTACTCGAACGTCGTCACGTTGACGGCCGTGCCGAAGCGGAAACCCTAGGCCGCTTGCCCTGCCCTCGCTGATACGATAGTCTACCGATTTAGTAGATTTTACAAATACGGTGTAGGGCGCCCCCCGACCTGCCCCCGACCAGGAGGAAACATGTCCCGCCGCCACACTGCCGTTCCCGCCCTAGCCGTGAGCCTCGGGCTGCTCGCCGCCGCCTATGGCCCAGGCTCGTCCATGGCCGTCGCCGCGGCCCCGCGCCTGGCGAAGCTGACCGCCACCTCGGCCCCGGGAGGCCTGCTCGGTCCTTCGTACGACACCAAGACGTCCACGTCGGTCTCGCTGTCGGGAGCCGGGGCCAACTCGATCAACCCGTTCTTCGAGAAGGTCTTCTACGAGTACCACTTGAAGAACTCGAAGACGACGATCACCTACTCCCCGGCCGGGAGCAGCGTCGGCATCAGCGACATCCAGCAGGGCACGGTCGACTTCGGCGACAGCGAGATCCCGATGTCGGCAAAGGACCTGGCCAAGACGACGAGCACCGTCTTGCAGGTGCCAGTGGACCTCGGTGGGGTGGCGATCAGCTACAACCTCCCCGGCGTGACGGGCCTGAAGCTCAACGGCCCTACGCTCGCGGGCATCTTCAACGACACCATCACCAATTGGGACGACCCGCGGATCGCCAAGGTTTCCGGCCTCTCCGACCTGCCGAACCTCGCCATCGTCCCCGTCCACCGGGCCGACTCGTCGGGCCCGGGCTGGGACCTCGACGAGTACCTCATCAAGACCTCGCCGGCGTGGGCCGCCAGGGTCGGCACGGTAGCCTCCAAGACCTGGCCGATCCCTACGGTCGGAGTGGGCGAGCAGCTCAACAGCGGCGTCGCCACCTACATAAGCCAGACGCGCGGGGCCATCGGGTACGTCGAGTACGGCTACGCCCTCGAGGCGAATTTCACCAATGCCGCCCTTGAGAACAAGGCCGGAGACTTCGTCGCCCCGTCGCTTAGCTCAATTGCGCAGGCGGGAGCGCAGGCGAGCGGCCTGAGCTCGTCCAAGTACTCGATCATCGACGAGCCGGGCGCGGGCACGTACCCCCTGGCCAATTTCAGCTGGACGCTCCTGTACCAGAAGGACCCCAACGAGGCGAAGGGCATCGCCCTCGGCAAGCTCTTCGACTGGGTCGTGACCACCGGGCAGCGGTACGCGAGCTCGCTCGGCTACGCCCCGCTGCCGCCAGGCGTGGCGGCACTCGCCACGAGGACGCTCGAGGAGCTGCAGACACCTAAAGGTGGGCCTTTGTTCTCGAAATGACGGCTCTCACGAGTGCGGCCAGCGCCGCTCCGGTCAAAGAGGCTCTCCGGCGCCGGTTCGCCCGGCGCGGCGGGCGGGGGTACGCCGCCGCCCGTTGGACAGCCGCGGGCATCTTCCTGGCCGTGCTGCTGGGCCTGGTGGCGAGCATCGCCATCGACTCGAGCCAGGCGCTGGCGCGCTCGGGGATCGGTTTTTTGTGGTCCGGCACCTGGAACCCGACCGCCAACGAGTACGGGGCCGGCGTCCTCGTGGTCGGGACGATCGTCACCACGTTCGTCGCCATGGTCATCGTCGTCCCGGTCGGCCTCGGCATGGCGGCCTTCCTCTCCGAGCTGGCTCCCCGCTGGCTGGCCGGCTCGCTGTCGACGGCGATCGAGCTGCTCGCCGCCGTGCCGAGCATCGTCGTCGGACTGTGGGCCCTGTTGGTGCTGTCGCCGCTGTTCGCGAACTACCTCGAGCCGTTCCTGAAGGCCGTCCCCGGGCTGGAGTGGTTCTTCCATGGCCCCGCCTACGGCCCGAGCATCTTGCTGGCTTCGGTCGTGCTGGCCGTCATGACCCTGCCCACCGTCGTGGCGCTGAGCCGCACGGCGCTCTCGGGGGTCGCCCTCGCCGACCGCGAGGCGGCGATGGCTCTCGGCGCCACCCACTGGCAGGTCGTGCGCGAGGTCGTCTTCCCCGGAGCGCGTTCGGGGATCGCCGCCGCCCTCACGCTGGCGGTCGGTCGGGCTCTCGGTGAGAGCATCGCGGTGGCCATGGTCATAGGCAACAGCCCGGCCGTGCCCCACTCGCTCCTCTCGACAGGTGCCACCTTGGGCTCGGCGATCGTCAACCAGTTCGCCGAGGCCGCGCCGGGCATCGGCACGAGCTCGATCATCGCCCTGGCCGCCGTGCTGCTGGTGCTGACGCTGGCCGTCAACGCCGGTGGGCAGGCACTGCTCCGAGGCCTCCGCCCGGGCCGTCCGGGGCGTGCGGCCGGCACCGGGGTGAGGCCATGAGCAGCGTCCTCGGTACTGCCCGGGCGGCGGACTCCGGAGCGGACGCGGGCGACGACCCCGAGGCGAGGTGGAGCTGGGACGCCCGAGAGCTCCGGCGTCCTGTGATCCAGGCCGCCGCCCGCCGCACCCTCGGTCGCCGGCGCCTGGCGGGCAGGCTTGTCCAGGCCCTGTGCGTGCTGAGCGCGGCGATCGGGCTCGCTCCCCTCGTCGCCTTGGTCTACTACACGGCCGACCGAGGCCTTGGCGGGCTGTCGATCGGCTTCCTCACCCACGCTCCCGTGCCCGTGGGGATACCCGGTGGCGGGATCTCGACAGCCATCGTCGGGAGCGGGGAGATCGTCGGGCTCGCCCTCGTGATGGCGATCCCTGTCGGGCTCATGGCGGCCTTGTTCCTCCACGAGCGGCGGGGGCACCTGGCGAGCGCGATCCGCTTCGGCGCCGACCTGCTCACCGGGGTGCCCTCCATCGTCATCGGCATCTTCGCCTACGCCCTGCTCGTGCGCCCTCTCCATCACTTTTCTGACCTGGCCGGCGCCTTCGCCCTTGCGGTCTTGATGTTGCCGATCATGATCCGGGCGAATGAGGAGGCCATGCGCACCGTCGCAGTCGACCTGTGGGAGGCCGGTGTGGCGCTCGGTGCCCGGCGCTCTCGCGTGGCCCGGTCCGTGGTGCTGCGCGGGGCGCTGCCCGGGCTCGTGACCGGCAACCTGCTGGCGGTGTCGCGCGGCGTGGGAGAGACCGCGCCACTGCTGTTCACCGTCGCCGCGCCGAGCTTTGCCATGACCCTGCTCATCTACACCGAAGGGACCCAGCCCTTCCCCGCCGCCCAGCAGACGGCGTGGGCGACTGCGCTCCTGTTGCTCATGTTCGTGCTGGTTCTGAGCGGCGTGGCTCGCCTCGTGGCCTGGCACCTCACGCGCAGGGCCCGGTGAGCCCGGCGTGGTCGGGCCCGAAGTGGGGAGGCCTCTTGTGACCGACGACGGCCGGTCTCTCGGGCCCGCCGGCGCGGCCGGGGCGACCGGTGCGACCGGTGCGGCGCCGGCGGCTCGCTCCGCGAGCGTGCCCACCCCGGCGTCGGTGGCCCTCGAGGCGACCGCACGGGCAGCGGTGCGCCTCGAGCCCGGAGCCGAACCCGCCGTCACTCTCGAGAACGTGCGGGTGTCCTTCGGCGAGCATGTCGCGGTCCGCAACGTGACCCTCGCCCTGCCCGCCCGTCAGGTGACCGCCCTCGTCGGTCCCTCGGGCTGCGGGAAGACCACCGTGCTCCGGGCCATCAACCGCCTCCACGACCACACGGGCGGGCGGGTCGAGGGGTCCATCCGTCTCGGCGACATCGACGTCTACGCGCCCGACACCGACCCCGAGCTCGTCCGTGCCCGGATCGGGATGGTCTTCCAGAGACCGAACCCGTTCCCCACCATGAGCATCCTCGACAACGTCACCTCCGGGCTCCGCTTCAACGGGATCCGCAACAGGGCCCAGCTGCGCGAGGCCGCCGAGTCGGCGCTGCGCCACGCCGCCCTGTGGGACATAGTCAAGGACCGGTTGCACCAGACGGCCCTGCGGTTGTCCGGGGGCCAGCAGCAGCGGCTCTGCATCGCCCGGGCGCTGGCGATCGAGCCGGACGTGCTCTTGATGGACGAGCCGTGCTCGGCCCTGGACCCGATCGCCACCGCCAAGATCGAGGACCTCATCACCCACCTCGCCGCCGAGGTCACCATCGTCCTTGTCACCCACAACATGTTCCAGGCCGCACGCGTGTCGGACAACGCCGCCGTGTTCCTGCTCGGCGAGGACCGTGTCGGCGAGCTCGTCGAGGTGGGGCCCACGGTCGAGATCTTCGACTCGCCCCGAGACGAGCGCACAAAGCAGTACGTCACCGGCCACGTCGGCTGAGCGCGCCGAGGGCGGCCCGGACCGTACCGGGGCGCCTCCGGCACCTCTCCGCGGGCGTGGGAGGATTGGCTCGTGGAGCCCGAGAGCCCGCTCGAGGTGACGGTGGTGGTGCCGTACTACAACCCGGGCCCGAGCCTCCTCGGCCACGTCGAACAGGTGATCGAGGTGCTCAGGCAACGGCAGGTGGCCTTCGAGGTGATCGCGGTGTCCGATGGCTCGACCGACGGCAACGATGCCGGCCTCGAGCAGCTCGGCCCCGAGGTTCGGGTCGTCTACCTGCCAGTCAACCAGGGCAAGGGCCGTGCCCTTCGAATCGGGCTCGGGCTCGGCCGGGGTCGCTACCTCGGGTTCATCGATGGCGACGGGGACATCCCCGCTCCCGTGCTGGGCGAGTTCGTCGACTGCATCGAACAAGGCTCTCCGGACTTCGCCATCGGCAGCAAGCGCCACCCTGAGTCGGTCGTGGTCTACCCGTGGCTGCGCCGTTTCTACTCCTGGGGCTACCAGGAGCTCACCCGCTTGTTGTTCGGCTTGGACGTCACCGACACCCAGAGCGGGATCAAGCTGGCGCGGCGCGAGATCGTGACCGAGCTGCTGCCGATCCTCGAGGAGGACGGATTCATCTTCGACCTCGAGCTCCTCGCCGTCGCCCGACGCCGGGGCTACACACACGTCGTCGAGCTCCCGGTCGAGATCCGCGAGCGCTTCTCGAGCACGATCTCACCGAGGGCGGTATTCGACATGCTCGTCGACACCATGCGCCTGACCTGGCGGCTGCGCATCGCCCACCACTACGACCACGCCCTCGCTGCCCGGCGCCGGGTGAGCGACGAGCAACCGGGGGCGCTGCAGCCCTAGGGCCGCAGCCTTTCCACGACCCAGTCGACGCAAGCGGTCAGGGCCTCGACGTCGTCGGGCTCTATCGCAGGAAACAGGGCGATGCGCAGCTGGTTCCTCCCCAACTTGCGGTAGGGCTCGGTGTCGACGACACCGTTGGCGCGCAGGCTGGCCGCCACCCGCAGGGCGTCGACGGAATCGTCGAGATCGATGGTCGCCGTGACATGGCTCCGCTCGGCCGGATCGGCGACGAAGGGATGCGCGTACGCCGAGCGTGCGGCCCAGCCGTAGACGATCTCGGCGGAGCGGTCCGCCCGTGACGCGGCCCATTCGAGGCCACCGTTGCCCAGGAACCAGCTCACCTGCTCGGCCAGGAGGAACAAGGTGGCAAGGGCCGGGGTGTTGTAGGTCTGCTCCAGGCGAGAGTTCGTGATGGCGATCTTCAGGTCCAAGAAGGCGGGCACGAACCGGCCCGGGGCAGAGAGCCGCTCCACGCGCTCGATCGCAGCCGGTGACAGCAGGGCGAGCCAGAGCCCGCCGTCTGACGCGAAGCCCTTCTGGGGGGCGAAGTAGTAGGCGTCGATCTCGGCCGGGTCGAAGCGCAGCCCGCCCGCGGCCGAGGTGCCGTCGACGAGGACGAGCCCGTCCGCGGCCGTTCCGTCGGGCCCGCGGGGCCGCCGCACAGGCGCCTGCACGCCGGTCGAGGTCTCGTTGTGCGTGAGGCAGTAGGCGTCCACCTCCGCTCTGGCGCACGGGCACGGGCAGGTACCGGGCGCGGAGACGAGGACCTCCGGATCCTCGAGGAACGGGGCCGCCCGAGTGCACTCGGCGAACTTGGCCGAGAACTCGCCGAACGACAGGTGTTGGCTCTTGCGCTCCACGAGGCAGAACGTGGCGGCGTCCCAAAAGGCCGTAGTCCCGCCGTTTCCGAGCGCGACCTCGTAACCGGCAGGCAGGTCGAACAGCTCTGCCATGCCCGAGCGGACCCGGGCGACGACGTCGCGCACGCGCGCTTGGCGATGGCTCGTCCCGAGGTAGCTCGAGGCTTGGGCCGCGAGCTCTCGCACCGCTTCGGTCCGGACCTTGGAGGGGCCCGACCCGAAACGCCCGTCTCTCGGCAACAGCTGCTCCGGGATGACAAGTTCGGCCACGCTGAACCTCCTGAGAAGGCCGGCGGGCCGTTCGGCTTGTCGCAAGGGACAGACAGCGCCTCGCCGCCGGACGTGGCGCCTGGACAGGTGGGCCAGAACCTGTGCCAGCATAGGCAGATGGCGACATCAACCTCATTCGCTCGATCGTCCGGATCGGGGCGCATCTCTCGTCGCGTCGGAGGGGTGGCGCCGTCAGCCACCTTGGCCATCGACGCCAAGGCGAAACAGCTCCAGGCCCAGGGGGTCGACGTCGTCGGCTTCGGTGCCGGTGAGCCTGACTTCCCGACGCCGGCGGCGATCGTCGAGGCCGCCGTGGCCGCGTGCCGCGATCCCCGTAACCATCGCTACACGCCGACCGGAGGTCTGGCGGACCTGAAAGCGGCCATCGTCACCAAGACGGCGCGCGACTCCGGCTACGAGATCACCCCGAAGCAGGTGCTGGTCACCAACGGCGGGAAGCACGCCGTGTCCAACGCCTTCGCGAGCCTGCTCGACCCCGGGGACGAGGTGCTCCTCCCGGCCCCGTACTGGACGACCTATCCCGAGGCGATCCGGCTCGCCGGCGGCGTCACCGTCGAGGTGCCGACCGACTCGTCGAGCGGCTTCAAGGTCACCGCAGACCAGCTCGAGCAGGCTGGGACGGAACGGACCAAGCTGCTCGTGTTCGTCTCGCCGTCGAACCCAACCGGCGCCGTCTACAGCCGGGACCAGATCGCAGACATCGGTCGCCTCGCGGTCGAGCGCGGCTGGTGGGTGCTCACCGACGAGATCTACGAGCACCTCGTCTACGAGGGCCACACCCAGCACTCCATGCCGGTCGTGGTGCCCGAGCTCGCGGACCGCTGCGTGGTCGCCAACGGCGTGGCCAAGACCTACGCCATGACGGGCTGGCGGGTCGGGTGGCTGATCGGCCCGGCCGACGTCGTGGACGCCGCCACGAACCTGCAGTCGCACGAGACCTCCAACGTCAACAACGTCGCCCAGCGCGCCGCCATCGCAGCACTGACGGGGGACCTTTCCGCCGTGGAGGAGATGAAGGCGGCCTTCGACCGCCGACGCCGGACCATTTACCAGATGCTGTCGGCGATCGAAGGTGTCACCTGCGTGGAGCCCGAGGGCGCCTTTTACGCATTCCCGTCCTTCGAGGGGGTGCTCGGCCACGAGCTGAGAGGCACGAAGCCGGGGAACACGCTCGAACTGGCCGAGCTCGTGCTGGAGGAGTCCCGTGTCGCCTTCGTCCCGGGCGAGGCCTTCGGTGCGCCCGGCTATGGACGTTTCTCCTACGCCTTGTCCGACGCGGACCTCATCCGGGGGATCGAGCGTCTCGGCGAGCTGTTCTCGGAAGTGGGCGACTAGGCCGTGGCCAGAATCCTCGTCACCGAAAAGCTCTCCGCCCCTGGCCTAGAGCTCATGGCGCGAGCAGGTCATGTGGTCGACGTGCAGCTGTCGCTCACGCCCGCAGAGCTCCTCCAGGCCGTGCCCGGGGCGGCTGCCCTCGTCATCCGCTCTGCCACCAGCGTGACGGCCGAGGTGCTCGAGGCAGGACGAGACCTGGTCGCGGTCGGGCGCGCAGGCATAGGGCTCGACAACGTGGACGTCGAGGCGGCGACACGACGTGGCGTGATGGTGGTCAACGCCCCGCAGTCGAACATCTTGTCGGCGGCCGAGCACGCGCTCGCCCTGATGCTGGCGCAGGCCCGCAACATCCCCCAGGCCCATGCCGCCCTCGTGGAGGGACGGTGGGAGCGCTCGAAGTGGGAGGGCGTCGAGCTGCACGGCAAGACGCTCGGCATCATCGGCCTGGGTCGCATCGGCTCGCTCGTGGCCCAGCGCGCGGCCGCCTTCGGGATGCGCCTGCTCGCCTACGACCCGTACGTGACCGCGGACCGGGCGCGCCAGATCGGGGCCGAGCTCTTGGACCTCGGGGAGGTCTTCGCCAACTCCGACTTCGTGAGCATCCACCTTCCGAAGACGCCCGAGACGCGTGGGCTCATCGGCAAGGATCTGCTCGCGAAGGCCAAGCCGGGCATACGCATCGTCAATGCCGCCCGCGGCGGCATCCTCGACGAGGAGGCCCTCGCCGACGCCATCGCCTCGGGACAGGTCGCCGGTGCCGCGCTGGACGTCTTTGCCGCCGAGCCGTGCACGTCCTCGCCCTTGTTCGAGCTCGAGCGGGTCGTCGTCACTCCCCACCTCGGCGCCAGCACGGCCGAGGCACAGGACAAGGCGGGCGAGCAGATCGCCGAGCAGATAGTGCTCGCGTTGGCGGGTGAGCTCGTCCCCTACGCCGTCAACGTCGCAGCCGGAGGCTCTTGCGACGCCGTGCGGGCCTTCCGCCGGGTGGCCGAGCGCTTGGGCACCCTGCTGGCGTCGTTGTGCGACGGGGTGCCGGGCAATCTCGAGATCGAGTACCAGGGAGAGCTCGCGGCCGAGGACACCCGGGTGCTGACGCTTTGCGCGCTGAAGGGCGTGTTCGCGGCCGCGACCGAAGAGCCGGTCTCGTATGTGAACGTCCCCCGCTTCGCCAAGGACCACGGCTTGGAGGTACGAGAGTCCTCGACGACCGTGGCCGGCGATTACGTGAGCAAGGTGACGCTGCGCGGCGGCGGCCACGCCGCCTCGGGCACCTTAGGGTCGGCGGGCGCCGAGCGGATCGTCATGGTCGACGATCACGCCGTCGAGCTGCCGTTCGCGGCGAACTTGCTGATCGTGCGCAATGACGATCGCCCGGGGATGATCGGGATCGTCGGCACCGCTCTCGGCGATGCCGGGGTCAGCATCACGAACATGGCGGTCGGCCAGACATCGGGAGGCGGCACGGCCTTGATGCTGCTCTCGACGGATCGGCCGGTGCCGAGCGAGCTGCTCGACCGGGTCCGGACAGCGGCCGGCATTCTCGACCTCCACAGCGTCGCCGGCGCCTAGCGGCCGGTGCCCGGCGGTGCCCGAGGTCAACGCTGAGCATTTCCGCCGGGTGATGGCCTATGTGCCGACGAGCGTCGCGGTCGTCGCCGGGATCGTCGACGGCGCCCCGAAGGGCCTGTCCGTGGGCACGTTCGTCCCCGTCTCGCTCGACCCCCCGCTCGTCGGCTTTTTCGTCGCGAACACCTCGAGGAGCTGGCCGCCGATCAGAAGCACGGGATCGTTCTGCGTCAGCGTGCTCGGCCACGACCAAGCCGGGCTCTCCTCGCGCTTTGCGGCGAGCGAGGCCGACAAGTTCGACGGCGTCGAGTGGCGCCCGGCACCGTCGGGGAACCCGGTGCTGGTGGGAGTGGTGGCCTTTGTCGACTGCGACATCGAGCGCGTCGTCGAGACGGGGGACCACATGCTCGTGCTCGGTCGCGTGCTCGACATGGGCGTCGTGTCCGGCCAGACCCCCCTGGTCCACCATCGCAGCAGCTACGGCCGCGTCGCCGGGAGCACCGAGTGGGACGCTGGCGGCTAGTCGGCCCGAGGGAAAGCTTGACGGACCCGGGTCCGTCCACCACAATCACTGGTGACATGACGAACGAGCGGCTCAGCCAGGTCCTCCTTCTTACCTGACGGCGAGCGCCCCTCCGCGCTCGCCAACGCCTCCTGCGCCTTCGGCCAGGAGGTTTTTTGTTGGCCGGGCGCTGGGAGGCTGACGGCACGAGAAGGTGGGAGGAGGGCCCGGGTGCGCCCCGACTATGGAGCGAGCGATGAGCGAGAAGGTGGTCATCTTCGACACGACACTGAGGGACGGCGAGCAGTCGCCGGGGATCTCCCTCGACCCGGGCGAGAAGCTCGAGATCGCCGAGCAGCTCGCGCGCCTCGGCGTCGACTACATCGAGGCTGGTTTCCCCGTCTCGAGCCAGGGCGATTTTGAGGCCGTTCAGACCATTGCCCGCACCGTCCAAGGCCCGGTGATCGCCGCCCTTTCAAGGACCCAGCTGGCCGACGTGGACCGCTGCTACGAGGCGCTGCGTGACGCTGAGCGCAGCCGCATCCACATCTTCATCTCGACGAGCCCGAGCCACATGGAGCACATGTTGAAGATGAGCGAGGATCAGGTGCTCGAGGCGGTGCGCATGGGGATCGCGAGGGCGCGGGAGCACACCGCGGATATCGAGTTCTCGCCCCAGGACGCGACCCGCACGCCGCTCGACTTCATGCTCGAGGTGCTGGCCACGGCGGTACAGTCCGGCGCCACAACCTTGAACATCCCCGACACGGTCGGCTACGGCATCCCTTGGGACTACGGCGACCTCCTGACCCATGTCCGCGACGAGATAGCCGGCGACTACGTCGTCTCGACCCACTGCCACAACGACCTCGGCCTCGCCGTGGCGAACAGCCTTTCGGGAGTGCGCGCCGGTGCCCGCCAGGTCGAGGTCTGCGTGAACGGCCTCGGCGAGCGTGCCGGCAACGCCGCCCTCGAGGAGGTGGTCATGGCGCTCAAGATCCGCGGGGACCAGTTTCCTGGTTTGGAGACGAACGTGAGGACCAAGGAGCTGTCCCGCACGAGTCGGATGGTGTCACGCCTCACGGGTTACCAGGTGCAGTGGAACAAGGCGGTCGTGGGCAAGAACGCCTTCGCCCACGAGTCGGGCATTCACCAGCACGGCGTGCTCAAGGAGCGCTCGACCTACGAGATCATCGACGCCGCCTCGGTGGGCCAGGAGGGCGGCCAGATCATCCTCGGCAAGCACACCGGGCGTCACGCCTTCGCCGACACGCTGCAGAAGCTCGGCATCGTGGTCCAAGGCGACGCCCTCGACGCGGCCTTCGCCCGATTCAAGGAGCTGGCGGATCGCAAGGTACAGCTCACCGACGCCGACCTCGAGGCGATCGTCGCCGAGGAGCTCGGGACGGCGGTCGAGGAGGGCTTCGTGCTCGACGTGCTCGACGTCCAGGGGGGCACGGTCGGGTTGCCCCGGGCGAGGGTCGTCGTGAGCCGCGACGGCCACAAGTCCGAGGCGACTGCCGAAGGCGACGGGATGATCGACGCCACCTGCAAGGCGATCAAGCAGGCGACCGGCATCGAGGCCAAGCTCACGGACTTCAACGTGTCGTCTGTCACCGGTGGCATCGACGCCCTCGGCGACGTCGTGATCCAGCTCGATTCCGACGGCGTGCGGGCCTCGGGTCGCGGGCTTTCGACCGATGTGGTCGAGGCCGCCGCTCGTGCCTATGTCGCGGCCACCAACCGCGTGATCCGCGCCAGGGCCAGGACGGCCGCTGCCGGTCCGGATGCCGTCCGCCGGAGCGAGGCGATCCCGTAGGGGACCGTTGCCAAAGACTGAGCAGAACTGAGTCCTGCCCGGCGGGCGACCACGAACGGTCCCCGGTCGCCTCGAGCCGTCAGGCGGTCACCCTCGGCAGGAAGGAGGGCCGCCCCGCCTCGTAGCTGTCGATCTCTTGCGCGTGCTGGGCCGTGACACCGATGTCGTCCAGGCCTCTCAACAGCCTGTCGCGGGCGTCGTCGTCCAAGCGGAACGGTGCCGAGATCCCGACCGCGGGCGCCTCGACGAGGCGCCTGTCCACGTCGACGACGATCTCGAGAGACGGGTCCGCCCTGACCGCTTCCAGGATCGCCCGGCCGTCCGCCTCGGAAACCTCGGCGGGCACGAGCCCGGAACGGGTGGAGTTGTTGCGGAAGATGTCCCCGAAACGGGGGCTGACGACGGCATGGAACCCGAAGTCGACCAGAGCCCACACGGCGTGCTCCCGGGACGAGCCGGTGCCGAAGTTCGGGCCGGCGACGAGGATCGTCGCCCCGGCATGGTCGGGATCGTTGAGCACGAAGCCCGGGTCGTCGCGCCACTCGGCGAACAGCCCGGCACCGAAGCCGGTCCGCTCGATGCGCTTCAGCCACTCGCTCGGGATGATCTGGTCGGTGTCGACATCGGAACGCTCCAGCGGCACCGCCCGCCCTGTCACCACGCGCACGGGTTCCACGTTCAGGACCCGAGGTCGGCCGGGGTGGCGAACCGGCCGACAACCGAGGTTGCCGCGGCCACCGCCGGGGAGACGAGATGGGTGCGGCCGCCACGTCCTTGGCGACCCTCGAAATTCCGGTTCGAGGTCGAGGCGCAACGCTCCCCGGCCGAGAGCTGGTCCGGGTTCATGCCGAGGCACATCGAGCAGCCGCTCTCGCGCCACTCGAAACCGGCGTCGATGAAGACGCGGTCCAGTCCCTCGGCTTCCGCCTGGCGCTTTACCATCCGGGAGCCAGGCACGACGAGCGCACGCAGGCCGGGACGGACCCTGCGCCCCTGCAGCACGCCGGCGGCCGTCCGCAGGTCCTCGATCCTCGAGTTCGTGCAAGAGCCGATGAACACCGTGTCCACCTCGATGGCGCGGATCGGCGTGCGGGCTTCGAGGCCCATGTAGGCGAGCGCACGTGCCGCGGCCTCCCGTTCAGCCGGCGTCGCCAGGTCGTCCGGGCTCGGCACTTCGCCGTCGATGGCCACGACCTGGGCAGGGTTGGTGCCCCAAGAGACGTGGGGACGGATCGAGGCCGCGTCCAGGGCCACCTCGGCGTCGAAATGGGCACCGTGATCGCTCGCGAGGCCCCGCCAGTCCTCGACGGCCCGGTCCCAGTCGGCGCCCTTTGGCGCGTGGGGCCGTCCCTCGAGGTACTCGAAGGTCACCTCGTCCGGGGCGATCATGCCGGCGCGCGCACCTGCTTCGATGGACATGTTGCAGACCGTCATGCGGCCCTCCATCGACAGCGAGCGGATCGCGGAGCCTCGGTATTCGACGACGTGGCCCACCCCGCCGGTCGTCCCGAGCCGGCCGATGATCGCCAGCACTACGTCCTTGGCGCTCACGCCGAGCGGGAGCGCGCCCTCGACCGTGACAGCCATCGTTCGGGGACGTCGCTGGGGGAGCGTCTGGGTGGCGAGGACGTGCTCGACCTCGGAGGTCCCGATGCCGAAGGCGAGGGCGCCGAAGGCACCATGGGTCGAGGTGTGGCTGTCACCGCAGACGATCGTCATGCCGGGCTGGGTGAGACCCTGCTCGGGCCCGATCACGTGCACGATCCCCTGGTGCTCGTCACCCATCGGGTAGCAGGTCACGCCGAACTCTGCGCAGTTGGCGTCGAGGGCTTCGAGCTGGCGCCGCGAGATCGGGTCCTCGACGGGGCCGCTCGCGGCCGTGGTCGGCACGTTGTGGTCCGCGGTCGCGATCGTGAGGTCGGGCCGCCGCACTCGTCTGCCGGCCAGCCGCAGCCCTTCGAAGGCCTGGGGCGAGGTCACCTCGTGGACGAGGTGCAGGTCTATGTAGAGGAGATCGGGCTCGGCGGCGCCGTCGCCAGGGCGGACGACATGGCGGTCCCAGACCTTGTCGGCAAGCGTCCTGGCCACGGGCCCCTCAGCTGCCGACCGAGACGATCTCGACGGTGAGCCGCCCGTTCGGGGCCTCGTACTCGACCGTCTCGCCGACGTTGTGCCCGACGAGCGCCTGGCCGAGCGGGGAGGCGGGCGAGACGACCGAGACGCCTTCGACCTTCTCCTCGATCGAGCCGACGAGGAACTTCTCGGTCTCGTCGTCGCCCTCGTAGCGCAGCTCCACGACGGCGCCGGTGGTCACGACGCCGGCCTCATGCGTCGAGCTGTCGACGATGACGGCATCTTCCAGCATCCTCTGCAGCTGTCGCACGCGTGATTCCATCTTGCCCTGAGCGTCCTTGGCGGCGTGGTAATCGCCGTTCTCGGACAGGTCCCCGAGCGCACGGGCGGCTTCGATCTGGCGGGCGATCTCGACACGCCCGCGGGTGGTGAGATCCTCGAGCTCGGCGACGAGCCGAGCGTGGGTCTCAGGCGTGAGATGAGTAGCTTCGGTCACCGACGCGAGGCTACCGGTTCGGCGGCGAAGTCTTGCTCAGCTGTCGGCACGGCACGGCCGATACTTTCAGGCGGTGGCAGGATCATCCGCTTTGCGATCGAGACAGGTGCCGGCCGTGGCGGCGGCCGTGGCGTTGGCGACAGTGGCATTGGCCGTCATCCCCGCCATCGGCACTGCCGCGCCCGCCGGCGCTGCCGGAGCCGCCACGGCCGCCGGGCAGGGCCGGGCCGCGCCCCTCGCCGGGATACTGCCGCCGCACAACCCGCCGGGCAACCTCGCCCCGAGCCCGAACTTCTACGCCTTTTGCAGACCCGGTGCCCTCGACGACACGGTGGCGTGCAACTCGAGGGTGCTGCAGGCCATCGACCATGCCCGTGGCACCGAGCCGGTGGGCCCGCTGCACTTCGGGCTGCAGAAGTTCCTCCGCTTGAGCGTGGCCGAGCAGCTCTTCGCGATCGCCGACCTGGAGCGGGTGTCGCGGGGGGAGCCACCGGTGACGGCGCTCACGGCCCAGCTCGACGCGGTGGCAGAGGCCGGAGCCGCCGCAGGCAGGGACCCCAGCCTGGCGGCGACGGCGCTACCGGGCGGGGCACAGCTGCGTGCCTGGGGATCGAACTGGGCCGACGGCACCGAGAGCGCCCTCGGGGCCGACGACGGCTGGATGTACGACGACGGCTACGGGAGCTCGAACTACGACTGCCGCTCCCCGGCTTCGCCGGGATGTTGGGGGCATCGGGACAACATCCTCCGGCTCTGGTCGAGCTACCTGGGCGGTTGCAAGGCGGCCGGCTCTCAGCTCGTGATGGGCGCGGCCTACGCGAGATCGAAGCTCGGCACCTCGTTCGCGGAGATCTTCGTCGCCGCCTGTGGACCGCAGCCGGCGGGGGAGGTCTACACCTGGGCCGAAGCGAAGGCCGCGATCGGGATCTAGGCGCCGTGACCGGGCGGCAGGTGCCCGGACTAGTGTGGCCCTCGAGTGGAACCCCAAGCCGGAGGCGTCTTGGCGCGCGTCTCGTCGGCTGTCACTTGCTGAGCGGCGGCGAATGGAGAGGTGTGCACAAGGTTGCGGTGATCGGGGGCGACGGGATCGGCCCTGAAGTGATCGCGGAGGCGCTCAAGGTCGTCGCTGCCACCGGTGCCGCCGTCGAGACAGTCGACTACGACCTCGGCGCCGGCCGCTACGAGCGAACCGGCGAGGTGCTGCCCGACTCGGTGCTCGACGAGCTGCGGGGAACCGATGCCATCCTCCTCGGCGCCGTCGGCCCGCCGATCGGGTCCACGGCGGTACCGCCGGGAGTGATCGAGCGGGGGTTGCTGCTGAGATTGCGTTTCGAGCTGGACCTGTACATCAACCTCCGCCCCTTCAACGGGGCCCCGGGCGCCATCGCCCCCACCGCGGACTTCGTCGTCGTACGCGAGAACACTGAGGGCCCGTATGTGGGCGAAGGCGGCGCGCTCCGCCGGGGCACGCCGTTCGAGGTCGCCACGCAGGGCTCGGTCAATACCCGCCACGGCGTCGAGCGCTGCGTGCGCTACGCCTTCGACCTGGCCGAGCGCCGCGCCCGGCACCATGTAACCCTCGTGCACAAGACCAACGTGCTCACCTACTCGGGCGACCTGTGGCGGAGAGCGTTCGACTCGGTCGCCCTCGAGCACCCCGAGGTGGCCACCGCCTACAACCACGTCGACGCCGCCTGCATCGTTCTTGTCGAGAACGCCGACCGCTATGACGTCGTCGTCACCGACAACCTGTTCGGCGACATCCTCGCCGACCTCGCCGGTGCCGTCACGGGCGGCATCGGGCTCGCAGCGTCGGCCAACCTCAACCCGGGGCTCACAGGGCCGTCCCTGTTCGAACCCGTGCACGGCTCCGCCCACGACATCGTCGGGACGGGCAGGGCGAACCCGCTGGCCGCGATCCGTTCGGCGGCGATGATGCTCGAGCACCTGGGCGAGGCCGCCGCGGCCGAGCGCGTGACGAAGGCCGTGCTGGAGTTGCAGACTGAGATGGCCGGCTCCTCCGAGCCTTGGAGCACCACCGGCGTCGGCGATGAAGTCCTAAGGAGGTTGTGACGGTGCCTATCACCCCGACAACGAAGATATGGATGGACGGCGAGCTCGTCGACTGGGACAAGGCCACGGTGCATGTCCTCACTCACAGCCTGCACTACGGCATGGGGGTCTTCGAGGGTATCCGCGCCTACGAGACGGCCAGCGGGCCGGCGATCTTCCGCCTGCGCGACCACACCAGGAGGATGTTCAGGGGGACTCGCATCCTCCAGATGGACATGCCCTACTCCGAGGAGGATGTCTTCGAGGCGATCAAGCTCACCGTGCGAGTCAACGGCCTCGACAGCTGCTACATCCGCCCCATCGCCTACCTCGGCTACGGGGAGATGGGCCTGAACCCGATCCTGTGCAAGGTGCAGGTTGCGATCGCGGTGTGGCCCTGGGGTGCGTACCTCGGCGACGAAGCCATCGCCCAGGGCATCCGGCTCAAGATCAGCTCCTGGGCCCGCCACGACCCCCGCGCCATACCGACGGCCGCCAAGGGCACCGGGATGTACGTCAACTCCTCGCTCGCAAAGGTGGAGGCGATGCGCGCCGGCTATGACGAGGCGCTCATGTGCACGACGAGCGGGCTCATCTCGGAGGGCACGGGCGAGAACGTGTTCGTCGTGCGCGACGGCCATATCTTCATGCCGCCCGCCTCAGCCGCCGGGGCGCTCGAGGGCATCACGGCGGACTCCGTGGTCACGATCGCCCGCGATCTCGGTTATGGCGTGAGCGAGCGCGAGATGCGGCGGACGGACCTCTACATGGCAGACGAGGCGTTTCTCACCGGCACGGCCGCAGAGGTCGTCCCGATCGGCTCGGTCGACGACCGACGGGTCGGCTCGGGCGAGCCGGGGCCGATCACGCGTGAGATCCAAGAGACGTACTTCGCGACGGTCCATGGAAAGGTGGACCGTTACAAGGACTGGCTCGAGCATGTCAACTGAGCGGGGCCTCCCCGAAGCGGTTGACGTCTACGACACGACGCTCCGGGACGGCTCGCAACAAGAGGGCATATCGCTCACCGTCGACGACAAGCTGCACGTTGCCGAGCAGATCGATCACCTCGGCGTCGCCTACATCGAGGGTGGTTGGCCAGGTGCGAACCCGAAGGACGAGGAATTCTTTGCCAGGGCCGCGAGCGATCTGCGGTTGCAGACGGCGACGCTCGTCGCCTTCGGCTCGACGAGACGTGCGGGTGGGCGCGCCAGTGAGGACGAGACGCTCCGCCACCTCGTAGAGGCGGGGACGGAGGTGGTCTGCATCGTCGCCAAGGCGTCCGACCTGCACGTCACCGAGGCGTTACGCACCACCCTCGACGAGGCGGTCGCCATGGCGGCCGACTCGGTGGCGCACCTGCGACAGGCCGGCCTGCGCGTGTTCTTCGATGCCGAGCACTTTTTCGACGGCTACAGACGTGACGCCAAGTTCGCCCTCGCCGTGCTCGCCGCGGCCGAGGAGGCAGGAGCCGAGGTGCTCGTGCTCTGCGACACCAACGGCGGCACGATGCCCGACGAGGTCGAGCGGGTCGTCTCAGACGTGAGGGTCCGCTCGTCGGCGGCCATCGGTGGCCACTTCCACAACGACGGCGGCTGTGCCGTGGCCAACTCGCTCGCCGCCGTTCGTCAGGGCGCGACCCAAATTCAGGGGTGCGTCAACGGCTACGGCGAACGCACAGGAAACGCGGACCTCTCGGCCATCATCGCCAATCTCACCCTCAAGATGGGTGTGAGGACGATCCCCGCCGACCGGCTCGAGCGCCTCACCTCGGTGGCCCGCCACGTTGCCGAGATCGTCAATCTGACCCTCGACCCGCAACGACCCTACGTGGGGACGGCGGCTTTCACGCACAAGGCCGGCCTGCACACGAGCGCGCTCATCCGCCGCTCCGACGCTTACGAGCACGTGTCGCCCGATGTCGTGGGCAACGGGACCCGCGTCGTCGTAAGCGAGCTGGCGGGGCGCTCTACCCTGCAGATGAAGGCTGCCGAGCTGGGACTCGAGCTCGACTCCCCGGCCCTGGGCCGGGTCCTGGAGGCTTTAAAGCACCTCGAGCACAACGGTTATCACTTCGAGGCGGCCGACGGGTCGCTCGAGCTCTTGATGCGGGCCGCGGCCGGCGCCAAAGGTGGGCGGCTCGGCGACTTGTTCACGATCGAGTCGTTTCGTGTCATCACCGACTGGCGCGCCCGGGAGGCGACCGGTGCCGGCGACGGCGATGCCGGGCTCGTCCACCCCTGGTCCTCCCCGGGCGAGCTCACGACCGAGGCGACCGTCAAGGCGCATGTGGGCGACGAGCGGGTCGTGGCCACAGCCGAGGGAAACGGGCCCGTCAACGCGCTCGACGCCGCCCTCCGTCTCGCCATCGAACCGCACTTCCAACAGCTTCGCAATGTGCACCTGACCGACTATCGCGTCCGCGTCCTGGATACGGCCAAGGGGACCGGGGCGGTCACCCGTGTGCTGTTGGACACCGCCGACGCCGAGGGCAGCTGGTCGACGATCGGCGTTTCGGAGAACATCATCGAGGCCTCCTGGGAGGCGCTCGTGGACGCCGTGGTCTTCGGCCTCCTCCGGGCGGCGGAGGGCGACGCTGGGGAGGCCGTGCCGTGACGCAGCCCAAGTTCGCTCCCATCCTCGAGCAGCACGAGGTGCGCGAAGGTCACCAGCTCGCCGTCCCGGCGCCGTGGGAGCCTCATCGCCCGGGGGAGAGCCGGCCTGTTCCTCACCCCCAGAACCTCGCCGGCCTCGGTGTCCCAGGGCCGGACCAGGGTTACGCGCTCGAGCTCGCGAACCGCTTCGAGGACCGTCTCGTGCTGGAGCCCGGCGATCACGCCGAAGACGCACTTTCGGGTGCCACCGCCATAGCGCTCCGTCGCGCGGCGGTCTTCGGCCGAGCCCCGGTCGCCACCGACATCGAGCTCGCCTTGCGACTTTTCAAGTACCTCGTGGACGACGGGGGGACCTGGCCCTCGAGTGACCTTGTCGCTTGGCGCCGTGAGCAGTTCGCGGGGGCCGCCCACGACTACTGGCGCCGTAGGGCGCTCGCCGACGCGGTACCTGAGGCAACCCTGCGCCTTAGCCCCGCGGGCATCGCCGAGCGACTCGAGGCCGAGCCGGGTCGCTGGCGGGAGCTCGCCGGCGCCTGAACGCGCTCTCGCGGCGCCTCGGCCGCTCGCTCAGGGCAAAGTGTGCGACCGAGGGTCCTGCACGACCGAAGCAGTACGTACCGCCGCGGCCGCGGAGCGCAACGCCGCGTCGAGGTCGCGCAAGTGGTGCTCGCCCTCGTGCACGGCGTGGCGTCCGAGCCAGAGCACGGTCCGCTCGCTCGCTTCGGGGAAGTTGTAGATGCAGCGCCGCTGCCACTGCACCTCGTCGAGACCCTCGAAAGCCCAGGCGAGCATCTCGGCAGCCACCTTGAGTTCACGACCGACATCGTCAGGGTCCTCGGCGGCGTAGCGCGCCAGGCTCGCCCGCTCGTCGCGGTACATCCGCGCGAAGCTCGGGCACTCCTCCACAAGGGTGAGGTACAAGCGTTCGCGTTGGACGAGAAAGACGTCGCGGACATGGCAGGCGTACTCGAGAGCGGACCATATTCTCGCTCCGGGGCGGGCACGGATCGTCACTGCCAGCGTCGGGTCGCCACGTTCGTTGGCGATCCGCATTCCAAAACGGCCTCCCAAAGACCGCAACGCGCTCGCTACGGCTCCAGGCCCGACGGCCTCGTAATCGAATTGGCACTCCTCACAGCGCTCCACGTCTACATCGTGGCCGATCGGCAGGCCAGCCGTGGTCGCGTGGGCGTTTAGGAGGTAGCGTCGTTAGCTGACAGGGCAGGTCCGGCCGTGAGCGGCCACTATCTCATCGGAGGCAGGGCCATGGGTTTCATGGACAAGGTGAAGGCGCAGGCCACGGTGTTGGCCGAAAAGGCCCAGGAGGGAGCCAAAGCCGGGCAGGCCAAGCTCTCCGAGATCCAGGCGAAGAAGCACGCGGACTCGCTCCTGCTCGAGCTCGGCGGCATCGTGTACACCCAGCAGGCCGGTCGTGCTTCTGCTGGTGCGGACGCCAGGGTCACCGAGCTGGTCGCCGAGCTTCGCCAATTCGAGTCCGAGCACGGGCCGATCACGGTGACGTCGGCGACTGCGGCGGCGCCAACTGCTCCCGACGGCTCGTTCGTCCCGACTCCGACGGCTGCCGGCGAGACTCCGACGCAGCCGTCTGCCCCAGCGGCGACAACCGTGCCGGGCGGTGGCGGCATGCCCCAGTTCAGCGGCGGAATCCCGACTGGCACCTACTCCTCGGACACCGAGGAGACCGGGGAGACCGGGGAGACCGGGCCGGCCTCTTAGCTCGTCAGCTCGGCTTAGCTCGTCATCGGCGCACCCCGAGCGCGCTCGTGGGCGGGCGAGCTTGCCTTGCCGGCTTGGGCATTGCCCCGCCGCCCGCGCAACGGCCCCACGCGCGACGGCCGCCCGCGGCAGTCACCCGCCGATAGCTTGTGCCAGTGGGCGCGGGTCATCCGGAGCCTCGTCGGCTCCGTAGTCAAAGTGAAGTGCGACCTGAACTGTCCAACGCGAGCGACGGCAGCCTCGCGCTTGCGATAGCCCGCTACCGGGAGGACGCTCTCGCAGAGGCCTACCGGCGCCACGCGGGAGCCGTTTTCGGCCTGGCCCGCCGCTTGCTGCACGAGAAAACCGCCGCCGAAGAGGTCGTGCAAGAGGTGTTCGTGCGCCTGTGGAACGCGCCCGATCGTTTCGACCCCGAGCGGGGATCGCTGCGCTCGTACCTGCTCGCGCAGGCGCACGGGCGTGCGGTCGATCAGATGCGATCGGAATCGTCACGGCGCCGCCGCGAGGAGCGCGAGGCGCGAGAAACGGCGCAAGGCGGCTACGACCTCGAGCACGAGGTCGGCGACATCATCGTCGCCGACCAGGTCCGGGAGATCCTCGGCGGCCTCCCTGACGCCGAGCGGAGGCCGATCGAGCTGGCGTACTTTCGGGGCCATACCTACCGGGAGGTGGCGGCGATTCTCGGTGAGCCGGAAGGCACGGTGAAGAGCAGGATCCGGAGCGGGCTGAAACGAATGCACAGCCAGCTCGCCGTCTCCGGGCTGGGCGTGAAGGGCGAGCAGCCATGACGCACGACGAGATCGAGGAGCTGCTCGGGGTCTACGCGCTCGACGCCCTTGACGACGACGAGCGCCAAGAAGTCGACGACCACCTTGTTTCCTGCCCGCGGTGCCGGGCTGAGCTCGCCGCCCACTGTGAGGTCGCGGCCTTGCTCGGCAATGCGGTCGCCGACGCCCCGGCCGTCGCGCCCGACGAGCTCTGGGATCGGATCTCCGCCTCGCTGCAAGACGAGCCGCCAGCCCTCTCCGCGTTCCCGCGGCCGAGCTCGAGACGGAGACTGGCGCTGATCGTGCCCCTCGGCGCGATCGCGGCCGCCCTGATACTGGTCGTCGGGCTGCTCGCGGCCAAGGTGAGCAACCTCGACCAACAGGTCAACAGCCTCAATCGCCAGGCGAGCGTCACGAGCGTCCTCTCCAACCCGTCCCACGAGACGGTGGAGCTCACCTCGTCCACGCACCCGGCCTGGAAGGCGACCGTAGTCATCCTCGACGGCCAGGGCTACCTCATCAACCCCTCCATGCCCGCGATCGGCCACTCGAAGACCTTCCAGCTGTGGGTCCTCTCGAGCGGCAAGGTCGTGTCGCTCGGCGTGCTCGGTTCCAACCCTTACGCCGCCCCTTTGCGGGTCGAGCCCAATATGACCGTGCTCATGATCACCGCCGAACCGCTCGGAGGGACGCCGGTGCCGACGACGCCCGTGCTCGTCAGGGGGAACCTGCCCGCCGGAGTGTGAGTGGCCGCAAGCCCGCGGCCTCTCAACAGTGAGAGACTTCTCGGGCGAAACGGGAAGGCGGCTGCCATGGCCATAGAAACAGCGCTCAGTTATCCGGACATCAGTGCTCAAGGATTCGCCCATCCCGCCGACCGGGCTGCGGCTGCGGCGCTGCACAGCGTCCCCATGCTCGACAAGGTGATCAAGAAGCTCAGCGAGGTCGGCTATGAGCGCAAGTACCGCCAGCTGCTGCTCGGCAACGCCGTCCGCCTCGGCGAGGACCAGCTGCCCGAGGTGTGGGCAACGCAGCGTCGCTGTGCCCACACTTTCGACATCGCAGTGTGCCCGCACCTGTATGTGACCCAGGCGCCCGTCGGCAGCGCGCTGACCATTGGCACGAACGATCCGATGACGCTCGTCTCCTCCGGGCTGGCCGGATCGTTCGACTCCGACGAGCTGCACGCGGTGCTCGCGCACGAGATGGGCCACGTGCTGGCGGATCACGTGGGCCTCATGACGACGTTCGTGCTCGTGCAGCAGGTCATGTCCAAGGTGTTGAAAGGGGCGCCTCTCGCCGGCCTGCCTCTGTTGGGCGTGTACTACGCGCTCTTGGAGTGGTCCCGGGCGGCAGAGCTGACAGCCGACCGTGCCAGCGCCCTCGGGACGGGAGATCCCTTGCTCACCTGTCGCACCTTGATGCGCATGGCGGGCGGTCCGGTGAAGGGGTTGAACCTGGACGCGTTCATCCGCCAAGCCACTGAGTACGAGGGAGAGGGCGACCCGTTCGCGCGTTACTCGCGTTTTTGGGAGGAGATCGGAGCAACCCACCCCTTCCCGGTGCGCCGTGTCCGAGAGCTGGTTGCCTGGGTGGCCTCCGGCGAGTACGACAGGCAGCGCTCGGGCGGCTATCTCAGGCGCGGCCAGGAGCCGCCGCCTTCAGCGGAGTTCGACTCGGCTCTCAAGCACTACAGGCAGCGTTTCGCAAAGATGGTCGAGCGCGCCGGCAGCGGCGTGCAGCAGGTCGTGAGCCGGTTCGCCACCTGGCTCGACGTCGAGGGCGATGACGGCAACGGCGACGCTGAGGACGACGAGGGCTTCGATACCTGAGCGGCCCGGGTCAGGCCAGGAACGACCGCGACAAGGCTCTAAGGCCTCCGCGGAGAGCATCATCGACTCAACATTCACCCGCCGTTTCGTCGTTCTCCACCGCGACCGTACCTGAGCCCAGGGGTGGCGCAAGGGGTGAGGACAGGGGTGATCCAGGTCAACCGCGGTTTTTCCCACGTCGATTGTCTGTTGTGGCGACCCGAGACCGGGTCAGCCGTCGAGTGCGACAGGCACTGGTGTCATCCAGGTCGAAGGGAAGGTCGCGGTGTTCAACCCGAGAAGGGCATCGGGGGGACCGGGCTCGGCGGGGGCTGGAAGGCCACCATGACTTGCACCGTCGTCTACGGCGGCAGCACCTACACGATCGCCGTGACCGGCAACTAGCAAGGCACAACGACGGCGAGGGCGACGCCGCCCGGCGAGGGCCGCCCCGCCTGCTGCCAAGGCGTCCGGGTCAGACCAGGAACGAGCGGGGGAGGGCCTCGAACATCTCCGCCGAGAGCGCCAGCGACTCGACGTCGACCCGTTCGTCGTCCCCGTGGAACATCGACAGGAACTGCTCGAAGCTCAGCCGGTCCGAGAACATCCCGAATCCGTAGACGACGGCCCCGCGCCGGCGGAAGAAGCGCCCGTCAGTAGCGCCCGCGCTGAAGAAGGGCACGCTCTCGGCACCGGGGTGGAACCGCCGCACCATGGCGTCGAGCTCGTCCCAAAGCGGCGTGCCGACCGGTGACTCCGAGGCCGGGTCATCGTGGGTCCAGAGGATCTCGACCTTGTCGCCGAGGTCCCCGAGGGCTTCGGCGAGCAGTTCCCGCACCTCGGTCTCGGTCTGGCCCGGCAGGGTGCGTATGTCGAGATCCAGGTCGACCTGGTCGGGGATCACGTTCAGCTTGGTTCCGCCATGGACGACCGTCGGGGCGATCGTCATATGCGTCAAGGCGTGCGCCTGGCGGGCGAGCCCGGCATCGGGGAGCGACTCGCAGAGCTCGTCGATGGCACCCGGGTCGAGGAGCATCGTGCTCATCTCCTCAGGCATCGCCATGCCGCCCACGAAACGCCGCCATGCGTCGTGCACGATGGCCGGCGGCTTGAACGCCGCCAGGCGCCCTATGACCGCGGCCGCGGTGACGAGGGCATTGTCGGTGCGCAAAGGCGCTGAGGCGTGACCCGCCGCTCCGTGGATCCTGAGGCGGCACCAGCAGCTCCCCTTCTCGCCCACCGTGATCGCGAGTCGCCGGCCGGCGGGCGTCTCGATGGGGACGCCCCCCTCTTCGGTGATGACGTAGTCGGCCTCCACAGCCGAGGCGGCATGCTCGCTCAGCCAACGGGCGCCGTGGGCACCGAGTGCTTCCTCGTCGGCGACCGCGGCGAGGATCAGGGTGCCGCGAGGGCGAAAGCCACTCCGGGCCAGGCGACCGAAGGCGACGGCCATCGAGGCGGTGATGTTCAACATGTCGACAGCGCCCCTGCCCCAGACCTCACCGTCGACGAGCTCGCCGCCGAATGGGTCACGGCTCCAGGTGTCCGGGTTCACGGGCACGACATCGGTATGCCCCAGGTAGCAGAGCGAAGGCGCGCCGGGGTCGGCTCCCTCGATGCGCGCCACGAGCGAGACGCGGCCCGGCAGTGGCTCGAAGCTCTCGAGGTCACAACCCGTGCCTTCGAGGCCCGCCCGGATGACCTCTGCGTTGGCGGCCTCGTGGCCGGACGCATCGGTGCCGTCGTTGACACAGGCGTTGCGGATCAGCTGTTGGAGAAGCTCGACCACCTCGGGGTCACGCACCTCGGAGTTGTTGCTCACGGTGTCGCTTTCGGTTCGACGCGCTGCCACATCACGACGTGCGGCCCGATGGAGGGCAGTTCCCATTCGTCGCCCCACGTCTCAAAGCCAGCCTGCTCGTAGAAGGCGATGGCTCCCACGCGGGCATTGCACCAGATGAGGTCACCGCCTTCGGCTGCCACGTGCTCCAAGACGGCCTTGAGCACCATCGACCCGATGCCCCGGCCCTGAAGATCCTTGCACGTCGCCATGCCGCGCAGGCGCCACGTCGTCTCTTTGCCGCCGGCACCGGCGGCCAGACCGACGGCGGCCGGATCGAAGGGCGCCGGCTCGGGGAACACCGTCGCCACACCGACGATGGCACCGCTCTCGCCGTCGACGGCACCGAAGGTTGCGGTTCCCGGCTCGTCGTCCCCCTCCCATGCCACCGCGTCGATGTCCTGGTGCGGCCTGAGGATGGCGTGACGCAGTGGGTAGCTCGCCACGGTCGGGATCCGCTCGACGCCAATTTGCACATGCCGAGAGTAGCGATGCGCCCCAAGGTGCTCCAACGCCACACGCCACTGTTCGCGGCGTCGTGATGGCGGCCGGTCCGACGCTCTCGAAGCGACCGCAAGCCGGCCCAGGGGGTGATGCGCAGGTGAGGCCAGGGGTGATCCAGGTCAAGTGTCTCTTTCTCGGCGTCGATTGTCTCTCTGGCGTGCCGAGATCGGCCCACTCACCGGTCTTCCCAGAATGGAGCATCAGCCAACAGCTCCGCCGGGCATGGCGGCATCCAGGAGCCACCACCTGGGTGCCGCCGGCCCGTGAAGCTCGGGTTCCGCCCGTGCCGGCTACAGGGGTGCCGCCTACAGGGGTGCCGCCTACTGCGGTGCCGTCACGGCGAGCTTTGCTTGCTCGTCCGCCATGAACTGGGAACGGGTCCCGTCGCGCTCGATCCGCCACACCGACTTCCGGCCGCGGACCGTGAAGCTGTCGCCGTCGCCGACGAGGGCCGTCTCCTCGTCGATGCCGACGAGCACCGCATCCGGTGGCGTTCGGGCCAGCATCTGGTCGGCCAGCCCCGGTCGCCAATCTTCGAAGCGGTCGAAGTGCGGGATCACGACCAGTTGCGGCACGACGGCGAGGCCCGCACCGCTGTAGCGGCCGGGCCGCCTGAAATCGTCCGCGATCCGGCTCAGCGCGCACGCCCCGGCCGAGCAACCGGCGAGGGCGGCACCCGCGCGCCAGGCCCCGATGATCGCCCGCCAGACAGCTGTGCCGGCGAGGGTGTGGGCGAGGTACCCGGGATTGCCGCCCGAGAGGTAAACGAGGCCGGCCCCGGCCACCCTCGCAGCCAGCTCGGGGTCCTCGGCGTCGTCGCGCTCGAGCACCAAGAGCGGCACGGGCTCGACGCCCATGGCGCGATAGTGCGCGGAGCCGAGATCGATCCAGTACCGCACCCGCTCTGGGCCTTCCTCGGCCGAGGCCGTCGGCAGGAAGACGGCTCGCTGCGGGCGCCCGGCTAGCAGCTCAGCGTCTACAGGGACCATCACTTCGAGAAACTCACCGCTTCCCACCAGGGCCACCTGCCCCGGCGCGTCCGTGCGGCTCACCGCCTTGGACCTGACCGCTTCGGCATCCGGTTTACGCTAGTGGTCCGGTAGTTCGCCTAGGCCGTGTGCGAGGACGCGTGTGCGGCGGCCTTGCGCGGCGCTACCGCACCGTCATCGCCCCCCAACCAGAGCAGCCCTTCATGATCACTGCCACCGACCTCGAGCTCACCGCCGGCGGTCGCCAGCTCCTCGAGCCGGTGACCTTCCAGGTCGCGCCCGGGGATCGGATCGGACTCGTCGGGCGCAACGGCGCAGGCAAGACGACCCTCGCCAGGGTGCTCGCCGGCGAGGCCCTCCCGGCGGCAGGCTCGGTGCGGAGGTCGGCGCCGGTGGCCTATCTCCCGCAGGACCCTCGCACCGGAGACCTGAGCGTCATCGCCCGCGACCGGATCCTCGGGGCGAGGGGCCTCGACCGGATCGTCCACGACATGCAGGCCGCCCGCGCCGACATGGGCCGCGGGGACAGCGGGCACCAGAACAGAGTCCTCGAGCGCTATTCGCGCCTCGAGGAGCAGTTCCAGCTCCGCGGCGGATGGGCCGCCGAAGCCGAAGCCGGTTCGATCGCCTCCAGCCTGGGGCTTCCCGACAGGGTCCTCACCCAACCGCTCGGCACTCTCTCCGGTGGCCAGCGACGGCGAGTGGAGCTGTCTCGGGTGCTGTTCTCGGGCGCCCCCACGCTCATCTTGGACGAGCCGACGAACCATCTCGACGCCGACTCGATCTCCTGGCTGCGCAATTTCCTCCGCGCCCATGCCGGCGGGCTCATGGTGATCAGCCACGACGGTGACCTCCTCGACTCGGTCGTCAACAAGGTGTTCCATCTCGACGCCTCGCGAACCCAGCTCGACGTGTACCGCCTCGGCTGGAAGGCCTATCTCGACCAGTTGGCCACCGACGAGCGACGGCGGCGCCGGGAACGGGCCAACGCCGAGCGCAAGGTGGTCGAGCTCCGAGCACAGGCCGACCGCATGCGTGCCAAGGCCACCAAAGCCCGCATGGCTCACAACCTCGACCGTCGGGCGACACGCCTCACCGAAGGGCTCGAGGACGTCCGGCGGGCGGACAAGGTGGCCAAGCTGCGCTTTCCTGCTCCCGCACCGTGCGGGAGGACTCCGCTCAGCGCGACGGGGCTGACGAAGTCATACGGCTCCCTCGAGGTGTTCTCGGGCATCGACCTCGCCATCGACCGCGGCAGCCGGGTGGTGATTCTCGGGCTGAACGGCGCCGGCAAGACCACGCTGCTACGGGTGCTGTCGGGGCTCGAGCGGCCTGACGCCGGAGAAGTCGTGCCCGGTCACGGGCTCCAGATGGGCTACTACGCCCAGGAGCACGAGACACTGGACCCATCGCGCTCTGTCTACGAGAACGTGCGGCACAGCGCGCCACCAACGGTCAGCGACGCGGAGCTTCGGCGCATCCTCGGGTCGTTTCTCTTCGGTGGCACCCGCAACGAGCCACAGGCCGGGACCGTGGCGGGGGGCGTGAAGACCAGGCTCGCGCTGGCGACGCTCGTCGTTTCGACGGCGAACGTGCTCCTGCTGGACGAGCCGACCAACAACCTCGATCCCGCCAGCCGGAGCGAGGTGTTGAAGGCACTGCACACCTACGCCGGCGCCATCGTGCTCGTCACCCATGATCCTGGCGCTGTGCAGGCGCTCGCCCCCGAACGCGTCGTCCTCATGCCAGAAGGCGTGGAGGACACCTGGAGCGACGACCTGGGCGATCTCGTCGCCCTCGCCTAAACCCCGTGGACACCGAGCCGACTGGATCTCCGTGGTGCGTTTGAAGCGCCACGTGCGTAGCTTTGTGAAAGGCGCTACTGGTGGGAGGGCCGCCATGGGCAGCGAGCTGGTGCCGACGCCGGCTGACGTCATGGCCAAGGCGACCAGGATGCTCAAACGGATCATGCTGCTGCAGACGGCGTGGTTCCTGTGCTTTTTGGCAGGCGGGGTGCTGACGGTATGGACGGCATGGAAGAACACCCACGTGCCCGCCGCTTGCAACCGCCAAGCTGGCCCGGCGGTCGGCAAGGTTCCGGGGATCGTGGCGGCTGTGACAGTGGGCTGTGAGCATCACTCGTACCTTTGGCCGGTGCTCTTGATCCTGGTCGGAATCTGTGGGCTGCTCGTGACCGGGTACGTGGCGACGCGTCTCGCGGTCAATTACCTCGGTGCCGGGGCGGCGGCCTTCTTGCGGAGTGGGCGCTTGTTCATGGGACCGATGGGCCCGCGCACCGGTGGCCAGGACATGGGAGGGGGCTTTCCCGGCCAGACAGGGGGGATGCCGCCCGGCTTGCATTCGAGCCTTCCACCCGGC